>NZ_CP028924.1:3997910-4305442 GCF_003061515.1 Colwellia sp. Arc7-D
ACCGCGAAGTTAGCCCCTATTAACGCTGAAGTTAATTCGCTTTACGATACTGTTTTAGTTCGCTGGAAAGTAGACAACTTTCGAACAAAACCTCTGGTACGTCAACAATATGAAGTTATGCGAATTGCCATTATGGAAGTTGATGAACCCATTAAACAACTTAGTTTCAATCCTTATATTGAACCTTGGCATGATGATTTTGGTTTACTTTTTATTGCGCTTGCCCGTAATGAAACGTTGAAAAACGAAGCGCTTTACGCAGGGTCTATATTGCGGATAAAACCTGAAAAATACGGTTTACAAAAATATACGGTTCCAACTAATAACCCTTTCTCAAAAACAGCTGACATTCAAAATGAAATTATATTCATTGCAGGACAGAAAACTGAGCATTTTGACTGGATAAAGCAAAGTGCGTATAGGTTGCTTGTACAGTTTAACCAACCTGACTCAAGTTTGCTTATTGAAGCTAAAATAGGTGAAGACTGGCGTGAAGCTATTCCACAAGAAAAGATAAAAAAGCACTTGCCTATATTGGATACAAAGCACAAAACGTTACTTTATCAAGGCAGAGATTTAAAAAAGTTGTGGGGGAAAGTCCTGCATTTGCAAGAGAAAGAAAATGACTGGCAGTTGCAAGCATTAACCATAAATTCGACTGATGATGCGGGAAACACGCCTAAGATTTCGCATAAGCTCATCAACTATAATACCAATAAACAATCCAAATTCAGTTTACACCAAAAACATAATGGCGAACTACTACTGCTTGAGCATAGTCAACAACGTTTATATAGCATTAAAAAGCCTACTGCAGTTGTTAATAACGTAGGTAAAAAGCAAGATTTACCGAGTAGTTCAAATAGCCAAAGTATCTTGCTGATACTATTCTGCTTTGTGTTCATTTTAACAGGCACATATTGGTATGTCAGAAGCACAAACACTAAGAAACAAGGTTTTTTCCAACAACAATGGGCTAACTTTGAAATCGATATGGAAACTAAATCAATATCGCTTTATAAACGACATAACAAGAGCCCTGAAAAGAACTTAACAATATCGTCATTGATATGCAGTGAAATATTATTAAACGATGAGGTTATTTCAACCATCAGTGCCGATACAACACAAGCTTTCTCAAACGAATTAGAAAGCTTAGTCTTAGCGGCATTTGGTAGTGAACACCGTATAAAAATGATTAATGACAAACACAGAAAAATTCAATTGTGTTTAACCGACGATCAAAAACAGCACTATATGATATGTCTTTATTATCGCGTAGGAAATATTCGCCATACCAAGCTAAAATATCAACAAGTAATTGATAAAGCTATCGATTGGCAATGGCTATTGGCTCAGCATATCAACCCAACACTAACCACTAAACGCAAAATAAAAGTTAAGCCGATACCTGAAAAGGTTGTTTCGCCTAGTGAAAACAAGTCAGTTTCCGTAAAAGCTATAGAACGTGAAGTTTTTGAAGATAACTCAACAGAAGCGACCCAAGATATTGATTTATCGATAAACAGTCTTATTGATAGTACTCATGAGGCACCTAGTACAACTAAAAGCTCAATCGACGCTACTGAAGAAAATACACTTGTTGCAGACTTAGACAAACTCGTGATGATGAAAAAACAAGGTTATTTATCTGAAACTGAATTCAATGCTGCGAAAGCAAAAGTTTTAAAGCATCTAGCTAACGATTAAGTCGACATGATCATTTCAGCACAAGGTAGTTTAGCTGTTTATTTTTTAAAACATTGACAGAAAAATTAACATTTAATTATTATCGAAATATTGTGTGCGACAATAGGGCACTAATTTCTGGTCATTAAAATAACTTAAATTGAATAATTAAGCGTGATTAAAAATAAATCTACCTTCAAGTTAGCCTTACTAACAACGGTTGCTTCTTTATTGCTAGCCATTACCTTAGCAACAATATTTTTCGGTGATTATGGTGTTTCTATTCAGCTGTATTTAAATGCGCTAATACCAAAAACCTTAACAGGCGCGTTAACTTTTATCTTATTACTGACACCTGCTTTAGCTATTGGTTTGCCACGTCAAATTGCCGCATTAAGTGCAGGCTTTTTATTTGGTGCTGGCTTTGGCGTATTGCTAGCGACAATTTCTGCCATAGTCGGTTGCTTAATAACATTGCTATTAGCGCGTAAATTATTAAGTAATTTGGTTGAGCAACAGTACCCAGAGCCTTTAGCAAAAGTCAGTTATTTTTTTAGTCATCACACCTTTATTAAAGCGCTGATTATTCGATTGGTACCAGCAGGGTCAAACTTCTTAACGAATGTGTTGGCAGGAACGGCAAGAACACCTATATCACCTTTCATTTTCGGTTCAGCAGTAGGATTTATTCCACAAATGACAATATTTTCATTAATGGGCGCAGGCTTGCAGGTTAATGGTCAGCAGCAAATGATGCTCAGCTTGGTATTACTCGTTATGGCATTATTACTCAGCGGCTATCTTTATAGAAAAAATATCAAGCGTCTACCTTTGATATAACAACACCAGTTAGCTGTTTACTCTATGTCTGGCAATAGCTTGGTATCATTATGTCGCCAAGTAGTTCATTTGATCTACGCCATAAATGTCGACCTATTAATATCGTCCTATTAATAAGTGAGCGGACAATAAAAAAGAGGCCGTAGCCTCTTTATTGCATCACATTATAAATTTTACTTTAACGTTAATAAGTGATTTACAAGATTGATGTAATCTTGCTCAAAGTTATTTCGGTCAAGGCCTTGAGCATCAACACGGTACTTACCGTTAACAATAACTGCTGGTACACCTTTCAAAGCACCCTTACTAGCAAAATAGTCTTGCTGCTTTTTCATTGCTTTGGCTTTACTTACTACACCAAAGCTCTTCATTAACTTATCGAATTTTTCGCCGTCTGCACCATTAAGTACGAAAACATTGCGAATATCTTTTTCTGAAGTAAATACGGCTTTTTGCACATGAATATAGTTGAACATTGCACCAATAACTTTTTTCTCTACACCCATTTGATGAGCAACAACAACCGCTTTAGTCAACATTTGTTGCACTTTAGGTGAAGCAGCACGTAAGAAGTCAACATGGTTCATTTCGAACTTAGTATCTGCAGGTATAGCTGTTTTTAACTTAGCCATAAACGGTTCAAATTGAAAACAATGAGGACAATAAAATGAGAAAAACTCTCGTACTTCTGACTTCGCGGTAACTTCTTCATTAACCTTAGTGTAATGCTCGCCTTCAGTATAGTTTGCTGCGAATGCGAATACTGGTAATAACATTAAAGCGAATAAGCTCACTAACTTTTTCATAAAAATACAATTCCTAATCATTAAAAAATAAAATAATAGTGCTAAGCCAACCTAATAAGGGAGTAAGCTTAACGGAGGCTGTTGCAGTGCTGACATTTGCTCTTTAAGCATCAAAATTTGTTGTTCCCAATATTTCTCAGTATTAAACCACGGAAAATTATGAGGAAAAGCAGGGTCTTGCCAGCGTTTACATAGCCATGCCATATAATTAACTACTCGCATAGTACGCAATGATTCAATTAAAGGCAATTGATTGGTCTCAAAGCTATGAAATTCATCGTAGCCAGACAATATAGTATCTAACTGCAATAACTGCTGTTGTCGATCACCACTGAGCATCATCCAAATATCTTGTACTGCAGGCCCCATACGACAATCATCTAAGTCGACAAAGTGCGGGCCTTTATCTGTCCATAATATATTACCGGCATGACAATCACCGTGCAGGCGAATCTGTGATTTAGGTTGGTATTGTTCACTTGCAACTTTGATCACTTGTTCTAAAATCGTAAAGAACGGTAATGTTAATCCTGAAGGAACAAAGTTAGATTTCTCTATCAGCAACTGTGCTTGCTGCAACATTTCTTCACTGTTAAATGTTGGTCTTTTAGTAAAGGGCTTTTTAGCGGCAACCGCATGAATGCGTCCTAAAAATCGGCCCATCCATTCTAATTGGTCTAAATTATCGACCTCAAAAATACGCCCTCCACGACATGGAAAGATAGCAAAATGATAACCCTCATATGAAAACAAAGACTCACCATCAATTTTCATTGGCGCCACTAAAGGTAATTCATTTTCATCTAACTCAAAAGAAAACTCATGCTCCTCTCTAATTTCAGCCTCACTCCACCGCTGCGGCCTGTAGAACTTAGTCACATATTTAGTTTTATCAATATCATGAAATTGATAAACACGGTTTTCATAACTGTTTAATGCCAGCAATCCGCTATCGACAATTAAGCCAGTACTTTCTAGGCCATCAAGAATTAAATCAGGTGATAGCGACGTGAAATCAAATACTGACATTAGCGTTTATTAAAGAAGCGGCTTTCATGTTCAAGCTTGACCTCATCCGTGTCTGATACTAATTCAATAACAAAACTTATATCTGTCATATAACCTTCAAGTTCATAAGGGTCTACTGAAAGGCTAATCGGCAGCGTATACACTTTTGCTGCCTTTACTATCACCTCTTGTTCACCGTGCCATTTAGTGTTGTTAATGCCTTTTACTGACAGGCGATAACGATTATCTTTTTGAGATTTATTAAGAATTTTTAAAGTATAAACATTCTCAATGTCACCATTAAAGTTCTCTTTAGCTAATTCGTTTCTATCGCGAATAATATCGAGTGATACCGGCACTCGGTTCACCATTTCTATCACTAATAAGCTGGTCATTACAATCAATACAAGTGCGTAACCAATCAATTTCCCTCGAATAAGGTGGACCTTTTTCCCTTCGAGCTCATGCTCTGTAGTGTAGCGAATTAGACCTTTGTCATAACGCATTCGCTCCATAACATCATCACAGGCATCAACGCAGGCACCACAGTTAATACACTCATATTGCAAGCCGTTGCGAATATCAATACCGGTAGGACAAACCTGAACACATAAATTACAATCTATGCAATCTCCTAAACCAACATCTTTTGGTACATCTTTGCGGGTACGTGGCCCGCGATTTTCGCCACGTTTAGCATCGTAAGAAACGGTTAACGTGTCTTTATCAAACATCGCTGACTGAAAGCGAGCATAAGGACACATATGCAAACACATAATTTCACGCATCCAGCCCGCATTACCGTATGTACAAAATGCAAAAAACCATACCGTTGCTGCCAAAGCAAATGAGGCATTAAAGGTAAAAAAGTCCACAAACACTTCACGCATTGGCGCAAAATAGCCGGCAAAGGTAAGCGCCGTTAAAATAGAGAAGAAGCCCCAACAAAAGTGTTTAAATGCTTTACGCCAAAACTTATTTACGTTCATTGCTTGGCTATCAAGCTTTTTACGCTGATTAGCGGTACCTTCAATTTTTTCTTCAAACCAAATAAAAATAAAAGTCCATACGGTTTGAGGGCAAAGGTAACCACACCACACTCGCCCTAAAAAGGTCGTCACAAAAAACAAAAGGAATGCACTGAGAATGAAAAGCCATGCGAGTAAGGTTAAATCTTGAGGCCACAATGTGACACTCCACAAAGTAAAACGCTGTTCACTGATATCGAATAAAATGGCTTGGTGTCCGTCATATTGCAACCATGGTAAAACAGCAAATAATGCTAAAAAGAAAAAATTCATCTTTTTACGCAGTTGCTGAAATACACCTTTTACTTTACGAACATAAATTTGATCACGAGGTGCATAGTTCTCGTGCTTAGCGGGCTGATGAATTTGAACATTTTTAATCGGAATTTGCTGACTAACGTGAATGTTTTTATCTTTTGCTTTCAATGCGGTTCCTTTATGACGTTAAGGCTATTTAATTATAACGGATCAGCTAGCGATACTTATCAAAAAATTAGCAATAAATTGTAATAAATTGCTTTGTAGGCACAAAATTGATTACTCTATAACTATTATTATGACATTTCGTCTAAGAAATCGATAATGCTATGTGTGGTTGCTTCAATAACAACAAAATAGTTTGTTATTTGTACGCACATATAATTATAAGGCAAGGTATGAAAAAATTATTGATCTTGATCGTCGCTGGCGCATTATATTTTCATTATTATCCCAATGAAAAACTTAATAGCTGGTTATTCGAACAAAAACAAACAGTACTAGGTTACTTTTCAGACGCAACAGATACTAAAGTGCGTTTAAAATCAGATAAAATATATCAAGACTTAGCAAAAGATTTTGGCCAATTTAATAGCCAAGAAAAAGCATTTGTTGCTGAAATGACCAGCAGTCGTGAAAAAGTAAAAACATTTAACGAGCAATACTGTAAAACCAAGAAACAAACACCAAAATTACATCGCGATAATTTAGCTAAAGTTTGTTATACCATCAGCAAGTACAGTAATTTATTATAATAACCAATAGTTTTAGACGATCAGACCATACGCTGATCGTCTTATTAACTAAAAACGCATTAAACTAATCTAAGCTGAAAGCTTCGCTAATAAACGCGCAAAACTGTCACCACTTGCTTGCCCCTGCACATGCTCTGTATCTCGAATAACAAATTGCCCGTTTACCATCACGTCTTGCACAGGATTTTGTTGGCTAGCAAATATAATACTGTCGAGTAGATGAACATCGTCGTGAGCAAATAAACGTAATTGGCTATCATCTAATACCAACAAGTCAGCCTGTTTACCAACCGCTAATGCTCCGGTATTGCTATTGGTACTTTGCGCGCCACCCATAGCGGCTTTTTGCCATAAATTTTGTCCAACCGACTTTTGTTCGCTCGTTGCCAACATAGCGCGCTGTTGCTTACTTAAACGTTGTGCATACTCAAGCCAACGTAGTTCTTCAATTGGGTTCACAGAAATATGGCTATCTGAGCCAATAGCAAAAGTGCCATTTTCTCTTAAAAATTCATCGGTGGGGAATATCCCATCACCTAAGTTTGCCTCTGTGGTCGGACAAATACCTGCAATAGCTTTCGAGGCTATTATTCCTTTTCGTTCTTGCTCATCGATATGTGTTGCGTGAATTAAACACCAATATTGATCTAGGTCAGCATTGTTGAGTAACCATTGCACTGGTCGTTGACCATAGTGCGCCAAACAATCTTCCACTTCTTTTTTCTGCTCAGCAATATGTATATGGATAGGTGCTTGTGCATCGAGCGAGCGAACATGCTTAACCGCCGCTAGTAATGAGCTTTTATCAACCGCCCGTAAAGAATGCGGCGCAATACCCACGTTACAATTAGGTTGTGCTTGAGCAAGTTTAAAACAATCACTCACTAACTCGTTAAATTGCTCAACGCTATTAATAAAACGTTTTTGTCCATCAGTCGCCGCTTGTGGTCCAAAGCCACTAAAACGATACAATACTGGGAGAATAGTTAACCCAATACCAGACACTTTAGCCGCATCAAATATAGCTTGTGACATTGACGCTAAATCGTCATGGTTTTGTCCATCAATTTCGTGATGAAGATAATGAAACTCTGCCACACGGGTATAGCCCATTTTTAACATTTCAATATAGAGCTGGTTTGCAATAACTTGTACATCTTTTGAGGTTAATTGCCCCAAAAATTTATACATAATATTTCGCCAAGTCCAAAAGCTGTCGTTACCTTCACTACCTTGCTCACTAAAGCCAGCAAAAGCGCGTTGAAAAGCATGCGAGTGACAGTTCACCATTCCAGGAATAACAACACCTTTTGCTTTTTCAGCGCCAGCTACATAGCCAGAGGCAATATCAGTAATAACGCCCTGCTCAATGGTCAACGTTTTTTCATTTGCCCAGCCATCGGCTAACAATATTTTTTTAGCAAAAAGTTTCATTATTACACCTTATGAGTTCGTTACACTTTTATTAGCATTTTCAGTCGTCGCAAAAGCTATCAGGGTTTTAACCAGCGTTTCAAGTTTAGGTTGTACCTGCACTGCCAGTGTTTCGTTGTAGGTCATAGCTTGCTCATTCATATAGGTAAATTGTGACAGTTCTAATTGAATAGCGTGATAATTAATCTCAGGTTTACCGAAGGCCCGTGTAATATAGCCCCCTTTAAATCTACCATTACAAACCATAGTGTAAGGGGCATAATCTAAACCTGCTATGGTAGAAATCAACTCAGGTGAACAACTTTTACCGTCAGCATTGCCAAAATTAAAATCGGGTAATTGGCCTTGAAAAAACCTCGGCACTTGTGAACGAATAGAATGGGCTTCAAGTAATACAGCTTGACCAAATTGAGATTTAATTTCCTGCATTGTTGACGCTAAAGCTTGATGATACGGTTGCCAATAAAGTTCAACACGTTCGGATATTTGCTCAGGAGTAGGCTGACAATCGTTCTTATATAAAGGTGATAAATCAAATGCGGTGGTCGGACAAAGTTCTGTATTGTTAGCACCTGGATATAAATCAACTCCGTCAGGATCACGGTTTAAGTCAATAACATAGCGATTAAATTTAGGAACTAATATATAAGCCCCCAGTTTTTGAGCAAAAGCGTACAAACGATCCATGTACCAGTCAGTATCGGCTACTTCATGTCCTTTTTCTGTCATCACCTCAGCAATATCTTTGGGTATCGCTTCACCGTTATGCGGCATGCTAATAAGCAAAGGTACAGAGCCTTTAATTAACGTGTAACTATTAGACATTTAATCCTCTCGTAATTGTATATACAACTTAATTAACCATAATTTACCACTTCATTGATAAAACAGGAAACCATTTCGTTCTGCAACCGTAAATTCACGTAGGTAATGTTAATCAAATCCATTAATACTGAGTTTGCTAATAAAGCATAAACCAGCACAATAAGCGTAGCGTGCAGTTTTACCTTAAAATAAATGCTTAAAACCTTAAGTTAATCGCTTTTATGAATCACAAAGCACAATATTAATCACTTTACTGATTACCGATCATATTTGATAATAACCGCATATCGAGCAACACTACTATTTTATAAACTATAAACGGAGCCATTATGTTAGAAAATAAAGAGCAACAAAAAGTCCCTAATGTTACTTTTACATTAAGAGCAAACGACGAGTGGACAACGCGTACTAGTGATGAAATTTTTAATGATAAAACTGTTGTGGTTTTCTCATTACCTGGTGCTTTTACACCAACGTGTTCATCTTCACATTTACCACGCTACAACGAATTAGCACCAACGTTATTTAAAAATGGCGTAGATGAAATTATTTGTATGTCAGTTAACGACACATTCGTAATGAACGCATGGGCAGAGCACCAAGATGCCGACAACATTAGCTTTATTCCTGACGGCAACGGTCAATTTACTGATGCTATGGGCATGCTTGTAGACAAAGCTGACATTGGTTTTGGTAAACGCAGCTGGCGTTATGCAATGCTAGTTAAAAATGGCATTATTGAAAAAATGTTTATCGAACCTGATTTACCAGGCGACCCGTTTGAAGTATCAGACGCTGACACTATGTTAAAGCACATCAATCCTTCAGCATGTCAAACGTCTGCCATCACAGTATTTAGCAAGCCAACTTGTCCATACTGTAAAAAAGCAAAGGCATTGTTAACTGAAAAAGGTTTAACATTTGAAGAATTAGAAGTTGGCAAAGATGTTAACTTAACTATGTTTAAAGCAATTACTAACGCTGACACTGTTCCACAAGTATTTATCGATGGAAAAAACATTGGTGGCAGCGAAGCATTAGCAGCTCACTTTAGTTAATTCATTATTAACTAGGTTAAACATTGTTTAGTCTAAATATAATAAAAACGGCGCATTGCGTCGTTTTTTGTTTTTTGCCTTTTAACTATTAACTCACGCCATGGTAGAATAGTGCACAAAATAGCTAAGGCCAAACAATATGGATCATCAACCTTACAACCCTCTACATGGGCTAACGTTAAAAATTATCGTCACACAACTCGTTGAACACTTTGGTTTTACTTACCTTGGCAAAGAAATAAAAATCCGTTGTTTTACCGATGATCCTAGTATTAACTCAAGCTTAAAATTTCTCAGAAAAACCCCTTGGGCAAGAGAAAAAGTTGAAGCACTTTATATTCAACATAAAAGTAAACTCAGCGATGAAAACCCATCCGCTTAAATTAGTCTTAACATATAGCGCAAAAGTATTTATCAATTTGGCCGTAAAGTGTGAAACTGCTCACATATAACCATAGAAATTCATCAATATGACAAACACTCATCACTACATTTTAACTTGGCAATGCCCAGATACTTCAGGTGTGCTTGCAAAAGTCAGCCAAAGTTTATTCCAGCATGGCGCATTTATTACTGAAACTAGCCAATACAGTGATCCTTATACCGATACATTTTTTTCACGTATTGCATTTGATGATCGTGAGCTAACAGTAAGTTTTGAAGAGTTCAGCCAAGCGATTGAACTGCTAGCCAAGCCTTTGAACATGAATTATCAATTGCGAGAAAAGGCCAATTTTCCTAATGTGGTCATTGCAGTTTCAAAAGATGACCATTGCTTAGTCTCATTGCTAACAAAATGGAAAGCGGGTGTATTACCGGTTAATATTGTTGCAATCACATCAAACCACCAAGATTGTCAGGCACTAGCACAATGGCACAATGTGCCGTTTCATCACTTACCGGTTAATAAAGAAAATAAGGCACAGCAAGAACAAGCCTTATTAGATATTTATCAACAATATAACGGCGACTTGCTAATACTTGCCCGCTACATGCAAATATTATCAGACGAGCTTTGTAACAGTTTACGTGGCCAAGCTATTAATATTCATCACTCTTTTTTACCAAGTTTTAAAGGCGCAAAGCCTTATCATCAAGCTCATAAACGCGGTGTTAAGATCATTGGTGCTACAGCACATTATGTTACTGCTGACCTTGACGAAGGACCGATTATTGTTCAAGAAGTAAAACCGATTAATCATGCTTTTACTATTGAGCAAATGGTACATTTAGGCCATGACCTTGAAGCCACAGCGCTATGCCACGCGGTGAAAATGCATGCCGAGCAACGCATTTGTATTAATAAAGATAAAACCGTCATTTTGAATTAGCTTTAAATGAGTACAAATATAAAACAGTCTGCCGCTAAGGCGCATTTCCAAGCTGTTATATTCAAATAACTCTGCTACATTGGAGCACAAATATCTTGTCAACATTTGTGCGCCAATATGATCCAATATCAAATTTCCCCCTTAACCCAAATAGTCATTTATTTGAGGTATTGCTATCTTTTAAAAGTACTCCGAGCCAAAGCTATACGTTAACGTTACCCGCTTGGTTGCCCGGCAGCTATATGATCCGAGATTTTGCAAAAAATATTACCGAAATATGCGCAGTTAACAGCAAAGATGAAGTGATTGAATTAACCAAAACTGATAAACAAACTTGGTTAATAGAGGCAAGTGATGAACAGGTTCAGGTTCGTTATCAAGTGTTCGCTTTTGACCTCTCAGTACGTACCGCCTATTTAGACAGTCAACGTGGCTTTTTCAATGGCAGCTCAACATTTTTACAAGTAGAGGAATTAAGTGAGCAACCCTGTCAGCTTAGTATTTTGCCATCAACTTTATCCGAACATAGCCAGTGGCGTGTAGCAACAGGATTAACCCGAGCAAATGGCACAGAAAAATATCAATTTGGCCAATATACTGCTGATAATTACCAACACTTAATTGATTGCCCAGTAGCCATAGGTGAGTTTGATAGCACCGAATTTACCGTAGAAGGTGTTGTTCATCACTTAGTATTTACCAGCAAGCATTATGGTGATACCCAACAACTAGCGGAAGATGTTAGCAAGTTATGTCAACATCACATCAGCTTATTTGGTGAAGCTCCATTTAAAGAGTATTGGTTTATTACCCATTTACTCGCCAACGGCTTCGGTGGTTTAGAACACAAAAACTCTACTATTTTACAAGCAGGTCGTTTCGATTTACCCAACCCGCAACAGTCGTCATCACAGCGTTCTGAAGATTATAGAACCTTCTTAAGTTTATGTTCACATGAATATTTTCACGCCTGGAATGTTTGTCGTATAAAGCCAAAAGAATTTGTTCCTTACAATTTAAAACAAGAAAGCTACACCAAGCAGTTATGGGCTTTCGAAGGAATTACCTCTTATTACGATGACTTTTCACTTTTCCGCACAGGCATCATTAACTTCGATGAGTATTTGGCAATAATAGCGAAAAATTCTACACGAGTTAATCGCGGTGTAGGTGAGTTAAAGCAAAGCATAACCGCTTCAAGCTTTGACGCTTGGACCAAGTTTTATCAACAAGGCCCTGATGCGGTTAATAATATTGTTAGCTACTACGCTAAGGGCGCAATTATTGCGTTATGGCTAGATTTAACTATTCGCAGTAAATCAAATGGCCAGTATAGTTTAGACACTTTAATGCGAGAGTTATGGATACATTTTGGTCGCACCAATATCGGCACCAGTGAAGAAGACTTCATTAATATTGCCAGCATGCTTTGCGGTGAAGATATTTCGTCAATATTTAAACAACACTTATACAGTAATAAACGCATAGATTTAACGGTTGAACTGGCTAATTATGGTATTGAATTGCAACAGCATAAATTCAAAAAGTTAAACAGTTTAGAAACAACCTCTGAGACAAATTTTCACGCTTATATAGGTGCAAATTACAAAGCGCAGCCTTTTGGGTTAATGATCACACAAGTATTAGAAAAATCACCTGCGGCCAAGGCAGGGTTAGCCGTTAACGATGTACTCATTGCGCTTGACGAAGTAAAAGTTACAGAGCAATCGATACAAGCTATCGTTGAACATCAACCTGAAAACAGCGAGCTAACATGCCACTTTTTTAGGGATGACCAACTGTTAAGCTCAACAATAACCGTTATCGACTCACCGTTAGCAGGTATAGCATTCAAGGTCGTTGACGATATTTTAGTGAAGCACTGGCAAGATATTATTCCCAATGGTTAAGGTCGCTTTATAAAACCTTTGTAAACTAAAGCGTACGTAATTACTGACAACTTTACGTCGTAAAACTCAGCAGAAAATTAGGGTGAATTATCGAGTTATGGTAAAAATTACCTATTCGATAATCGCTCTATTTATAATTTAAGTACTAACCTTATGATTAATTTAAAACGCTTCCACCACGTGGCTTATCGCTGTAAAGACGCAAAAGAGACTGTCGAGTGGTATCAAAAACATTTAAATATGGAACTCACCGTTGCCATTGCAGAAAATGAAGTACCTTCAACCAAAGCGCCAGATCCCTATATGCATATATTTTTAGATGCAGGCATGGGCAATGTTTTAGCCTTTTTTGAAATTCCAAACTCTCCTGATATGGGCCGCGATGAAAACACGCCAACATGGGTTCAACATATCGCTTTGGAAGTTGAAGATTTAGACGCGTTAGTGTCAGCCAAAAATGATCTGCAGTCACACGGTTTAGATGTATTAGGCCCAGTAAATCATGGTGTGTTTAGATCTATTTATTTCTTCGATCCAAATGGTCATCGCCTAGAGTTAGCGGCAAATACAGGCACAATTGAGCAATATGCCGAGCTTAAAAGGGTTGCACCACTCATGGTTGAAGAATGGTCAAAAACTAAAAAAGCGCCATCTCATGCAGCTTGGTTACACCAACTAGATGACTAATATTTAACAAAAATAACGCTACAAGCCTTATTAACGAAGAGCTTCGTAATTAAGGTTTGGCAAAAATCATTCAAATATTTGCCCGTTTTTGTAAGACATTGCCCACTAAAATTGAATAAATAAAAATTAAATTACACTTATTAACAAATTTATTACACTTAAAAACAAAGACTTGCTGAATTTTAGTTTTTTTGCGTAATAAACAAACAAAAAAACCGCTTGATGCTTGACGAAACTCACGTAAAGTATGGGTCAGCTACATAGATAGCACTAAACAAAACGGATAATAATTGCACGGACAGCAATAAGCGTTAACTAACGCAGAAGAAAATTTAAAATACGGATGGTTTAATAAAGCTTGGGATAAGCACTGAATATTTCGCCTAAAAAGGCATTAGGGATAGCTCAAAAAAGTGTCAGGATGACCGATAAAAATAAAATTAAGCACGGAAATAATAATAAAAATAATATTGGAAATTAAAAACCCAACAGGGACCGTAACAAAAGGCTAGGATAGCCACTTAAGAATCGGGATTATATATGTTGGCAATTGCCACATTTTCTCAAAAAGCGACGTTAATAACGTCGCTTTTTTTCTTTCTATCGCGGTTTACTGTGGAATGTCGTAAAATAAGCACAATTGTTCATTATTTTAAGTTATTACTATGTCTCGTACGAAAAAATCACGCAAGCCAGGCACCGGTTCTATTGGCATCCTAAAAGATGACAAAAAGAAATTGGTAGAGCCAAAGCCGCGTAGAGCAAAAAAATCAAATGGTAACGAAGCGGGTAACCGTCAAAAAGAAGCCACACCAAAAATTAACCAAAATCAAAACTCTGCAAAGAATAAAGATCCTCGCATTGGTAATAAAACACCTATCGATTTAGGTAAGCCAGTTAATGCGCCGATAAAAACTAAGCCAGCTAAAAAAGTGCAAGATAATTCACCTATCGCGGCTATCCGTGTGGTTGAAACAGGTGAATCATTAGCTGATCAATTAAGCCGTATTGAGCAAGACCCTAGATTGCTTGAAATACTTGAAAAACAAGATAATGAAATAACCTTAACGTCAGAAGAGGTTAACTATTTCAATACGCTGATGGAACAGCACGAAAAAATCAGTCAAGAATTAGGCCTAGATGATGAAGATGAAGTTGTTGAACAAACTCAGAAGTCAGATTCAGAAGATGATCTATGGGACAAGTTTAATAATAGTGATTTATCAAAATTTGAATAGGTAACTTAAATGCTATCAAATCCTTGGGTATATCTAGCTTTATTAGCCTTTGTAATTATTGGTGTTTTA
Organism: Colwellia sp. Arc7-D; assembly: GCF_003061515.1. Classification (NCBI taxonomy): domain Bacteria; kingdom Pseudomonadati; phylum Pseudomonadota; class Gammaproteobacteria; order Alteromonadales; family Colwelliaceae; genus Colwellia; species Colwellia sp. Arc7-D. The sequence goes on from NZ_CP028924.1 coordinate 4,012,847, forward strand.
GCAGCAATAGCCGTCAAGCTATTGCGCCAATTGAAGCTTCAAACGCAAGCACAAGAGCAAAAAGAAATAGCTCAGCAGCTAGCATTGCAACAGCATGATAAAAAAATAATCTCCAGTGTTATTATTATTGTGCGTGCAATGAAAGAAGAGCAATGTGATATTGCAGAAGGTTGCTGGCGATTAAGCGTACTGCTTGATTCATTAAAATTAAGCCAAAATTTAAATGTTCAGTTTCCTTCAGTATTCAAGTTTTATGAAGCTATAAAGCACATGCCTATTTTATCAGCACGTAAAAAGCTGGATAAAAAATCACGGATGAAACTCGATTTTGAGCGTATGAAGCTTGAAGCTGAAATGGCTGACGATATTCGTAAAGATATCGAGTTACTACACCAGTACGCTAATGAACGAAATAGTATGCTGAGTGAATCCACGACTTAAAGCATTAACAATTTTATTGATGCCGTTAGTGAATACTGCGGCTCAATACTTTCCCCACAAAAACCTCATAAAAAGCCCTGTATCCAAAATTAAATATACGCGACAAATTTTTCACGATAATTAAACCATAAATAACTAATTTACTTCAAAGATGCCCATAGTATTGAGCTCGATCAATGTTTGAGTTGCTAGTTTACCTATAATATCGAAAAATGAATAAATCGGTATTCTTATGCGAGCAACACAGTTTTTTGATCAGGCACTATTAAAAAAATATAACACCAGTGGCCCACGCTATACTTCATATCCAACCGCACTAGAATTTAATGAACAATTTAGTTACACCAACTTAGTCTCTGCGATAAAAGAGTCACCCAATAATGAGTTGTCCTTGTATGTGCATATCCCATTTTGTCATAGCCTTTGCTATTACTGTGGTTGTAATAAGGTCGTCACACGTCACCGAGATAAAGCTGACACTTATCTAGAGTTTCTCGCACAAGAAATTACCGAAAAAGCGGTATTATTCAAAAACTATACCATCAAGCAGTTACATTGGGGTGGTGGTACTCCAAGCTTTTTGCGGCACGAACAAATGGTAAAACTAGTAGCACTGCTAAAAGAAAATTTTACCTTTGCAGAGCAAGTAGAAATGAGTATTGAAATAGACCCGCGTGAAATAGAAATGAACCTAGCTGAGCACCTTTACAGTCTAGGATTTAATCGTTTAAGCATTGGCGTGCAAGACATTGATAAAAAAGTTCAGCAAGCAATTAACCGAGTACAGTCGACCGAGTTTATTGCCAGCTTTATTGCTCATGCCAAACAAGTCGGCTTTAAATCCATTAATATTGATTTAATCTACGGCTTACCGCATCAAAATATAGCAACCTTTACTCGTACACTAAGCAAAGCCAATGAAATGGCTGTTGACCGCATTTCGCTATTTAGTTACGCACATATGCCAACACGCTTTGCCGCACAGCGTAAACTCAAGGATGAATGGCTACCGAGCATAGAGGAGAAATTTGCATTGATGAAACTTGCCATAGAGATGCTCTGTGACTTTGGATACGAATTCATTGGTATGGATCACTTTGCAAAACCTGAAGATGAATTAGCTATCGCTCAAAATGCCGGAGACTTGCACCGAAATTTTCAAGGCTACACAACCAAAGGTGGTTGTGATTTACTCGGTTTAGGTGTTTCGTCAATTAGTGCCATTGGTAATAGTTTCAGCCAAAACACCAAAGAGCTACAAGGCTATTATAAAGCGATTGCTACAAAGGCACATGCTCATGAAAAAGGGGTAAATTTATCTCGCGATGACATTATTCGAGGTGAGGTTATTCGCGAACTTATGTGTAACCTTTACCTCGATAAAAATAAAATTAATGAAAAATTTGCTATTAGTTTTGATGACTACTTTGCTGACGACTTACCTTTGCTGCAAACCTTCATTCAAGATGGGTTAATCAGTAATACTAGAGATCACCTTCGTGTCGATCAAAAGGCTAGGCTGTTAATCCGCAATATTTGCATGAGCTTTGATGCATACTTAAAACAACATATAAACACACAACGCTTTTCTCGGGTAATATAAATTAGCTTTATAATTGCCCTAAACTAAATCGACAATCAGCGCTGAAAAACACCAATTCAGCGACATTACCCTTGTCATCTTCACGAGCTAAATCAACCCATTGATAATAAACATTACGATGTACCTTAGCTTGTAAGTTACGTCTAACCCTAACGTATAAAGCACCATCTTCACTAGCTTCTAAGGGGTGATCAGCATTTAAAATAAAGCTGTCATCTAAATTAGTCGTAACTTGCATACTGGTTTTTTGCTCATCTAACCATTGCCATTGCGTTAAAATAAAAGGTGCATCAGCCACCATTATTCCAACTTTTTCAACCGGCGTTACTAGAAAGTATTTATCAGCTTCTTTTTTCAAAACCGAGGCAAATAATTTCACCAAAGACAAACGTTTAAAAACAGTACCATTATAAAACCAGCTACCATCCGACTTTATTTCTAAATCTATATCACCACAAAAAGGTGGATCCCATAATTCAACCGGCGGCATTTTTTTAGCATTACCCTGCTGAGAGTCAGAAATTTGCGCTGATATTTTTTCTAATGACATAATGGTTAACTTATTAGATAGCTTTACTTCATATTAGCAAGTTAATGGTAAAAGTTGAAATAACCGAATAGCTGACCGCCAAGCAAAAAATCATTCATCACTCTAAAAAATTCAAAAAAAACCTGTCGAAATGCAATATTTCACTTGTCATATCACTATAAAATGCAATACAATCCTCGCGCCTTATCACTGGGCGCTTCAAGTAATATCAGTGGTGGCTATAGCTCAGTTGGTAGAGCCCCGGATTGTGATTCCGGTTGTCGAGGGTTCAAGTCCCTTTAGCCACCCCATTTCTTCATATGTCTCTTTATATTCAATTATTTAAAAAATCGTCAACTCGATAGTAATCACCTGTGATTCCGCATTTCAAGTGCGCGAGGGTTCAAGTCCCTTTAGCCACCCCATTCTTTTATATATCATGTGTTTTCAATTACTTAAGAAATTCGCTAACTCGATCGTAATCACCTGTGATTCCGCATTTCAAGTTCGCGAAGGTTCAAGTCCCTTTAGCCACCCCATTCTTTTATATATCATGTGTTTTCAATTACTTAAGAAATTCGTTAACTCGATCGTAATCACCTGTGATCCCGTATTTCAAGTGCGCGAGGGTTCAAGTCCCTTTAGCCACCCCATTTCTTTATATTTTTCTGTATATTCAATTATTTAAAAAATCGTCAACTCGATAGTAACCACCTGTGATTCCGCATTTCAAGTGCGCGAGGATTCAAGTCCCTTTAGCCACCCCATTTATTTATATTTCTCTTTATATTCAATTATTTAAAAAATCACCAACTCGATCGTAATTAGCTGTGATTCCGCATTTCAAGTTCGCGAAGGTTCAAGTCCCTTTAACCACCCCATTTTTTCTTGCCTTTTCAAAACTCAAAACCTTTTAGCATTTTAATACTATAAATATCTATGTATTATCACTCCTTTGAAAATTCTATAGATATGTGAGGAAAAAGCTTACTTTATTAGATATATATCCATATTATTAACAATGCTGTTCAACCCTCGCATCGAGCTATGCTGTTATCTACTTTAACCATAAGAGCATCCTGTAAAGCGTTATAGCAAATAAATAGTCGTCGGGTATTAAGCACAATTTATCAATTTTTATTAAAGGCATATCAAGATGAAATTTATCCAAGTATTAAGTTCAGCAATAATAGGAACTATAGTGATTGCAGGTTGTGCTAAAAACACAATAAACGAAACATCGAGCAAGCCAATTCCTGCAGCTAAATTTGATTTATCAACATGGAAAATTACCATTCCGACAGATAATGATAATAATGGCAAAGTTGATCAGGTAAGCAAAATTGATATTCAAAATTATAGCCATCCTGATTATTTTTACCTTGATGACGAAAATAATATGGTCTTTGCTACGCCCAATAAAGCCTTTACCACAGCCAATTCAAGCAACACACGGAGTGAACTGCATCAGTTATTAGGCGGACCTCAGTTAACAAACTATGCGCCAGGCAATAATTTCTCTTTAAAATCACACAAAAACGCTCAAAGTTATGCACAAATAGGCGGTAACTTACAGGCTACAGTTAAAGTTAACCATGTCGCAAAACGCGCTACTTACCCAGAAAAAAATCCTGCTTATTCCGTTGTTGTAGGGCAAATTCACGCCACTAAAGATAAAACTATCGTCGCTGAAGGAAATGGCTTTGGCTATGGTAATGAGCCGATAAAAATATATTTTAAAAAATGGCCAAATCATCAATATGGTTCAGTATTCTGGAATTATGAACGCAACTTACCAAAAGCAGATCCTAACCGTGTAGATATTGCCTACCCAGTTTGGGGTGAATTGTGGAGTGAAAGCAATGAACCTGGTGAAAATGGCATAGCGTTAAACGAAGCGTTCAGCTATGAAATAAATGTCGTTGAAGATATTATGCACTTAACTTTTACAACCGCACGGCACAAGCCAGTTACCTTTCAAATTAACTTAGCAAACAACATTGATGCTAACGGTAAAGTTGATAAATTCGACCATCCTCATGGCTACAAAGGTGATGCATTGTTTTTTAAAGCTGGTGCATATAATCAATGTAGCATTAAAGACGACCCTGGCTTTTGGTACCCTAAATGTTTAGGTACAGGTGACTGGAAAACTGATAAGAAAAATGGTGATTATGCGCAAGTGACCTTTACACGTTTAGTTACTGGCATGAGTAAAAAGCTGCAATAATGTAAACTTAACAATAATTCGGCTAAATAAAATGTAATCGTATTTTAGCTGATTTAATAAATTGCCTCGTTAATCGGGGCTTTTTATTATAACGAGAATAAAATGATTCATGTGATGGTAACGACAACTAATACCATTTAACTGACCCGTACTTCGCCGTGTATTGATCAAAAAACCTTCTTATTTGGCTAGTGTATTTGACTTTATTTATGCTTACATACTTTCCTTACTGCACTTACATGGGCTGATTAATACAAGCCATTATTTAAAATGTATTTTTTATGTTTTAGCTCATTAGTCATGCTTATCAACTCCACGAAGTCTAAAAATAAGTTTGGCTAAATCGGTATCAGCGGCTTTAATTAAAGGTAGATTTACTCTCCTAATTTAACCTTTATTGATAACACACAGGTGAGGAGCCATACCATTCGTTTGCAAGTCGAAGCGAGAATACTCTTGTTCATGTCAGCGCCGTGCATGTGTTGTGGTAAGTTTAATTTATACAATCTAGATTCAAGGAAAATGATGAAATTAAAATATTTTGCTCTATATGGCTTAATTACTTTGCTTGGCGCTTGTAGCCAAACGCCTAGAGTGTCGGATCAGTCTACCCCATCTAATCAATCGTCATCGATAACAAAAAATGACCCGAGCATGTTTAAAACAAACCGCGCCTGCATTAATATTATTAAAGAATTTGAAGGAGTTCGCCTCAATGCTTATAGAGGTCTCTCAGGTGCTTTCCTCATAGGTTACGGTCATATGGCTGATGTTCACAAAGGAATGAAGATATCGCAAAAGCAAGCGGAGAAGTTGCTAAAAGAAGATTTAAATCGATTTGAAAAAGACGTTGCCCGACATGTTAAAGTGCCGATAACAGAAAATCAGTTTAGTGCAATGGTTTGCCTCTCGTATAATATTGGTAGTGGTAATTTTTATAAGTCGACAGTACTGAAAAAAATTAACAACAATTTACCGATAGAAGCAGCTGATGCCATTTTAATGTGGAATAAAGTTAATAAAAAGGTAAACCTTCATCAAGTTAAACGTAGAAAAATGGAAAGAGCTTTATTTATTAAGCCTTAAATAGCCATACATAATAAATAAAGGGTAAGTTGTACATCACCACAAATTACCCTTAAATCCAAGCTATTACATGAACAAAACCCGTAATATCTAGCTTGATACACATTAATCCTACTAAACCCTCGACGACCTAGTTGTGATTCCGATATTTCAAGTGCACGAGGCTTTAAGTCCCGCCACCCCATTCTTTTTATTTTTAAATTAAAACCTCAAAAACTTGAGTATACAGCCACTTCATTATTATGTAGCTGGATCAAATTTAGATTTCCTCAAGTATTCTTCTGGTTTAAATCTCTAATAATACGTACTGAGCGTTAGTAATAATATTGTCGAAGATAATACCGGCCAATAGCCGAATGATAACAACTTAAACCACCGGTGGTTCTTATGACTACTTCGCTCATTTTTAAAATATTGATGCCCTATGACCATGACACTGAATATAATTAAGTACAAAAGAAAATAAAAATATTCAAAATAAACAACTTCTGAAATTGAAAGACGTTCACGCATACTATAATGTGCAAGTAGTATAGTGAAAGCTATAGCGATAATATTATCTCTGATTTCGCCATAGGAAGAATACGGAATGGTTTGAAGAGTAATAAACAAAATGCTCGCTATAATCATGAAAGGTAGTAGCGAGGTAACAAATGGGCTTATAAAGTTTCTTTCGATCATAATGCTGTAATATAACTCAGGTGTTTTACCTTGGGTATTAAAACCCGACAGTCCAAAGTTACTATTATATTGGTGGTATATATAATTAAAGTTACTTGCTTTTAACGACCAGCCATTAAGTACAATGTCATCTATTATCGCCATATTAGCACCAGGCCCAATCTGACTATAAGACTCAAAATCAGGTACTAAAACAACCCCCTTGCCAAACTGTCCAGGCCATAGTCTAATCCACACATTTTTTTGATCAAAAGGATACTTAAAGTAATCAAAAGATTGACGAAGTTGTGCGTTAAATCTCCAGCCAATTAACTCTTCGCCACTAGTCGAACTTTCACGATACACTTCAACGACTTCAGAGCTTACGGCTTCAGGGAGTAAAAATGGCTTACGCTCATGCGGTGCTATTTGAGGGGGAAATTTATGCCAAACAAAACCAGTAATTTTTACATTATTCGCGGTGATAAATTCTAGTGATTCTACCGCTATACCCGTAGGTAAAAATATGGAGTTCGGTAGGCGCATGTCATGCAACCTTTGTGTTAAACCTTGTTCAAAAGCCTCTCTTTGAGCAATACTTGAAACAGTGATAGAGCTTACACCTCCCTCTACTGGGTATACTCTAGCTAATACCCAAACCAAAATTGTCGCCAGCATAAACAAAGAAGCCACAAACACTGAAATGCTCCATAGCACTTCAAAGTTGTTAACAAACACAATATACAAAAAGCTAGCAAGCAGTATACTCAACACTCCCCAAACAATAAGTTCAATGTTGGATCTTCTAATAGTATCAGCGTTCGCTTTAAAGGCATCGGCAGAAACTTTAGTAATAAGTGTCCAGTCAGTATTTGCCACTTTAGTACAAGCAATAAGGTATGTCTGGGATGACTCTTGTTCGACACTGTGAATACGCACCCCGTTGTAGTCGCTCCCTATACATTGGTCAGCGGTGGTTAAAAAATTGAATTCTGGCACTTTTACTAAAGTACTCACATCATTATCGCCTCGCACAACTGAAGAAATAGGGTGAGAGATCAATTTTCCTTTATTAGAAAATAGCATTGCATAACCATCAATTTCAAAGGGAAATTTTTTAAGTTCAGTAGTCAAAAAACTTAATGATACGTCTGAAGGGATCACACCTATGGGTTTTTCACCGTTAATTTTTGCTGACGCAGATTCATAAAAAGGCACTGAGAATGTTGTCATATGTACGCCATTATTTTCAAAGTATGGCTCTGTCCATAATGACCTTCCTTGCATTGGCGCGTGATACCATTCATATTGCTCTAAATCTTTATCGTAATACGTTAAATTAGAGTAAGTATTTGTTTCGCTAATACGCTGGTAATAGGGGCTAAAATATTGTCGCTCTGGCGAGAAATAAAAGGGCTTAAAGGTAACATTTAAAGTGAATAACTCTTTGTTTTTCTCAAACTCTGCTTTTAATATACTTTCAATATTTTGTTTATTTTTACTCGCCGTCACTATTTCTGAAAACCTAATGACGTGCTGTTGAATTTTTAACAGTTTTTGACTAATTTGCGCTGCAGACTCGCTTGTTTGTTTAACTACAGTGTTTTTCATCGACAGATGAAATGCGACAGAGTCATTTTTTAATGCAATATAACTAGAAATGGTTATGCCTACCGTAACCACAGTTAACAAACTTAATATTAAGAGAAAAAAGTAACGCTTATTTTTCGAGTGTTTTTCAGCCATTTCAACCAACTTTTTTTAAAATTTAATGTAATTATTTGGTACTGTAAAAAAAGTTGATGAAGTACTAACATTTTTAATATCCACTAGCTTTTGGTTATAAACTGATTTTTTATCTGGTGACGTCATCAATAAAGCTAGTTCCGATTTATCATGTAATAATTTAGCTTTGACACCAGACATGCTTAACATTCTTTGTCGAAATTTATTATAGTTTTGAATAAATTCCACGGGAATACCTAGCGCCTTCTGATCTGACAAACATAGTGTAAGTATTGGGGTAGCGTCTATAAAAGCATGATGCACTTTGCATCGTTTTCCAGCAACTCGTTTAAGCGCAGATGTTGGTTTTACTTTAATATTTTCATTCAACTTTTTCTGTTGTGTAAATTGCTGGTTAACCGCATCGAATTTTTTATTTGCTTGATTTAGGTCTGCCAGCGCCTTATCCATTTTTTTTCTATCTTCTTTAGTTAAGTGTTGCGCAAATTCTGGAGAGTTACTAAAACGCTGGATCATTGTTTTTACTGATTTCATTTCATACGACAAACTTGAGATCATTGTCTGGTTTATTTCTCGATAACGTTCTGCTTGCCCCATGACTATATACAGTTTATCCACCTTCGCTAAATATAAATAATAGGTGCCTAATCCTAACTCCATTCTCACGCCATGTTGGTTAACTATAACATTCTGTTTTATATCTCCTGATTTTTGGGAGCTATCAAACTGCATCAGTACTGCACCAAAGCTTGAAAATGACCACAATAATAAAAACAACGCTATCGATTTTTTCATATTAACCCGTCACACTCCCAATTAAATCGTAAACAGGTAAAAACAACGCCACAATCATAAACAACATAAAGCCCCAACAAAAACTACAGACATCGGTTCAATCATCAATTTAAATTTATCAATCGCATCTTGTAATTTAGTCGCATAATCACTCGCAATAAATTCCATTTGCTCTGACAAGCGTCCACTATTTTCACCGGTTGCAATCATTCTAATTAAAACAGGAGGGAAACCACCAACGGATTTAAATTGGGTCGAAAGCCGATTACCAGCCTCAATTCCAACTTTAATTTTACCCATTTTTTCACTGTAAATAGGATTACTTACCGCATCAGAAATAATACCTAACGAATTTCGAATATCAATACCTGACTTTGACAACAAAGCAAAATACTCAAATATATAAGATAAGTTAGATTGGATAATTAAATTAGCGAAAACAGGGGTTTTAAGAACGAATGCAGCCCATTTATATTGAAACAAAACACTTCTTTTATACATTTGTACAATACACAATATAACAACAATAAAGCCGGCAAGATATGTTGGTCCCTGCGTTGTAATTATCTCAGACGCATCTAAAACAGCTACTGTAATTGCCGGTAATTCAACCTGCATAGCCACAAACAACTCCATCATATTCGGCACCGTATAGTGGAGCCAGAAAAAACAAGCACCCAGCGCGAAAACTAACACAAATAACGGATACATTAAGGCTTTATTAATATCGACAAATATTCTATCAATTTTAATTAAATGCTGTGCAGCATCCATCAACGTAGTATCTAACCGACCAGTTTCCTCTCCAACTTTAGCCATATAAAACACAGTCTTAGGAAATATATCCATGTGGCGCTCAATACTAACAGATAGACTTACCCCTGACTCTACCGCACTTTTAATATCTAAAATTACAAAAGATAAATAAGGATTTGAGCCGTTTTCAGATGACTCAGTTAATGCCTCTAATATAGGAACACCTGATTTAAGCATAATGGCCAAGTTTCGAAGAAACTCTGCTATATCGCCACGTTTAATTTGTCTTTTATAATAACTATTTCTAACCAAATATATCGGCTTTAAGAGCGCTGGAATCAAAGAAACCGATATCACCATTGAACCATTACGCTCTAAATATTCGTGTGCTGCAATGGGGGTATCTACAGGAATATCCGTTACATTTTCTTCTGCCTGACCAGCTGTTGTTAATATTTTATATCTAAACAATGCCATGATATTTCCTTTTTATTCCGGTTTTGGCGCTAAATAAATAACTTCTGACACACTGGTATTGCCGGCTAGCACTTTCTTTTTAGCTACTTCATAAGCCGTTACCATGCCAGCAGCCAAAGCTTTCTCTTGAATTTCAACTACTGTTGAGTTGGTTTCATATGCAGCCAAAAAGTCAGGGCTTACAGGTAATATTTCATATAAAGTATCGCGACCAATAAACCCAGTGTCAGAGCAATGTTCACAGCCTTTACCTTTTCTCAACAAACGATTTTCATCAATGTCCAGATATTCCATATCTTCCGCTGTGGGTTTAACCATCTCAGCACAACTACCGCACACTCTTCTAATCAGTCTTTGCGATATACACCCAACCAATGAATCAGTAATCATGTGCAAAGGCACACCTAAAGACAGTAAGCGAGGAACAATACCCATGACATTATTGGTATGCAGAGTAGAAAGCACTAAGTGACCTGTTTCTGCCGCTGTAATAGCTGTTTTCGCTGTTTCAGCGTCTCGAATTTCACCAACTAAAATCACATCAGGATCATGACGTAAGAAATGTCTTATAGCGCTTGAAAACGTATAACCAGCGGCATTATTCACCTGTGTCTGCCTAACCAGAGGTATACGATATTCAATAGGGTCCTCAACCGTTAAAACGTTTTTATCAAGTAAATCGACGTTTCTCAATCCAGCGTGTAACGTGGTTGTTTTACCTGAGCCAGTAGGCCCTGTAATTAAGAATATACCGGCTGGATGTTTAAATATGCGATTGATAATGGATAAATGTTCTTCTTCATAACCTAAATCTCGCAACACTTTTGCTTCATGGTTACGAGGTAATAAACGCATAACAACATTTTCACCTTCAGAACAAATAATTGTCGACACACGAATATCAAAAACATCTTCATTAAGCTTTACATCAAAAGCGCCATCTTGTGGTAAACGAAATTCGGCAATATCCATAGAAGAGCGTAATTTAATGGTCGCTGTCAATCGATGTAATCGCTTATCTAACGAGAACATAGAATGCATAACGCCATCTATTCGAAATGCTACGTTAATTGAAGTATCCATTGGACGCACATGAATATCAGTACAACGTTTTTTAACAGCAAGGTGAATAATATGGCTAAGTAAATCATCCAATGTTCTTACCGCATTTTCGTCCTGCAAAACATTATTAACCTCACGACTGATAACGTCTTCTATGGGGTTGTCTAACGAAAAGTAGTAATGGTATAAAGTTTTTTGAATCCCTTTAGCATCAGAATAAAATTGTTTTACTTTTAAGTGTGATTGCTTTGAGACCGCTTCACGTACAATATTTTCATTCTTTTCAGAGCTGGCTAACACAATTTCATTTCCATCTATGGCGATCGGAATAAAATTATTTCGTGAACAAAAGTTAAAATTAAAAAGCTTTAGCGCCGCTAAAGAAGGCAGTATTTTATCACTGTCAATGTACTCGAGTCCGACCAGCTCAGCGGTCAATTCCGCAACTTGCTTTCGGGTTAACATACCTAGCTTTTCAAGAACTTCGCCAATAGGCTTATTGGTAACATGACTTTCATGTTGAGCAAAATTTAATTGCTTTTGGCTCACATAGTGACGACTTAATAATATTTCATTTAATTGTTCAAGCATGCTGCAGGCCTCTTAATGTCATGTGCAATGCGAATAAAGTATTTCTATCTGGAAAGCCAGTAGAGGGTAAGTTGTGTTTAAGTTGAAAAGCCATCAGTGCTTGCATGGTTTGACGACCAACGATTCCGTCAATCGCATCGCTATACACACCGACTATCGTTAGTGCTATCTGTAGCGATTTTACGCTTTGAGACTCCGCTAAATAGTGGTATTTCTCTAACCATAATTCAGGTTTCCATAAGATTAAAAACTGGTCATTTTTTAAGTCGAATGTTTTCAAAACATGTAATGGGTTAGGCTTTTCCTTACTGATTTTAATCTTAATTTCGTATGCTGATAATAATGCTTCCATCGTTTCAACATCATAATTAATTAGCGCTGACTCAAACCCTGTAAAATTTTCCAAGTATCCGTATTCGCTCAGCCAATTTTGAATATTGCTAAACCTTACAGGTGCTATTACAGGTGTTGGGATATCTTGAACAACGGCAAGTGGTTGATGTTCCATCAATTGATGAGAAGGTGATTTTCTGCTTACATTTTGGCTGAAAAAATCTGTTAAAATAAAATAACTAAGCAATGCCAAAAACATTGTAATCCAAATGAATGAAGTTTTTTTAACCTTACTTTTTTTCCACGCCATATCCTTGAGTATCAAATAAGCACAGCGCACTCCCAATACGTTAGTTTTGTTTACAATACAGGCATGTAAACCCCGATCTAATAACATATTAAAAGTTCTTGGGTTAAAGTTAGATGACCTTAAAAGCCACCACAACCCTGCTGGTGTTATTGTTAACAATTGTGCCTTAGGGTCTCTTGCCTGCATAAGCAATTTATTATCTACATATGCACGTGCTTCAACGTAACTAATTCGATTGAACGTCGCTTGATAAACTATGCGAGAATATAATTGGCGTAACTTGGGTTGCTTTAAAGTCACAAATAATTCTTGCTGACCAATTAAGATTATTTGCAGCAATTTTTCTGTATTCGTTTCAAGATTAGTTAGTAACCTTAGCATTTCCAATGATGAGTCACTCAGGTTCTGAGCATCATCAATAATTAAAACACAGCGTTTTTTTTCTCTAAAACATGCTAATAACCATTGATTAAAAAAAGTTAGTTTTTCTTCAAAATTTGTTAAATTTTTGGCACTACAACCTGAAACATCAACCTCAAAATCTTTTAAAATTCCATCCAGAAGAGCTTCATCTTGCAGGTAAGAATTTAAAATAAGTGACGTAACGTATTGGGTCTCACTTAAATGAGATAAAAAATACCGAATAAAGGTTGTTTTGCCTAATCCCACATCACCAATAATTAGCGCAATACCTTTGTTATGTTGCACGACATTTAAAAGCTCAATCAAAATAGTCGACGTTTTTTCCGTAAGTAAATAATGTTCTGCATCTGGGGTCGATGGAAATGGTGAACGATTAAATCCTAAGTAGTGATATGGGCAAGGTTCAAACATTAAAAACCTCGCGCTTGTTGGCTAGTTCGTTTCGCAATATCATTAAGCATTTTACTGACTACTTCTTGATAAACGCCTCGCATACTTAATTCATCTAACCCAATACGTGCCTGCTTATATAAATGCTGATTAAACAAACATACTGTTAAGTTAAATAAACTGTCATTATCATTTTTATTTATCGCAGTTAGTTGCCCTAATATTATTGCAGCTTCAGCCCAACGCTTTTCATGCATCAATAAAAATGATTGCAGCTTCTTATAATGCAAACTTTCATAAGTCGATATCACGCCAAAATCATCCAACAATTGGCTCGCGCCTTCATTATTATTAAGCGATAACGCTTGATAAAAGCTACTTTCTAGTTTTTTAAGCTTTGTCACTTTAAGCCGTTTGGCATTAAACTTTTCAACTTTGTCTGCTGTAGATATCAATGCTGGTAATAAAGGTTTGGTATTTAGCTGAAAATTTTCTTCAATGGCTTTATGCGTTATTTTTTTCTGCTCTACCGCTATATTTTCATTCATAGTCAAAGTGTTAATTTGCTTTGCTGCTGACTTTTCTTTTGTTGGGGTAATTTCGTTTTTAAACGCAATTATTTCTACTGCTTTGTCTTGACTAAGTTCCAACTGATAATCATCAGTTTCACGCTTTACTATCACCGGAGCCTTTACCGGTAAAGCAACTGGTGCGTTTTTAAGAGTTAATGCCTCCGCTGGTTCAACTTTTTGCTGTACAAGTTCTGGTGAATGAGCAACATTTACTGCTGGCATTGCAATATAAAAAGCACCATAGATAATACCGCACGCTAATCCTAATTTTAAAAGCGACTTCCACCTAAATGCAGGCGCAGCAGCTGAGGCTGAAGCGACTATAGCTTCAACCTCTGGGTTAGGTGTTTTTCTCATTTCACTCAGCGAGCGATAAACTAAACTCATATTATTAAACGAGCGTCACTTTAATAATAATAACCAATTCTTTAACCGCTTCAGAGTCTGTTTTTTTCTTAAATAAATTGCCTAGTACAGGCAAACGACCAAACCATGGAACCTCTTCTTCTTGAACAAAATCTTGCTGATCTATTAATCCACCTATAATCACTACATCACCATCTCTAAGCTTTAATTGAGACACGATAGACTTAAGTTGCACTACAGGTAATGATATTTCGGTATCCTGGCCTACCTTTTGCAATTGTAGACTTAATGGATTGACTTTAGATTGCACAGGGTGAACAGACAAAGTGATATCATTATTGCGACTAACAAAAGGTACAACACCTAACATTAAACCATCAAATACATTCTTAGTTTGCACTTCTTGCGTAGTAACAGTTGCACCTGACGAGTTATTATTTGTCACCTTAGTGTCTGATATATAAGTAGAACTTGTACCTATACTAATCATTGAAGGTAAACCATGCTTACTGCGAATAGTTGGGTTTGATAGAACAGATACGTCACCGAATTCTTGGATCATCGTCAATGCAGCTGAAGCATTATCATCGCCCCAGTAAATACTCGCAGCATTCGATGGCGAAGAAGAGTACTCAGGAATTGTTACTGTGGCTGGCGATCCTTGATCTAAAGAACCAAAAGCTCTGCTAACACCCGTCACTGATTCAACACCAGAATTAAAAGTATAAGCTATATTGCTGCGCAGCGTTTGCCACTCTATACCGTATTGATAGTCATCACTTAATTCAACTTCAATAATTTGTGCTTCTATTAATACTTGTTTACTCAAGGCTTGCTCGTAATCTGTTACCATTTTTCTCACGGTACGCATTACTGATGGGCGTGCTCGCACAAATAAGCTACCGGTTAATCTATTAAGCGTATAACTTTGAGAGTCACCTCGAATTGCTGCACCTAAAACAGATAGCTCACCAACTTCTGAAAAGTCTGACGCGCCAGAAACATTGTCGCCATACCCACCACCAGCACTTGCGCCGACAATTGAAGATAGCATTTCGTCAAGTACTTCATAAGGGTTATTATTTGGGATTTCTGTGCCACTTACAGTAAACTCGCCCTTAACTTGCCCGCCAGAAGAACCCCCTTCAGCCCCTGCACCACCAAGCACATCGCCACCGGCAGAAAATGAACTTTGAATTTCAGACTCCATAAAGCTCATGTAAAATATTTCTTCTTGCATCGGCTTTAAACTAATGAAATTATCTTTAACTTCACCGTTTAAGTCAGTTAAATTAAATAAATGTTTAAGCACAGACGATGCTGGCATGTTTCTAAAATCAACGGTAACTTTATAAGCACCTGCCGCAATTGTTGGATGAATAAGTAAGTTCATTTCTGTTTGTGCGGCTATCGCTTTAAGAATTACATGCAGGTCTTCGTTTTCAACGACAAGGTTGACATTAATATCATCAAGGGGATCATAAATAGGCGCAACGGGTTGCGCTTCAAATTGTTGTTTTTGTATTGTTTCTAATTTCTCACGCAGAAGTTTATTTCTGTCATGAGATCGTTTTGATTTAGCTAGGATCTTATCTTCTAAGTTTTTACTCTTATCAGTAAAACTCTCATTTAGATCTTGATTAGGTGATGACGCACAAGCAGACACCAGTATGCTAATAGCAGCCAATGCTGAAATTTTATAATTCTTCATAATATTACCCTTATTATTAATTTTATTCTGCTCGTAATAGTTCACTTAAAAATACCCTTCAGATGCCAACTGTTTCGTTGAAATAACACCTGTTCTTCTATCCATGGTCACTGCCTGCTGTGTTACCGAATAAGCTTGAGAAAACTTAGTACCTTGCGGCACATTTTCTACGTTACTTTTATTAGCTAACGCTTTAGCGTCTTTTTCCATTTGCTTAACACCTTCTAAAGCAATAAAACCTTCTATAATTTGTTTCCACGCAATACTTATATTGATAAAGCGTAAACTCGCTGCTGCAGTTCGAAGCCCCCCTGCAACGAGCATATTCACTTGCACCGCTGGAAATGTTGAAAACGCGGACACAAAATTTGTTATCGCTTGCGTAACATCTGCTGTTGCTCTTAGAGTTTCTGCAACCGCAGTTGCCGTTTTTGACGCTAACGCGGACTTTGAAGTTGCCGTGTACAAGGTAGTCAACTCTATTAAAGTTTGCATTCTAGCGTAGTGGGTATTGGCTAAATCAATCAGCTGACTGTAATCGGTATAATTTGACAATAAAGCCGGGCAACCTAATTTAATATAAAGAGATTGAGGCAACATAGGGAGAAATTTATCGTCACCTTTAGCGTTTAACTCCTTAATAACCGAATCGCTTTTAAAGGTATCATTTTTTTTATTTTCACCACGATTAACAAGCAAATAAGGTAAAGGTAAATTCAAGTTATGCTGACTAAGCATGGGTAATGCGGTTTTAGTAAAGCCGCCTGCTTGTGTAATTGCACTGCTATTATTCTTACCATATTCATCAAGTTGATAACAAAGATCGCTTAGCCCAACAAAACTATCAGTATCAGGAAGTTCGATGGCTAATTCGTCATCTATCGTTCTATATTCCATCAGCTTAGTGTTAACGTAGTGATCAATGGCTAACATTTCGGCTTCTACCGTACAGCTAGCGGGTATACAATCCGTTTCACTATTTGTCTTGCAAATATTATTATCTGGTTTTTTATTATCTGGTTTTTTATTATCTACGTTTTTATGTACTATTGAGTTACATTGTGACGGTATAATAACAGAGGCTTTTACGTATTTTTCTTCCTCTGCTTTAGGTCCTTTTCCTATAACCACTGAAACAACATTATCTTGGTTACATCCCTCTTTATTACCAGAGCAAAATCCTTTAACCTTTGTAATAACGTCTGTCTGTGCGGCTTGCGCACTATTCTTACAAAAATCTTTGTCAAAGTTTGCTAGTGCCGCTCTATCTTTTAATTCAAAAGGTAAGACAGCATTGGCATTACCTTTTGCTTCATTAAAGCTAGTACATACAGTCTCGAGATTAGAAGCTGCACCTTCTGCATCACCTAATTGCCATAAAAGATGGCGATAAGCTGTTAGTGTTTTATTGACAGGAAATGAATGATAAAAATAGCGGCCTTCTAAGTTTTTATAAAAATCTATCGGGGCAGCTTTTTCTTTTTTTACTGCCTCGCTATCATCAACTTTTGGCGATTCAAAACGTGCAATATCAGATGGAATATTTTTGTTCTTCTCTACCTCTTCAGGCGCAATGGTTTGAAAGTCGGGTGCAAAAATGGTACGCCATAAATAGGCCAAATATTGCGTTTTACGGCCCTGCCAAACTATCCAGCCATATTTGTTTACATCTTCCTCACATGAGGTAATAGCTTTATCCCATTTCCCTTTACCTTTATTAGTAAATGGAATAGCCGTAATGTTATCAATGCTCCATTTCATAGCCGTGTTGTATTCTTCAACGTCTTCCGGTTGAAGAAAAATATCGCTCGTACTACTGATGGTTAAAGCGCCAAGACTTGCATCATCCTCAGACGCAAGTTTTTCTTCGCATACTGCCAATGCTGTTTCTGAATCATCATCACCACTTAATGCTTTATATTTATCTAAGGTAAATGCATACGTTAAGGGTGTCTCTAGCTCTGCATTATATTCGCTATTGGCTTTTGTAAAAGCATCTCTTTCATTGGTTTCTTTTGCTTGGCTCTTACATTGTTCAACATCTTTTTCATCTTTATATTGTTCACACTCGGCATTAATTTCTGTCTCTGACTTTAATGGATTTTTAGATAAATTGTCTGAATAGTTTTTGTATATATTCGTGGCATGACCTACACATATATCAACAGTGTATTGTTGATTATCTGCTACTTTTCCTTTGTCAAATTCTCCACTTCTCGTCAAGTAGTGCTCTGCATATGAGGAAAATTTTTCATCGGGATCTTCGCCGGACATTTCAATATATCTGTCTTTTGGTGTAAATATTTCACCGTAGTTAGTATTGTCACAATAAGTATCTCCTTGGTCACCGATTTCTCC
The DNA here is from genome assembly GCF_003061515.1 of Colwellia sp. Arc7-D. NCBI lineage: Bacteria > Pseudomonadati > Pseudomonadota > Gammaproteobacteria > Alteromonadales > Colwelliaceae > Colwellia > Colwellia sp. Arc7-D. The sequence continues at coordinate 4,031,286 of NZ_CP028924.1, forward strand.
CCAATGATAAGGTAATTCACTGTCTTTTGAGAATAAAGCGCCTGCTTTATTAGACTTCAAGCTTGGGTAATCTTCAGAATATTCTGTGCCATCAAAGCGTACTTTGGCATGATTAATAATTGTCGTGATGCCTTTGCACACCTTAGTTACATTACTTCTAAAGTGATATAATGAGTTATCATTGTAAAATTCAAACAGCTGTCCTTCTGGTCCTTTCACATTAATTGGCAAAATGAGTTGTCTTTCGTCGTCTCCTCTGGCCATTGATTGGCTAAGCCAGTTTATTGGTAGCTTTTGTCTAATAATTGTTTCTATTCCTTTAGTCCCTAACTTGTCTTTCCCGTAGAGGTATTGTAAATAGTCAGGAAGTAATTCTCCTTTGAATTTTAGCTCCCTTTGCCTACTTATTATTTTTCTTGGGAAATAGATAGTAATTTCATTTGGTTCATCCCAGTAATACGGGCTAATTTCGCAATGCCCCTTATTACTATCATTAGTAAAATAACGACCCGCATGAGCATCATCTAACGCTTTAGGAGCTTCAAATTCAGATGGTTTCTTTAGGTTAAGTTTATAGCTTGCAGCATCGCGAAGCTTATTGCGTTGATCAATATGGTCATCAACATTTTTTTCCAGCATTGGAATAAAAGGCCAAGCCTTTTTAGCGGCGTGAGTCGTTACATTGGCGTGCTGATATTGACCTTTGGTATATTTGTCCCGACTATAAAATTCTTGTTTGATAATTCCGCTAGTGTCGCCACTGTCTTGTTGTAGTATTTGTTGGATAAAGCTGCCATTTTTATTCACTTGTTTAAGTGCTAATTTCCATTGCCTTTCTAATTGTTTCGTACGATTTTTTGCGTCATCAAGTTGTTTACTCACTTGTTGGTAATATATGCCTAGTGTAGTGTCGGGATCAATTTCAGAATGATTCCCCATTACAGCCTCAATGACACGACCAAAATCATCTAAATTTTCTAAATCATTTTTATTCTTAAGAGCGTTTCGATAATTTACTTGCAAGTTACCGTTTTGCAAAACACGTTTTTCTTCAGAGGAATACCGCGTAAGTCGACTCAATTTATAAGCAAGGTCAGCAGATTCAGGCTCAATATAGCCTTCGTTAATGTTATATAAATAGCCGACATTTGGCTTTTCATTTTCAGGAACGGCAGCAGTATAAGGTTCTATCGTAATACTTTGCATGTATGGCCAGTACTCTTGAGTTGGCCAACTGATGGTATTATTTCTATTTCCCCAAGCGTTAAGCTGTGTATTAATTTTCTCGGTTGCGTTGTTAACCGATTGTTTAATTTCGTCAAAGTTAAGGCTTTCTTCACCACCAGCTTCTTCATCTGTTGTAACTTCATCTGCGCCGTCTTCATTAACTAGGCACATTGCACCACCGCTTATTATAATCGTTTCAAGCTCTGTTTTTATTTCCTGCAAGTCTACAATTGGCGCTTTGCTCTCTCGCCAACTGCTATAAGAAACTTTAAATGTTGCTAAAGCACCGGCTAAGTTTTTTATGCGGCCAATTGGCCCTGCAACAGCGTCTTCGCCAATGTAACCATTTGGATAACGATTCATCATTGTCTTTCGCCATTTGACTGTACTATTAGCTGAGTCGTTAATAGATTTATCGTTTTCAGACGGGTTAAATAATAGCGGCGAATACATTCCTGTTGATAAAGTAACCGGTGGAAAGTCTGAACGTGTTAAGTCTGTATATAAAGAGTTATTTTTGAGTATGCTCGAAAGCGTACTTACGTGCTCAACCAGAGCTTTCAAACTATCAATGTAAAAGTTGTCTCCGTTAATACCTGATAAGCTTTTATGAAAGGTAACTTTTTTCTCTGATATCTCTGAATCTATCGTTTTGGCCTCAGGCGCACCCGATGCTACTGTTGTATATGGGACAGTATAAAGTATGTCTTGTTCTGTAATCCCACTTGGAAAGTCATCACTACGTCTAGGCGCAGCACCAGGGGTTTTCTTAATAATGTTCAGCCAATAGTCGGCAAGTTGCTCTAAAACGTGATCTATCGCAGGGTTTGAAGCACTGGCTGAGGCTAGTTGCGCTAATGGATTTAGGTTTTGAAATTCAGCAAGGGCAACTTTGGCATTTTTAGAAACAATTAACCCGTGTGAGCGTAACTTATCACCCACCATTGAGCTTTCAATTGCTTTTGTAGTGGTTGCATTGGCTGAAGTTTTAGCAACTTTAAATGGTTGATAGTCGTATTGCGCAGTGGTTAATTTGCTAAGACCTAATGGCCGATAAGGCAACTGTCCAGCTGAAGTATTAACAGAGTTACAATCGCCTTTACCGTTGGCATTACTCCCTGTATTACTGGCCGTGATCTCGCAGGGTAACGAACCGGAAACAAAGCTCATACCGATAATAGCATGTTCTACTTCAGACAATTCTTCTTGTTCTGTTTCATTAAGAACAATGTTAAGTTGCGATATTTTATTATGAACAAGGTATATTGCACTTAATGACATTATTGTTAAAACAATTAATACCGGAATTGAAGATAACCCTTTTGAGGTGTTTACCATGATGCGCATAAATCTACCTCATTTGTGCCACTTTCTTGCTCTGCTTCTGAATATTTTTTTACTTCATTCTTTGAATAATTACAAAAGTTACGTTGTTGATAATTAACATTTTTAATCATGATAAATTTTTCATCTATCCCTGCTTGAGCCTCCGCTAGTTTTTTACTCGCAGCTTTATATTCATCTGACGCTTTTTTCATTTCAGTTTTTAAATTTTTAATCGTTTTAATTACTTCTAATGCCGCCTTCACTACGGCAGAATTTGCCTCTGCTATACCTGCTGTAGCACTCAATAAGTCGGCAAGGGCTTTTGTTCGCATTTCCCAAAGTTTTTTTTCCGCAGCTGTTATGTTTAAATTTTTCGCCGTTAAAAATTTAGTAAATAGGTCATAATAGTCATCTTGCCATGCGGTTACGTCTCTAATTTTTGCTGAGATTTGTGTTTGCGTTTCCATCGCATTAATACCTGTTATTATTGCCGGACAATTTAATTTACTGATTAAACCAATTAAACTTTGGGAGTAATAAATATCGTCAGCATTGACGATAGCGCTTTTTGCAACAGGCAAGGGTTCATTATTATCAGATGATAATTCATTGTCACTATTACCTTGTGCTAAACATTGCTGCGATAAGTTGTGGATAGAGCTTGATTTTGATTGCCGTGTTTGGCGATGTAAATTCACCTTAAATACCGACTGGCTGGAGTTATTCCATGATTCACTATCCGAGTCGTCAGCATAAACATCTATATTTCCGTAACCTTCAACTTCTTTCGAAAGACTGACTACTCCGGCGGTTGACTGCTCACTTATATTGTTTGGGCCACCACTGATTAGTGTATAGGCAAGTTCGTGGCTGTAAATAAAATCGGGATCATCGAGCACTTTATTAAAAGCACCAATTGAATTGCTGTATTGATGAACAAATTGGGCGTTAATCGCCATGTCACGACAGAATAAATATTGATTACCTTTTATTTCGTTATTTTGATCACCAATAAAATCAGAGAAAGTCTTGTAGTTTGTACTTACTCTAGGGTTAATGGCATAAAAAAATGGCCGGCCCCAGCCGTCTAGAAACGGCGTATTCAAGCCAAGTATTTTAGCAGGTAAATTACCCGTAAAAGCACCGTTACGACAACTAATTTCAGTCCCACTTTCGTCTAATGGGCATGGTATACGCCCGTTTAGCTTGATGTAGCTTGTTAATGCCTGTTTGGCTATAGATAACTGCGTTTTAGTATCAGCAATACGTTTATAAGGTAAATACATGCTTGCAATTGAACTTAACGAACCAATGATAATGCCAAGTAATGTAATGGCAACGGCTACCTCGATTAACGAAAAACCTTTTTGAGATGATAGCCTTAACATTACTTGCTCTCCGGTGATAAAATCGTTTCTAAATGAGCTTTTAGAAACTCCAAATATATTGTTTGATTCGCTTGCATTTCATGCGCCGGCTGGGCAATTTTATATAGCTCTGCCGGTGTGCTGTCACCATCAATTAGCCAGTCATATGTGTCACACGCGAGTAAATCTTCAATCATTTCCTGTGTTGGGAGGTTACTTTTAACTGTACCTGTAGCGCCATCTACTAAGGCAGTAAGGCACTCTTTAGACAAAGTAACGCCTTCAAGACTTCCACTTTTAGGTAAACAGCCACCGGTAGCGTCGCTGATTGTTGTAACGACTGTTTCTAAAATTGTGTTGGTGCTTTGTATGATCGCATCTATGCTGTTTTGGTCTTTCATGAAGTGGTCGTAACAATACTGACCTTTAAGTTCCATTAGTCCTGGACCGCCATCTAATAGTAAAATAATGTTCGCTAATGTAACGCCTAATTGCGTTAGTTTTTGCACAGTTTCTGCAATACCCGCACCATAAGCAATGACCTTTGCAGGGCCACTGTACATGTCAGTTTTAGGTCCTTTAATATCTTTGATAGCTTTAGCTGCATTTGCCATATCCATTACGTTTGTTTTTAAATCGGTCACCACTAAAACAGTCGCTGCTTTTGCCGTTTCTTTACGCAAGGCTAATATGTCTATTAGTTGTTTATTATGTGCCTTTGCAATCATTAGGGCTGCAAGCTGATATTCACCGCCATTAAGTGCTTGCAAACGTTGCGTACATGAAAGTTGTTCAGCAAACGTCGATTTAGCAACACTGGCGGTAAATATTCGATTAAGGTCTTCGGTATCGCTGACCTTTATTTCATACGCATTAGTGCTATTGGTATCAGTATCAGGAACAGAACTCAATAATTGCCAGCAATATTGGGTAATAGGGGAATACAGCTTTGATTGACGTGTCACTATTGCCGTAAATTTCGGCTCAGTTATATCTAAATCTACCGATGATAAATCGGGTTCATCTGGTAAGTCATCTGGAAAGACATCAGGTAATGATTTATCTAATTGATAGCTTATAGTGTGCCGATTTTCATTCAAGCCAATGAGAATAGGTTTTAATGTACACTCTGTATTTTTGTCACATGGTGGGAATTGGCCATTTTTAATAACATAACTCGCTATTGCTTTAGTCACTTTTGGAATGATCGGGTGAACGTCTTGTTGTAATATTCCGGTGTCTTGTTGACGAATTAATGATGATATTCCGCCAATCATCACACCCAATATCAACATAGCGACGACCAATTCAATAATGGCGAAACCACGATTATTCACTTTGTGAGTCAATACCCCTTGCTTAGCGATTATTGACTTACTCAAGCTACACATAACTTAGCAACTATTTCAGCTATAGAAGAACTTACCACAACATCGTCATATTCTTCACCAGGCATTTTTAGTGGCGATTCAATTTCTATAGATGCATCATTTACATTTACATTTGCGCCGTCAAGCGGGTCGCCATCTTGGTTGTAGTCGTCCATTGCATCAATCAACACAAATGCAGGAATTGCATATTTATTTTGGTCTATTCCTTTATTACCTGTCTGTGCATACTTTAGGATCGGCAAATTACCTATATTGTCCGTTTCTATATCAACTATTGTTTTTTTAAGTACGCTACATAACCATTGTTTATGAGAGGTGAAGATGCCATTAGCGTTGTTTACTAGAATTGCGTTATTTGGCGAGTCTACTTGCAAGTTATATATTAATTGAGGTTGCAATACATAAGTTAGCTGGGCAGTTTTTTCTCTAGTGAATGCTGCTGAAAATTTGTGGTCGTTATCAAGGGAAATACTTTTCCAAGGTATTTTACTGATAAATTTTTCAGATCCATTACCAGATAATAAAGTGCAATATTTTGTGCCTTGAATTGCATCCTGATTTTGCTCTGATGATTTTACTACCTGCACTCGTTGACCTTTAACACCACCAACAGTTTCAAAAGTTACATCAATAATATTTCTAACCTTGATGTCACTCGCGCGATTTTCACTCGTGGGAGTATAGACACTTTCTAAGCCATTACCTTTTAAATCAGGACATGGGAGCGTACTTTTGTCGGCTAACATGGAAGTCAATAGTTGCTGTATTAGCATTAAATTTTTATGTGTTTGTTCACGTTTAACTGATGAACTTACATTTTCAAGTAAGCTCATGCCAGAGCCAAGTAAAACACCGATAATAACAAGCACGACACTGAGCTCTATCAATGTCATTCCTCGTTGATTACCTTTTATAATGATAATACTTTTCATTAATTTTCTGGTGGCTCATCTGCTACTGAAAACTCATCAAAACTTGCACTTTTAATATCGGCGTTGGCACGATGAATAGCAATTTTTCTTTTGGCGTTATTGTGGTCAATTACCACGTGGTCGTCTTTTATTGCGACCAGAGTGCCGCCATTAACTAAACGATCGTTGGGTCGATATAATTTATTATCAATACTGACAATGCTTCCTTGATTTGTTTGATAGATCATACCGACATGATATTGCGTTAATTTTTGTTCCGCTTGCTGTTTAGCTAAGCTTTTATCTTTAAACAAAGATATATAATGCCCACTATTATCTTTGTTACTTGCGAAACTTAACGCTTCTATTTCTTTGATATACTTTTTTACGGTCGATATTTCTTTAGTGCTTACTTTTTTGATACGTAAACTACTAAAAGCCGATAAATCTGTAGGCGATACATTCATGTGTTTTAATGTTGTAATGTATGCTGAAACTAAAATTGAGCTAATTGCTATCCCAGTAAAAACAAAGCCTGTTTTATTTTTATTCATTAGAAAGCACCTCTATATCCATAGCAAAAAAGTTGGCTGAATCACCACCAAGTAAGCTATCGGTTACCGCTAAATTTTGATTGTTTAAATTTTGAATATAGTCATTGAATACAATTTCGTGATCAATTTCTGATGCAACTATTTCACCGGCTACTTGAATTACAATTCTATCTGATAGTTTTTGTGTGTTTTTATTGTTTCGGCTATTTCTAGTAGAATTTCCAGCGGATATAGGAGATTTATTTGGGTAAGTAACCAGTATTGATTCGATATAAACATCCCCTGAACTGGGGTTCGCTAATGCCAATTTTTCAAGCACTTGTTCAAAACTTACAATATTAATATCGCCACGTATTAACTGATATTCTTTAATGAGCTCTTCGTTGGCAATAATGTCGGGCCTAGCTTTATCACGTCGACGCGCATCTTCAAGTTCCTGCACAACATTGGCGACTTCAAAACGATTATATGAAATAGATTTTTGTGTTTGCCAGTAGTCATATCCGAACCACAGGTTAACAACTAACATAATCATAGCAACCACAGGTAATGCTTGTTCTAACATGTAGTTATAACGTTCTTCAGACGACGATATACTGCTTGAAACCGTCATATCATCTATATAATCAATTAACGTACTATATTGTTTAACACCATCGATATATATTTCTTTAGTGTTTACAGGAAGCACTTTTAGATTAAGCTTTTCAGCAAGCGCTTGTTGCCACTTGGGAGACTCTGCGGTTTCACGTATCCAATCAAATGCTAAAAAACTTGTTATTTTAGCTTGAGTACTGGCCGCCACTCTCGATATAGCGTCGGATAAATTATGTATGAGTGCTTCATCGTCTAGTTCATTTTCATAAACACGAATATTTTTACTCGCAATAATTTTTCCATTGTTGTAAATAACTAAATCAAACTCTTCGCCTTTATTTATTAGCACAACCCCACAGCCAACTTTATCGCCATGATTTCTTATCAAAGAAGGGAAAATTTTGGCGTAAGGAACAAGTAAACGGTGACTAAGCGTATTATTGGCAATATTAATATATTTATTATAATCGGCTAAAGGTACTGATTGATAAAACAAAAAATTTGTTTGTGTGTTGAGTCGATATTTTTCAGAGGTAACAATTTGCACGCTACCAACGACTTCCCCCTCATCTCTTAGCTGTTTAGCAAGGAGCACGTCACTATATTTAATGTCTCCCTGTATTTCACGACTATTAATAGGATAATTAAAATCAGTGACTAAATAAAAATCTTCATTATTTAAATAATTACTGTTAGCCGCAGAAAATACATCTGTTTCAATTTGCTGCCATTGTTGATCAAATCCAATATATTTTTTGCCACAAATTTCAATCAAATATTTTTTCATTTAAAGCGCTCCTAACTTAGAATTTTTATTTTTAGCGGTATGAAATAACACTTGAGTTAAATTTCATTTGCAGGCCTTCACCTGTAGACTTAATCGCTGATTTTATACGTTCTTCTAGGTTAGATGTGGGCTGCAACCCTTGATACGCAAGAAAGAAAGTAGAAGGGACATAATATTTACCAGCGATGGATCTCAGTGACGCTAGTTTTACGGGAAGTGCCTGTAATTGAACAACTTTATCTAAATTAACATTGTACTTATGTCGCTCTGTCGTAATATAACGTTTTTCAGTAACGTAGTTAGCAAACTCACCTTTAAGTGTTTCAAACTTTTTACGTTTACTTATTTCGCGCTCGTAAGCTTTTCTTTTGTTTTGTAGCTCCATAACCTGCATTAAGTCATCTTTTACGACATACAACTCACTATTAAGCATTGACTTAAAATAGGCTAATGTAGGTAAAATTAACGAGCAAATTACTATTAAGCCCATCGATATTCTTTTGATTTGAACAGGACTCAGCTTTTTATCCAATTGCATAATTTGCTCCTTAACTTGCCCTTACTTTTGCTATAAGGGCAATGTTTTTCTACTGGTTCATTTTGAAAATAACTTCAACTCGTGCGATCGCCGCATTGCCACTTTCGTTATCTTCACCGATAATTGAAGGCCAAGTGTCTATAGATTTGTCAGCTGAATTGTCCATGCGAAACATACCTTTTGTTGAGTCTGGTACGCCGTCAATTAGTGTATCTAGAGCTACGGCTAAATCAGCACTCATACCCGTTATACGCATAACATTACCACTAGCAAAACTTCCTTCGTTAGCTTTACTTGGTGGCATATATTCAAAACAAACAGTTAATTGACCGGGATTACCATTATTGTCTGCATAGGCATAGTTGTCTTCGTTGCCAACACCACGACCTTGAGGCATTTCAATACCTGCGGCTTTAAATTCATCTTGTATATTGACTTCGTCTTCGTCTGCACAAACACTTATAATTTCTTCGTAGTCACCCGTATCTAGAATCGTATCTAATGCGGATTCATCTAGTTTTTTTGCACCGACAATTTTAGATGGCATCGCAGGATTATCTCCCACTACGGTGCCTGAACGACTATAGATTTGGTTGTAAGCTGAGGCCCAACCATCGACAAATTTCTGCTTTATTTTTTTAATTTCGGCATCTCGTTGCATATCCATGCCGACAGAAACAGCACCTAAAATGATACCTATAACTACTAAAACTAACGCCATTTCTATTAAGGTAAAACCTTGTGATTTTCTTCTATTCATTGTATTTCCTCTTTTGTGCAATAATTATATTTTGAGTTTATTAGTTTGAAAGTTTATAAAGTGCATCGACAACAAGGGTTCCAGATTCCCATCTAAGCAACCCTGTTGTACCATTAACCGTTTTATCGACAAGTACATCAATTTCTTCTGCAAGTTCTATTGGTAAATTCTTAATAATCATGACATTACTGTTTTTAATAACAGGGTTGTTTTTTGCCTTGTCTTTGTAACCAACTATCCAACTATCGGTATATGCAAAGCACAATTCTATTTGACGTGGGTTGCTGTCTTTATCTGTGACTACATAATTAGTTTCTTTGAATTCGCCACGCCCGGTAGGTAAGTCCATTTTCAAATTGAGTAGCTGTACTCTTAATGTATCATCGGTGTCTTCATCATCTACAACACTATCTAAACAAATGGGATCATCTAAACTCCCATTAACTCGACCTGAAGGCGAGACAGCAGAATCTCCGAGTACACGACCCGTTAATTGATGGTATGAGCGATAAACACCGGCCCAAGGATAAATAAAATCGGTGTAAGCGGCTTTGGTAGCAGCAGATTTTTGAAGGTTTCCTGAGATGCTGACAGCACCTAGAATAAGTCCAATAATGACAAGGACTAATGACATTTCTATTAATGTAAATCCTGAATTTTTTCTAAATGTCATATCCATATTCTATTATTATTTTTGTTATATTTATCAGTCTATTTCATAACACAAATTGTTACAAGTTACTTTCAATTAATTACATCTATTAACAGTTTAAGGTAGTGTTAAGAATTACAACGCTATACTTTCACACCTCATTTAATTAATATTGACGATTGAAGATAGCAACTAACTGGATGTTCGAATCGAGGCATGAAAAATAAAAACATAAAAACTATTAAAATTAGAATTTGGTTTGGTAAAGTATTTTTCGAGTCATTTTTGATTATGATCAGTATTTTAGCCGCACTTGCTATCCAAGAATGGAGTGACACAAAAGCTAAAGAAAACATGGTTTTACGATCTATTAGCGCCTTTAAGCAAGAGGCTCATCAAAGCTTAAATTGGCTAGATGATTCATCACCCTACCATAAGGGTTTATATCAGCTAATTGTGAAAATGAGTATGGAAAATCGCTCAGTTACAGGCGAGGAAATAAGACAATTACTTGATGGATTAAACCCATATATGCTTAGAGCGAGCTCATGGGATACTATGGTTGATACTGGTGTTTTACAATATATGGATTTAGACTTAGTTTCTGCATTATCATTAACTCAAAATATCCAGAAGCGCTTCGAGAAACTTTATAACGAAGGCTTACGTGAATTAATTAAAGAAACGTTTGATTTGAACGGAAATTCTGGTGTACTGCTTTACATTACAATTAGATTTTTTAAAGAAATTACAGAAGCAGAAGAAGAAATGCTGACGGTAAACTCTCAAGTAATAGAGTTACTGAGTCAGCATCAAAAAAAGCTACTAGAATAATGATTAAAAACTACCAAGGGTAGCCATCTTCGCTAGGAAGCTTCCCATCAATCATCAACACTTTTACGCCTGGCTTTATTTCAGAAAACGGTACAAATGCGATAGCGCCAGGAATCACATTGATTAAATCAATTGCCATGTCAGACGTATAAACTACTTTAGGGCCTGAAGCGACTTCAGCCTTAAACATTTTTTGGATCCAGTATTTTCGAAATTGTTGTTCATTCATTGAGTAAATCTGTTCTAACACCAAACTACGTGTTGTAGAGATAGGCGCTCGAATAAGTAAAATAATTCGTTTATTATCAGGCCAAAACTGTTGTTCTGAGCGAAAAATACGTGATACTTCACTCTTACTTAAACCATCTAATGTTGAACTAGCATTAACAACTATGGCTAAGGGATCATGCTTTTTCGACTCTTGTGCTTTAGATGTTGTTACAACCAAAAACGGAGCCATAAATAAACATATGGATAAAAATTTACGGGTAAATAACACTTTCATTCCTTACAAACTTAACAGTTTTTTGGGTTGGTATTTAATCTAAAACAAAACTCAACTGTAGCTCAGCTATGTCGTTTTTATTCTTGTGAATGCCTAACTTTTCAGTTCGGTATTCAAGCTTTAAAGAGGCATAGTTAGAAAAATCATACCTAATACCACCTGTTATACTTTCATAGTTCTGATCTTGTTTGATTAACACATCTTCTCGATCGATTTTTACCTTGTCGAGGCGCGCATAAGGTTGAAAATCTTGCCAACTTTTCGCTAACCTATATGCAATTTGCACATAATAGGCATTTCCATGAGTTTCAGCTTTATCTCCATCTTTCTCTTTATGTTTAAATTGGATAGCTTCAGCAATAATTTCAGGGTTTCTACGTTCAAGTGCTACATATAACCCTATTATTTCATCAGTGATAGTAGTTGCCGTTTGTGCTGCGGCATTTTCTACTGGTATTGTATCTGTAAAATAACTTAAACCGATATTTAAACCAGGAAAAGCTCTAGGTCTACTATATATTTGCAACGTAGTTGCATTTTCACCAACTGACGCATCTTGATGAGCATGTTCATTAACTTGGGCACGTGCAAAGTTTTGATGTAATCCTTGACCGTAACCTATTCGATATCCAAGACCTAAATCTGTATTAATAAAATCACCTTCTAACAATAATCCTTTAAAATGAATAGGGACAATTGCACTGCCAAATTTAAATGAGGATGGTCTATTAATTGAGGTTTGTAACCAAGCACCGTGGTGAAAAGTCGCGTTCCAATAACCTACCGGTGTATGGAATTTACCAACAGAAAGTTTAAATAAGTCATTAAAATCATAGCGAAAAATCAGCCTTTCAACTGTGCTTTCAAACCCACTATCAGTCTCCGTTACAGCTATTTCCCCAAAAATTGTGGAGTTTTGATCAATACTACTGATAACTTGTGCGACCACTTGGCCTAATTTAAATTTTTTATTCTCTGTATCGTATTTAATGTCAGAAAAGCCAATAACCTTAATCGTTGGGTATTGGTAGTTATCGAAATATTGTTCTGTAACCCCAGTAAATGGAATAGCTAATAAAACTAATGCTAATAGTTTTTTATAACTATATTTAAATATGCCTAACATCCAAAATACAGCCTGATTATATTCTAATAATTTTCGATAATACCACAGTCGTTATATAAAGCTCCATATTACGACAATATATAATGTGTAGTGGTCAAGTAAAAATAACCACAAATTTGTATTCAATCCAATATCTTTTTTTCAGGCTGAATCATCGGTAAACCTGAGTACTTACTGTGCAACCTAACTTTGCCAAAACACCTAATAATACAGCTAGTTGTTGAACTTCCATCCTCAATACGAGTAATACGCTATTTAAGTGCACCAACTTCAAGTTAATCTGGTGTAGCATTGAATTTTACACATATTAATTTATTAGCTAGATCGTTAATTCGATCGAAACAGCTGATTCCGATTTTCGAGGGCTCTTCCGCTTTAACTATTTAATTCTTTTTTTATTTCTAATATATTCAACAATTAGCTTAGTGTTTAGCTCAACCTTAAGCGTAAAGTCATAAATTATTTTGTTGCTGTACCTTGCTCAAGATTTTGATTTTGATTTTGATTTTAGATAGGAAGACTTACAAGTCCCATGACATACGCAGGTAATAATAACCGCCGTTAAATCCCATCGGCGAATTAAGTGGGTAAATAGCCCCTAAAAATCCCGATGTTCGCCCTTTACTGTATTCATCAGGAAAGACGTCAAAAATATTATTAGCACCTAAAGCTACCGTTAAACTCTCATTAATTTCATAAGAAAACTCAACATCTGTTATGACAATTGCATTCACTTTCTCAATAAGCGATACGTCATTAAACTGTGCATTGTAAAAACTGCCATAGTAGTTAACACGTAACATGCTACTTAAATGGCCTTGCTTTTGAGAATAGGTTAATACGGCTCGGTTATTTGGAATGCCTTCTTCACGCTCTTTGCGAGCATTAACATTCGCAATAGGGCTCTTACTGTCAAAACCACCTAACTTTGTTTCTGTATAGTTATAGGCGAGTGATACTAAGCTGTTATGGCTAATAAACTCCAATGGCAAACTGGCAACTAAGTCAAATCCCTGTGTTATTGAGTCGAAATCATTAGCATAATATTGAATACTGGTGACGTTTGATTTAACCCCTGAGGTGGCTAATAATCTTGTATCTACAGCAGTTACATCACTCGAAAATAAAGATAGCCTGTCATCAACATCAATAAGAAAATAATCCAAGGTAATATTTGCTGGTCCTATATCCGATAATAAACCAATACTAAAGCTAGTTGCAGTTTCTGGTTCAAGGCCACCACCAGATCGTGCGACAGCAATCGGACTTAACGCACTTACTAGCTGTGATCGTTGTTGCACTACAACACCATTAACGATTGAATTTGAGGTAGATATGCGTTGCAAAGTAGATTGACCCACAGTCGGAGCCCGAAATGCCGTACTCAGTGTTGAGCGTATGGCTATTTCATCGCTGAGCTGTAATCGGGATGACACTTTCCCGTCAAAAGTATTGCCTATTTTGGCGATATCTTCATACCTGATCGCCAGCGACATAGAGAGCGCTTCTGTAATGTCGCTTTCTATATCTAAATATACGGCATTAGATATGCGATCATTAATACTAGCGGTCTCGGGTGAGAAACCAGGAAAGCCATTTGCTCCGACCGCCTCACTATTATTATCAAAAGGTCCTGCCTGATAAGATGCCGTTTCGCCCGTAACAATCTCAAATTTTTCGAAATGAGTTTGGTAGCCAAAGGCAACATTCAAGTCTGACTCAAAATCAACGTTAATTGGGTAAGTAAAATCAGCGTTAAATACACCTTCGGTTTGTATTTGAGAACCAAGCTCAAAGTCACTGGGTGAATTTTCACCTAATGAGGCATTAACACTATTGCGTAGTTTGTAATCATTGCGATTTCTCCCAACGACCATACTAATATCATACGTTAGATCGGCATTATTTTTAATTAGCGAGCCTCGTAGGCCTACCGCGAGACTTTCATCGGTTACTCTGCCGCCAAATCGTGGAGTAAAGCCACCAGGAAAACGCTCATTAAAAGCAAAGCAATTGGGATTAGCTGAAACAGCCGCTAAAGCTTCAGCATCACCCGGACTACCAGGAAGAGTGGGTACTGGACAATTACCGGTGTTATTACTCGTCATATCAAAAAATAGTCGTGTGCCATCATTTGGATTCGTAAATACACTTGCTCGGGTATTAGGATTGCGATAATAAAAGCTGCCATCAATATCGCGCTGCGCCCAATTTCCAAACATATAAAGTTGTTGGTATTGATTTTTAGCGCCAATATCCATCTCCAAATGACCGAATAGCTTGATATTGTTGCTAATTTTTGGAGCACCCCAAATAACAACAGGATCTTGTATATCGTCCGCACTGATACCGCTATCAATCAACGACTGTACTGCAGGATCTTGAATTCCACGAGAAGTGCTGTCACTTTCTGAAAGTTGGAATGAAAAATTAGCACTGCCACTACTACCAATTTGGCTACCTAGAATACCAGACAATTCGAGCGTCGAACCATCTCCAGCGTAGTATTGGCCTGTACTTACTTCAATTCGGCTGATATCTGCACTGTTTTCTAAACGAAAATTAATAACCCCCGCGATGGCATCAGAACCATATTGCGCGGCCGCACCATCACGTAAAACTTCAACACTTTTTAAAGCAATACTCGGAATAGGTTCAAGATCAACACCATGAGCGCCAATATTCAACCCTGAGATAAATTCATAGATCACGCCACTGCGATGACGCCGTTTACCATTCACTAATATTAGCGTGCTATCGGTTGGCAATCCTCTAAGGTTAGCAGGTCTTACCATAGTACCTGCATCACTAATGGCTTCTTGACTGGTATTATAAGAAGGAATAACACTCGACAAACTGAATATTAGGTCGTTATTGCCTTGCGAGCTTAAATCACGTTTATTGATGATATCTAATGGCGCTAAAGCACTGCTTGGCGATCTATTGATTCGACGAGAGCCAATTATTTGAATACGCTCAGCTTCGACTTCGTTAGTTAATTTTTTTTCTTCAGTTATTGCTTGAAAAGAAAAATCTATATCAGGTAAATTAGCAGTAAGAAAATCAGGTCCAAAGAGAATATTATCCATTTGATGTTTGAGATGGTTTTTTAAGAACACATCAATAGCAAAATTTTTACCATTATAATCATAATTGCTTAGCTCCGAAGACACCGCGATAACACGTTTTTCAGTAGCAAAAGCACTAAGAGGCGTGTTTAAAAGTAACTGCCCTAAAGCATCTTCAAGTGAGTAAGTACCAAAAAGTGGATTACTAACAACAATGATAGAATCATCAAATGGATATATGAGTGAATAACCCGATATTGTGGCTAATTTATCTAAAGCCTGAGCAGCAGACATGGCAGGGAGTTCAAATTGGTAGCGCTCAGCGGCTTTACACGCCAAAGCATTACCGAAAAATAGCAAAGAGAATGCAATAATAAATTGACGGTATTTTATTTTTTGTTGTTTTAGTGACCAACTACGCACTTAACAAATATCTCACGTTTTTTATTCTTCACTCAAAAGTGCTCTATCTTGATGGTTATATTATGAACGCAGTTTGACTGGAGTTACTAGTTATTTTTCCTAATTTATTTATTTCGTTAACAATCTAAATCATAAGCTAATCATTAGCTCTCTCGATAATCTGACAATATGACATTAACCTGCGAGCAAAGGCCAAGTTCCGCTTCTAATTTCATGCTATATTTTTTTGCAAGTCAGCTTAATAAATACCGCCAATGACGAATAGTAATTCATATTGTCTACTCACTGAGTGTAATAGCGGTCAAAGTCGCTGTTTCTAATGCAGATAAAGCTATGAATAGTTATCAAGCATTAGACATAAAAAAACCCAGCCAAAGCTGGGTTTTTTATATCAACAATATGCTAGCTGATATTAGAAGTTATATGTTGCTTTTACGTAGTAGAAACCACCATTAAAACCAAACGGAGATGTTTCATAATATTTACCACCCCATTGATTATTAACACAACCACCACAACTAGCTGCACCGGCATCGGTGAAGTTTATTTCAGTTGCTTCTTGGTCGAACAAGTTTTGCGCGCCAACAGACAACACGATGTCATCTGAAGCAAAGTAACTAAACTCGGCATCAATTGTTACTGCAGCATCGCCAGTATTAACTGTGTCAACGTAGTCAACATGAACACCTTGATATTCGCCATAGTAATTACCACGAATCAAGAAGCTCACTTCATCCCATGATTGTGACCAAGTCAACGTTGCACGGTGATTAGGTAAATCATTTTCTAAACGAGAAACTTTAAAGTCGCCAGTAATCGCTGTGAAGCTATCAACTTCAGTTTTATTGTAGTTGTACGCTAAACTAAACTTGGCATCACCATCAAGTAATTCCATACCGTAGTTAGCGATTAAATCAACACCTGATGTTGTTGTATCAAAATCATTTGTGAAGAAACTTACTAACTGTATTGATTCAACATTGGCTACACCAGCATTGGTTAAAGCTGTTTTATCATCATCTGTTAGTTCATATTTAGTTGATTGAGACACGCGGTCTTCAACTGAAATATTGTAGTAATCAAGCGTAATGAATAGCTCGCCAATATTCCAAACTGCACCTAAAGTATAACTTTGAGATGTTTCTGGTGTTAACTCTGTTGCACCTAACTGTATCGCAATCGGGTTACTCGCTGGTAATAATGCAGAATCAACTAAGGCACCATTTTCCAATGCGGTTTGCACGTTCGAGTAATTAGCTTGACCTACTGTAGGAGCACGGAAACCTGTACTGATTGAACTACGTAAAGAAAAGTCATCGGTTACATTATATTGTGCTGTAAGCTTGTAGTTAGAGTCACTACCAAATGAGCTGTAGTCTTCATAACGAAGTGCTGCACCTAGTAAAAAGTCTTCTGTTATTTGTGCTTCAGTATCAACATAGAACGCGAAATTTTGGCGAGAATAAACACCAGCAGCTTGAGGCTTAAATCCTGGGAAGCCATTAGAGCCGATACCAAAACCTTGTTCAGTGTATGGACCTGCAGTATATGATGCAACATCACCAGCGGTTACTTCAAATGATTCTGAATGCCATTCATAACCACCAGCAACCATTAATGATTCAAACATATCAACATCAATATCTTTGCTGAAATCAACGTTAAAAGTTTTTTCTAACTGAGTATGTTTACCTGGACTAAAGTCACGCGGAGTTGCAGGACCTAAAGAGGCGTTTAAGGTATCATAAATTACATAAGTAGATTCGTTAAAGCCAACAGAACCACTAACGTCATACATTACACCGTTATCTAGTTCACCACGTGTACCTAAAGTGATTGAGGTATCAATAATATTGCCACCGAAGTTTGGTGTAAAACCACCTGGTAACATTTCGTTGAAACTAAAACAATTGTCATTATTAGCAACATTGTTAATGTAATCGTCTTGCGTTAATACATTAGCGCTAGTCACGTTGACAGGAGAACAACTGCCTCCAACACCCAAACCGTCTAAATCTGCGATAAGGAGATTTGATACGCCATCACCATCGGTATCACCATTACTATAAACACCACCACGAGTATGCGGATTACGATAGTAGAAACCACCGCGAACATCACGCTCAGAGAAGTTACCAAACATGTAGGCTTCGCTATCGTTACCTAAGTCTAAACCTGAGTTTACAAAAATAGTGTAGTCATCATTTACTTCAGGAGAGCCCCAAATTTGAGCTAAGTCTGATACAGCCGTGTTACCTGCAGCGATAAAAGCTGCTGCGTCAGGGCGTTGTACACTTCGACTAGTTGCATCAGCATTTTTATATTGAAAACTTAAATTCAAAAAGCCGTCTTTCGTTAATGGCATACCAACGTTACCAGATACTTCCATGGTATCGCCGTCGCCTTCATAATAAGAGCCATAACGAGCAGTTAAAGAGCCACCATCAGCGTCATCTTTTAAAACAAAGTTCATTACACCAGCAATAGCATCAGAGCCATATTGTGCAGCGGCGCCATCACGAAGTACTTCAACTTGTTTTAATGCAACGCTAGGGATAACTGAAATATCAGGACCTTGGGCACCATCATTAATACCGCCACCTAATAATGCAATGACAGAAGCACGATGACGACGTTTGCCGTTAACTAAAATCAAAGTACTGTCAGATGATAAACCACGTAGATTGGCAGGTTTAACTAAACTTGCCGCATCTGAAATAGGGTTTGAGTGGACGTTAAAGGAAGGAACACTGCCTTTTATTAATTCAAGCATGTCGGTATTACCGCCACGCGCTAGTTCTTCTCCACCAATTAAGTCAATTGGTACAGGAGAGTCGTTTACTGAGCGAGGAGCACCACGCGAGCCTACGACAACAATTTTTTCTACATCTTTTTCTGCTTTAATTTTTGCACTATTATCTTCAGCAGCATAAGTAGATGTAGTTCCTAAAGCTAAACTTACAGCAATTGCTAACGTTCCTGTACGGAATTTATTAGACATGTTATTTCCTTCCCGAGTTTTATAATTATTTTGTTTAGTTACTTTTTTTGTAAAAATTTTGCAACTTAACTTAAAGAGCTCGAAGGTATAAAAATCCGTAAAGTTTTTTTAATTAATTTAGGTTTTTATTTTTTTAGTCAATAATATTTTATTTGAATCAATGCGTTGGGACTGAATATTAAATGATAACTCTATCGCTTCAATTAACGCTTCGCTATCGCCTAAGTCAAAACGCCCACTCATTCTTAGTGCGTGTAGCGAAGGATCTTTTAATACAATAGTGATGTCGAGATAGCGATTAATTTCTTCGATAACATCAAATAGTGTTTCATTATCAAAAATTAACTTGCCATCAAGCCACGAAAGTTCACGTTGTAAATTTTCTGTTTTAATATGCGTTAAAATTGGCGTTTGGTTATTGTTAGCAACAACTTTTTCACCTTTTACAATAAAGACATCATCTGCTTGAACTACTGTATTATTCAGCTCTTTAATATCAGACAGTGGGGTATCAGTAGCCACTTTTGACATTTTAACTTTACCATCCGTTACGGTTACTTGGATGTTCTCAGACTTTATATGCACAACAAATTTTGTTCCAATAGCCTGAACTAAGCGATCACCGGCATAAACAATAAAAGGACGATTAGGATCGTGAGCGACGTCAAAAAGCGCTTCACCTTGAATAAGCTTTATTATGCGCTTGTCTTTAGAAAACTCAGTTTCAATCACCGTATTCGTATTTAAGTGAATAATTGAACCGTCAGCAAACGTGGTATCGAGTTGCTGGCCAATTACAGTCGCATATGAATTTTTCTGCACACCTTCAGGCACAGTCAACCAAAGTAAAACAGCTAAAAAACTCACACTTGCCGCTAACATCAACGGTTTAAAAACAGGGGTTAATATTGGCCATAACGATATATTTTCTGAACTACCTTCATCGGTAATCATACTTAAGACTTCGTCCATATCATTCCACACATCAGCCATTGCTTTTAATGCAACTAAGTGGCGTTTATCTACTGCTAACCATGCTTTAAAGTCTTTTTTAGCTTGTCGAGATAAACTCCCATTATCTAGTCGTACCAACCAAAGCGATGCTTCGTCGTCAATACTATTTGAGGTATGAAGAGGAACTACTTTATTACTTGAATTCATTTTCTACTTTCCTCGTTCAACTTATTAAGCGGAATGGCTTGTTTGGACTCGTTTACATCGTATCCTTGAGCATAAAGAGACTGCTTACATTGCTTTAAGCCTTTGGCTATATTTTTTTCAACTGAACTGACGGATATATTCATTTTTTTAGCTATTTCTTTATGACTTAAACAATATAATTTTCTTAAGAGTATCGCTCGGCGATTTTTTTCAGGTAATGCGTTTAATACTTCCAAGAAACGTTCAAACTTAAGTTTTTGGTATAATTCTTTCTCAACCGTATTATCAACATCACTCTCAAGTAAGGCTTCATCAATTTCATTATCTATTTCTTTTGATTGCTGCGTTAACTTCTTCAGCACCAAATTTCGTGATACAACAAATAAATAGCCTTTAGGAGATTTTATTTCTTGTTGAGCATCAGATTGTAAAACTCGAATAAAGGTTTCTTGTAAAATATCATCAACATCTTGCTGTTTTACGCTCATTTTCATAATTGAGCGCACCAACCCATCTCTACATGATTGAAAAGCTTCAAAAATTCTGTTGTTTGGCGGTGTCTTTGTTGGCATTCAATATGTCCAATTACCTAGGCTACTATTAAAGAGTGTGTTTACGGCCTAATCCATAAAAAATTTTAATTTAATATTCGATAATAACCTTTTTATCCTTGTCTGCATAAAATATTCAACAACAAATCTACGCTTAATATTGCCAATCTTATTAACATTAAGTTTAGCGTTAATGCACATAGTAGCCTTTGTCATAAATGCTTTAATTTTTACCTTAAAAATCAGACTTTAAGGAAGTTTTAATTTTAAATTTAAGTTTCTTAATAAATGTTTATGGATTATTCCGCCAGTAAACTCTTTATCGATACATTGGCTTATTAACACTATTAAAAAATATAACGGTGGGTATTACTTTGGAATTTGAAACACTTTTCTCTTTAGGGCTTTATTTTTGTGCCATGATCGGCATCGGCATATATGCATATAGAAAGACAACCAACGATGTTTCTGGCTATATGTTGGGAGGACGTAGTTTAAGCCCTTCCGTAACAGCATTATCAGCCGGTGCATCAGATATGAGTGGCTGGATGCTGATGGGCTTGCCTGGTGCTATGTATATCGTAGGGATCAGCAGCTTGTGGATTGCGATAGGCTTGGTGATTGGTTCATTTTTGAATTATCTCGTGGTTGCTCCTCGTTTACGCACATATACTGAGCTTGCTAACGACTCGATTACATTGCCTGATTTTTTTGAGCATCGCTTTGAAGATAAATCTCGCGCACTCAGGTTAATTTCTTCCATTGTTATCATTGTTTTTTTCACCCTCTATACCTCATCCGGCATAGTCGCAGGCGGTAAGCTATTCGAAAGTTCATTCGGTTTAAACTATGAATTAGGCTTATATGTAACTGCAGGCGTGGTGGTTTCCTATACTTTATTTGGTGGCTTTCTTGCGGTAAGTTTAACCGACTTCGTGCAAGGCTGTATTATGTTCATCGCCTTAGTTTTAGTGCCGGTTGTTGTTATTAATGATGTCGGTGGATTAGCAACAGTACATAGCAGTATTCAAGAAATGAATCCCGAATTACTCAATATGTTTAGTGGTATTGGTATCGTTGGGGTAATTTCTGCCATGTCTTGGGGTTTAGGGTATTTCGGGCAACCCCACATTATTGTCAGATTTATGGCTATTCGTTCGGTCAAAGACATCCCCACTGCTCGACGTATTGGCATGAGCTGGATGATTGTCGCGATATGCGGTGCAATGGCCACTGGGTTTGCGGGTATTGTTTATGTTAAAAATACCGGCGTTGCATTAGAAGACCCTGAAACTATTTTCATTTTGTTGTCACAAGTTTTATTTAGCCCTTTAATATCTGGATTTTTACTTGCCGCCATTCTTGCCGCAATTATGAGTACCATATCATCGCAACTACTAGTGACCTCAAGCTCATTAACGGGCGATTTTTATCATACCTTTTTGGATAAAAAAGCCAGTGATCAACGATTAGTATTAGTAGGAAGAATATCGGTACTGATTGTCGCCTTAGTTGCGGTTTATTTAGCGTATGATCGCAATAGCTCAGTATTAGACTTAGTCAGTAATGCTTGGGCTGGCTTTGGTTCAGCATTTGGGCCTGTGGTCATTTTGAGTCTTTACTGGAAAAAAATGAATCGTAACGGCGCGCTTGCGGGTATGGTAGTTGGTGCTGTCACGGTATTAATCTGGATTTATGCGCCCATCACAATCAATGGTCAGTCGTTAAGTGCCAGTATTTATGAAATAGTCCCTGGGTTTATTTTATCGACAATCGCTATTGTGGTAGTCAGTAAAATTACCGGAAATGTTTCCCCTTCAATTGAAAAATTGTTTGATAAAGTTGAAGTTATTCACTCTCAATAAATAAAAAGGGATAATATAAGTAGTATTTATACTTATATTATCCCTGCATTGCTCAATTTTATAAATGAGTTAGAGCGTGATGATTAATAATTATTAAATGTAAATAACCATCACTGTTTTGCAGCTCATATTAAGCTATCTTTAAATAATCTTTAATAATTTCAGCACCAGTATCAGCTTGAATAGGCTTAAATATAAAGCCTGAAATGCCTTTACTTGCACAGCTTTGTATCAGCGCTTGATCAGTAACTGATGACAACATAACCACAGGCACATTACTGCCATTAGCGCGGATATTAGCTAAGGCTTCATCGCCATTCATGTCACTCATCACCACATCCATAAACATAAAGTCAGGTTGTTGCTCTTGCACCATAGTAACGGCTACCGAACCATCGTCAGCTTCAATCACATTGTTATAACCTAATTGTGCTAAATAGCGTTTAAGTGCTTTGCGTATCATGCCGCTATCATCTACTAGTAATATTTTACTTTCGAGTGGTAATACATTGGTATGTGGGTTGCTAATACCTGTACTGGCTTCGCGTTTGATACCTATTGATTGATATTCAACTTTACGGATCAGTAAATTAAAGTAATAACGCCCTACGCCTTCAATAGTAATAGGCACGGTAATAACTTCGGTAACACCGGCTAAATATTTATCCATGTCATTAACATCATGAACAAAGTACGGGCTTGAAAATTTATAATCTAAACTATAACGGCCATGTAGATCAGTTGAGCGGCCTACGATGGTGTTGCCCCATTCCGCTAGCGCATGACTTAGCTCTTCATTAATTTCAGTGAACTGATATTTTTCTTCAAACATGTGCTCACAAACAGAGTTACCAATGGCGATAGCTGTTTCTGGGTAATGATGCATCATAATTACGCCATCTAAACCACCTGTAACTTCAGAGCATACTGCATAGCCTTTAAAGCGAAAGTCATCAACATTATCGACAAAAGCTTCCCCAGCTTCACCAACCAAGTTCGTCATTGCTTTTAAACTGGCAAGTGACTCATTGATAAATGGGTATAAAATAACTTTATATAGCGCTTCTACTGACATGATATTTCCTTGTTTATAATTATTTCTATGACAATTTTATGGGTACAATACTAAGCCCAAACAATAAATACAAATTTAGCTGACTTTTGATGAAAAGCATCTTGTATTACAAAATATTTTGCAGAATATGCTAAGTAACAAATGCTGAGCCTGTAAAGTTGAGAGCAGGTTAAACGCTTTTAACCTCTTATAACAAGAGATTCCTATCGATAGGGAAAAACTCACTCGCGGCATTAATTAAAGACTGCGCCGTTAAAGCTGTGACACCATAAACATGCGTTTTTATACCATCACGTGACATAACTTTTTTCAGTAATAAATCAAAGTCACCGTCACCAGAAAGCAGTATAACCATGTCAACATCGGGAGCCGCTTCCATAACATCAATCGCTATACCCACATCCCAATCACCTTTAGCTGAGCCATCTCTTCGTTGAATAAACGGTTTAAGCTTCACATCAAAGCCGATATGTTTTAACGCTTTTTGGAATTTATGTTGTTGGTCGTCGCTGCGTTGTATTGCATAAGCATTGGCCAGAACAATATCCCCTTGTTGGCTAATTTGCTGCCAAAAAGCACGATAGTTAAATTGCTGTTTAAAAGTGTCACGCGTGGTGTAATAAATATTTTGTACATCTACAAATATAGCAATTTTTAATGGTTTAGGGCTATTTTGCATAAGTTTCCTATCGGCTTAATGAAGTATGGCTTGCCAATACTTCGTTTATTTCTTTATATTTCATTATAGTACTTGGAATAAGTATTTTTAGCAGTTAATTATTAACGAATAAAACTACTCATCGCTAATCAGAAAGAAGTACGGGTATAATAACCGTTATAAAATTGAGTTGAGCGCTTAGCCAGAAAAACTTTACAGGGAATCAGAGTTAACTTGATGCTAAGTGTTATCATAACCAGTCAAATAAAGCCGAGTAAAACATGATGTTAGCCATTCGTAAGTTCTTTTATTTATTATTACGTTTACCGATAAAATTATTGGTGCGTTGCAAAGTTGTTGCCGACGAAATAATTAATTCAGATCAACTAACTCCTGAGCAACCGATATTTTATGTCTTAAGGCACCAATCAGCCAGTGACGTATTATCACTGCGCACTGCTTGTAAAAAAGCGAATTTACCTGACCCTTTAACACCGGTTAATATTGATGGCGAAACCTTATCTCGGTTACTATTTTTAGAAAAATCTAAGGCGTTATTTAATTGGCGCAAACCACAAAAAACGACGGCAATCGCGCAAGGATTTGAACTCCTTAACGCTCACGCTAATAACGAAGCCTTAGACGCACAACTTATTCCTGCTAATGTTATTTGGGGTCGAACGCCAACCAAAGAAAAAAACAACACTAATGTCGGTGCGTTATTAGCTGATCAAGAATCACCTACCTGGTTAAGAAAGTTCTTTATCGTATTATTTTTAGGTCGCCATACCATGGTGCGTTTTAGTGAAGCCATTTCATTTCGACATATGGCTGATAAACATGGCAGCACTGAGGCCAGCGCACGCAAATTAATGCGCATTACCCGCATTCATTTTCACCGACAAATTATAGCGGCTACAGGCCCTAGACTGATGCATCGCCAGCAGATGTTTGCTAATTTAATAGTAAACCCCGCAATAAAACGCGTAATTAGTGAAGAAGCTCAAAGTAAAAATATTACTGAAGCAGAAGCTAAAAAGCAGGCATTAGCCATTATGGACGAAATTGCAGGTGATTATCGAGATGTAACGGTTCGATTTGGTGAGCGTATTTTAGGCTGGCTATGGAATCGACTTTATAACGGTATTGAAGTGAATAAAGCTGAGCGGTTAAGAAACTTAGCACAAGAGGGGCATGAAATTATCTACGTACCTTGTCATCGTAGCCATATGGATTACTTACTCCTTACTTACGTCATATTTCAACAAGGCTTAGTTACACCGCGTATTGCGGCAGGTATCAATTTAAACTTTTGGCCAGCTGGTCCAATTTTCAGAAAAGCAGGAGCCTTTTTTATTCGTCGTAGCTTTAAAGGTAATCGTCTTTATTCTACTATTTTTCGTGAATATTTAAGTTTACTTTTTGAACGTGGTTATTCGGTAAAATACTATTCAGAAGGTGGGCGCAGCCGGACCGGACGTTTACTTTCACCAAAAACTGGCATGCTAGCAATGACCATTCAAAGTATGTTGCGTGGGATTGACCGACCACTGACCTTAGTGCCGGTATACCTAGGTTATGAACACGTGATGGAAGTGGGTACTTATCACAAAGAGTTGAGTGGTAGCCAAAAGAAAGGCGAGTCAATTTTTGGTGTGATTAAAGCAATTCGAAACTTACGAAATTATGGTAAAGGCTATGTTAACTTTGGCGAGCCGATTAATATTAATCAGTTTTTAAATAATCAGGTGCCTGACTGGAAACAAGCTATTGACCCTATAGACCCACAAAAGCCTAAGTGGTTGAACCCTTGCGTTAATGTACTAGCTCAGCAAGTTATGACTTCAATTAATCAATGTGCGGCATTGAATGGGGTTGCCTTAGTCTCTTTGATTTTACATGCCACAGAAAACAAAGCATTGACCAAAGCCGAGTTAATAAGCCAGCTTGATTTCTTTATCGAATTACAACGTGCTGCGCCGTATCATACAGAATTAACCATTCCAGATGAAACCGGAGCTGAGCTTTTAGAGCATGTCATATTATTAAATAAAGTCACCATCAACCAAGACAGTTTTGGTGACATTATCTCGTTAACAGAAAGTGCAATCTTGGAGCTGCGCTATTACCGCAACAATATTATTCACACATTCATACTGCCATCACTGGTTTGTCGTTTATTAGAGCGTAATGCAAAAATTAGCCAAGAGAGCTTACTCAGTCAAATTCAGCGCCTTATAGAGTTACTAAAAACAGATTTATTTTTATGGCAAGCAGCTGATGACATAGCGCAGCAAGTCCAAGCTGTTTGTCAGTTCTTAGCTGATAAGGGCATCGTAAAACAAAGTAAATCCGGCGCTTGGTCATTATGTAGTGATGATGAGAATAGAGCTAAAATTCGTTTAATTGCTGAATGTGTTAACGAAACCATGCAACGATTCGCCATTATAACCTCATTACTGGGGCAATTAGCGCCGATTAAAAAATCTGAGTTAATTGAAAAGGTTGTTGCTATTGCTCAACGCTTATCGGTATTAAATGATATTAGCGCACCAGAATTTATTGATAAAAAGGCTCAATCGACCTTAATTAGTGCGATGAAAGACCAAGGCTATATTGAGCTAAATGACGATGATAAGTTAATAGATAGCAGCACATTAGGTTTATTAAAAAGTTCAGTCAGTAACTTAGTCGATATAGAAGTTTTACAAAGTATTGTGCGTTAAGGATATAAAAGCTAAACAGACACCTTGTAACTTATTCTATGACCAATCCACTGGGTTGGTCATGGATATCTATAATACGCTACCTCGAACAGTGCTATTGTCTAAAAGTAAGAGCTAAAGCTTTAGCTATTACTCTCCACAAAGCCACATATTAACTACACATTTATGTTGTGCGTTTAGCGTTTTGTCGCTTAGCAAGTATGGTAATTTAGAGTACTTTAAGCTAAAGGTATTCTATTGTTACACCAACAAATATAATTAAACCTACATAGTGATTATTCAAAAAGGCTTGAAAACAGCGATCACGATCACGCCCTGAAATTAAAATTTGCTGATAACAAAAAAATCCTGCCGCAATAACTAACGACAACTGATAAGGCCAACCAAAGGCTAAAATATCACCGACTGTAAATAATAACGCTAAGGTCATTAACTGCAAAAATAAAATAATGCGCTTATCATTTTCACCAAAAATAACCGCGGTAGATTTAACACCTATTCTTAAATCGTCATCACGATCAACCATAGCGTACATGGTGTCGTAAGCAACAGTCCAAATAACGTTAGCCGTAAATAATAACCAAGCTACCGCAGGTATTTGGCCTTGCTCCTGCGCAAAGGCCATGATCATACCCCAGCTAAACGCGGCGCCTAATACTACCTGTGGAAAGTGGGTAATGCGTTTCATAAAAGGGTAACTGGCTGCCAAAAAAACGGCAACAACAGACAGCATGATGGTATAATCGCTTAAAGTAAGGACTAAAGAAAAAGCCAATAAAATAAAGGTAGCGAATAATTGTAAAGCTTCGCTGCCTGATAGAGCACCCGTTACCAACGGTCGGTTTTGTGTTCGCTTAACTTGGCCATCCACTTTGCGGTCGGCATAGTCATTTATAATGCAGCCTGCACTGCGCATGAAAAAAACACCTAAACTAAAAATAATCAGCATATGCAATGACGGCCAACCATCTGAGGCAATCCATAACGCCCAATAAGTCGGCCACAACAACAAGTATGTACCAATAGGCTTATCCATACGGGTAATTTGTTTAATCGCAGTTAGTTTTTGGGTGAACTCACTCACTGTAATACCTTTTTATTATTTATATGCAATGGCGTTAGGTAAAAAAACCTCTGCCACCATTAATGGTTTTTCATCAAGCACAAATACCGAACGTCTTCCCCAAAGTATGAGCTGACTTTTTTGCAGTGATAAATAATCTGCAAGTTTAGCGACACTAGAATCTTGATCAAATTTGGCTATTTCAATCTTTTTACGTTGTAAATCAGGATGATTAAACAATACTTGCCCTAAAGACTGTGTGCCCAAGTGGGCTAGCTGTTGTTGAGCACCCGTTAACGAGCGCAAAGGTAATAAACTGCGAGCAAATACTTGTGCTATTTCATCACAGTACAATAAAACTTCTCTGACCAACACTTGCTCACCAGCAACAATGTCACTATTGGCCTCTGCAGCACTACAAGCTTCGATTTTTTGTCCGAGTAGTTCGACACGAAAATGCTGGCTATGAGACTTCAAGCGAGCCGTTAGTGAACTAGGGTCAAGTAACCAATCGCGTAAGTTATTAGCAATAGAGACACTTTGGGGCGGTTGCCAATTGGCCACCATATGCACAGGGAATAATGAATGTTCTATTGTCATACCTGAAAACTATTTCACCTTAAGACGGGTAAATAAATATTGATTAAACAACGCTAAACGCTTTTTCGATACGTTTATTATTAACAGCACATGCATCACGTTGTATCAAGCAACAGCAGCGTTATTTAACGAAAAGCGAGGTATGATAGCGTTTAGTAAGACAAAAATACAGCTTACTCCCTGCTTTCAAAACAGCAATTTATAGCCAATAAAATTTGGCTCACCGGTTGAACCTAATAAAAATAGGTAAATAAATCAGCGCATGATCAAAATTCGAGTTATCATTTAATAGTAATCAGCCTATTTAACTGCTTAACATAAATAGATAACTTATTTTTAATTTGAGTTTTAGTGTATGAAAACATCCCTTATTTTAATACTAGTCCTGTTAAGTTCGACTTTTGCTAAAGCTGCAGATTATGCCTACTTTGGTTTCGAACCTTCTATTGTGACTAATTACGTCGCTGTTAAGAAAAAAATGGGCTATGTTCGCCTAACAGTTGAGTTGATGATAGAAGATGCCAACAATTATGAAATTGTTGAGCATCATGCGCCACTTTTGAGAGATGCCATTATTAATATTATTGGTCAACAGCCTGAGTCAAACATAAAATCAATTAATGGTCGCCATGAAATACAGCGTTTGTGCGAAGATAAAGTAAAAGAATTACTGGAAAAAGAGACAGGTAAGCCGTTAATAAAAAAACTTTTGTTTACCCAGTGGTTAGATAATTAAACTCTGTTCAGCTAAACAGCAATTAAAATAAACTTTTTAATTGCTGAAAAATTAAAACACACTGATTGTTATGACGTGTGTTTTTTTTCTTTTAAAACTTGAATATAAGCCACCATACAACCACTAAGCAAGCCTAATAAATGGGCAGTGTTTGCAACATTAATCGGCATTAAACTCGTGTAACCTAACAGTAGCCAAAACAACATAAAGCCGATAATGGGTTTAGACAACGACAGACCTTTTTCCGGCATTAGCCAGCCAATAAACCACACATAGCCTACCAACGCATAGACTACTCCGGATAAACCACCAAAATTTGCTCCACCAACATAAAACTGCCCAACATTAGAAAACAAGGCAGAAATAATCAGTAAGTTAATTAAACTGAATTTACCCATGGTACTTTCAATCGAACCACCTAACTGCCACCACCACATGGTATTAAAAACAATATGTAACCATGAAAAATGAAAGAAAGCAGGCCCTAATAATCGGTGAGGGGCTTGTATAACGGCGTCAAAACTAAGTTGAGGATAAAATTGTAAGTGATGAAATAAAGTATTTCCCCAGCCTAAACTACTGCCAATAAAAACCAACCAACATAGGGTGAATACGACTAAGGTAACAATGCCAGCATGAGAAAAAAACTGGCTCTTAAAGCTACTTAATAACGCAGGAGAATTAGAGCTAACCTCAGTAACATCACCGCTTTGCCATGCTGCTTGCTGGTATTTAGCCTGATAAGGTTGAGCGATGAATTGCTCAAACTCTTGTTGAGCAAAATCAACTTGGTCAGATTGACAATAAATCACAAAGCCTGCATCTTCACTTTTAACCTGTGCTTGAACCTGCATTGTTTTGAGGTAGTTACAAAAAAGTAAGGCAATATTGTGTTGCGTTACTTTCACTAAAGGCTGCAGGTTTTGCTCTATCATCAGCTTTCAACAACGTCCGGGTGTTGTAATTGCCAATCAGTATAGCCACCATCCAAGGAATACACTTCGGTAAAGTCTTGACTGATCAAAAACTGCGCCGCTTGCTGACTTGAAATACCGTGATAACAACACACCACTACAGGTTCGTCTAAATCAGCGGTACGCAAAAAATCAGGTAAGCTGTCATTACTTAAATGTATGGCGTTGGGAATATGCCCCGCCTGAAACGAGGCTGGATCGCGAATATCAACCACCACATGTGTTTTATCAGTTAGTACTTTATGCAGTTCACTGATTTGCATATGTTTAAAATTTTCTTCGCTATTTGACATTATTTTTCCCAGTTTAAAATTACTTTACCCGATTGTCCTGAACGCATGATATCAAAACCTTGCTGAAAATCATCAATATTAAAGTGATGAGTAATAATTGGCGTTAAATCTAAGCCTGATTGAATCAAACTAGCCATTTTATACCAAGTTTCAAACATTTCGCGACCGTAAATACCTTTAATGGTTAACCCTTTAAAAATAATTTTGCTCCAGTCTATCGCCATATCTTCACCTGGAATACCGAGCATGGCAATTTTTCCGCCATTATTCATGTTGGCTAACATATCGGTAAATGCCATCGGAACACCTGACATTTCCATGCCAACATCAAAACCTTCGGTCATACCTAAGTCAGCCATAACATCTGATAGCTTTTCTTTAGTCACGTCAACAGCTCGTGTAGCGCCCATTTTTCGAGCCAAGTCTAAACGGTATTCATTAACGTCGGTTACCACAACATGGCGAGCACCAACATGCTTTGCTACCGCCGCGGCCATAATACCAATCGGGCCAGCGCCAGTAATTAATACATCTTCGCCGACTAAATCAAACGATAACGCCGTATGCACAGCATTGCCAAATGGGTCAAAAATAGCGGCTAAATCATCTGAAATTTCATCCGGTAATTTAAATGCGTTAAATGCCGGTATAACTAAGTATTCAGCAAAAGAGCCAGCGCGATTTACCCCAACACCGACGGTATTACGACATAAATGCGTACGACCACCACGACAATTACGACAATGACCACAGGTAATATGGCCTTCACCTGAAACACGATCGCCTAGTGCAAAACCTTTAACTTCTTGACCAATACCAACCACTTCACCGGCATATTCATGACCCACAACCATAGGAACAGGAATAGTTTTTTGTGACCACTCATCCCAGTTGTAAATATGAATATCCGTTCCACAAATAGCGGTTT
The DNA here is from genome assembly GCF_003061515.1 of Colwellia sp. Arc7-D. NCBI lineage: Bacteria > Pseudomonadati > Pseudomonadota > Gammaproteobacteria > Alteromonadales > Colwelliaceae > Colwellia > Colwellia sp. Arc7-D. The sequence goes on from NZ_CP028924.1 coordinate 4,062,983, forward strand.
TCTTAATTTTGATTAACAGATCGTTATGGCCAATTTCTGGCTTCGGCGAATCTGTCATCCAAATACCTGGTTCAGATTTTAATTTTGCTAATGATTTCATGTTTAGCCCTCAATCACGTTCATTTCTTTGCCTATACGAATAAAGGCTTCAATGGCTTTGTCTAATTCCGCTTTGGTATGTGCAGCTGATATTTGTGTACGAATACGCGCTTGCCCTTTAGGTACGACAGGGAATGAAAAACCAATCACATAAATGCCTTCAGCTAATAGGCGATCTGCCATCGCACTAGCCACTTTTGCATCACCTAACATGACCGGAATAATAGCATGGTCAGCACCGGCACAAGTAAAGCCTGCCGCTTCCATTTGCGTTCTAAAATATGCTGCATTGTCTTTTAAAGTTTTGCGTAATTCGCCACCATCAGCTAATAAATCAATGACCTTAATTGAAGCATTAACAATCGCTGGCGCTAATGAATTAGAAAATAAGTACGGACGCGAACGTTGACGTAACCATTCAACGACTTCTTTTTTCGCTGCAGTGTAACCACCTGAGGCACCACCCATTGCTTTACCAAGAGTACCGGTAATGATGTCAACACGACCCATTACATCACAGTACTCATGGCTGCCACGACCTTGTTCGCCTACAAAGCCTACCGCGTGCGAATCATCAACCATCACCATTGCATTATATTTGTCAGCTAAATCACAAACTGCTTTCAAATTGGCAATAACACCATCCATCGAAAACACACCGTCAGTAGCAATTAATTTAAAGCGCGCGCCAGCTTCATCAGCTTCGATCAAACGTGCTTCAAGCTCAGCCGCATCATTGTTAGCATAACGAAAACGTTTCGCTTTACATAAACGTACACCATCAATAATTGATGCATGATTAAGTGAGTCACTAATAATAGCGTCTTCTGGGCCTAATAACGTTTCAAACAAACCGGCATTAGCGTCAAAACACGAAGAATACAAAATAGTATCTTCCATACCTAAAAAGGTACTTAACTTTTGCTCTAAGGTTTTATGAATGTCTTGCGTACCACAAATAAAGCGTACTGATGCCATACCGAAACCATGCTCATCTAAACCTTGCTTTGCCGCCGCAATTAACGACGGGTGATTAGCTAGGCCTAAATAGTTGTTGGCACAAAAGTTCACTACGTTTTCGCCAGTGTTAACCGCCATTTGAGGCTGTTGCGCAGTGGTTATTACACGTTCAGCCTTATATAAACCATCTTCTTTTACTTGGTTTATTTGCGAAGTTAAATGAGCATAAAAGTTATTTGTATTGGCAGAATTGGTCACGGTAATTCCTTAAAAAGTTATTGTCTTTCAATTGTCGTATTATCCGCCCACACAAGGTGATATGCAAAGTGACATTACGTGATAATTTGACCTTTTTTATAGTCAAATTGACATATCTATATGTCAAAGTGTAATATCTTAGGCTATATTTTGCATTTATATAGTTTAAGGGTCGTCATTGTTAACTGAAAAAGATGAAGAGTTATTATCAATACTGCGACTCAATGCCCGCGCCAGTGTTTCTGACATGGCAAGAGCAACAGGCGTTTCACGAACGGCGATACAAAATCGACTGAATAAGCTTGAAAACAATAATGTGATTGAAGCATACAGCGTGGTGTTAGGTAGCGAATACACGAGTGGGTTAATCTCTTCTAATGTTTCTTTAAAAGTAAATCCTAACTTGAGACAAACTATCTGCTTAGCCTTAAGAAAAGTACATCAAATTAGCCATATTTATTCTATTAGTGGAGAATATGACTTATTGGTAACAATACAAGCAAGCACATTAGAAAAGTTAAGCGAGGTACTTAATATGGTGTGTTCGCTTGAAGGTGTAGCTAGAACTAACTCTTCAATTATTCTTGATACTATTTTTAAACGCTGATCATTCAGGTAGTGTGGATAGCGTACTATTTAACCAAATCGCAATATTTTCATTTAAGTAAGTCTGTTGCTTTAGCAAATAGTAACTGGATCCGTTACCTTTAAATGTTTGTAACACCGAATGCCTATCACCACTCCAATCGAACAACTCTTGTGCGTTAAGCATTGCTTCGGTGAGGTATTTGGCACTGAGCAAGTAAATGGGCATGTCGGGTAAGTGTTTAAATTGCTCTTTGTCATCAACGCTTAACTCTGGTGACAGCATAACCACACTCTTTAAAGCAGTTTTTTGCGCTAAATAAATCGCTTGGTTACTACTGCAGCCACTGGTTACTATGCTAATGCTCTGGTTATTATTCATTGTACGTTGTAAATACTGATAAGCCGACAAAACATCACTTTCCCAATGCAGCATTAATGCCGCTAACTTCCCTTGATAACTCACGATATCGTCAGCTTTTAATCGAATGCTTTTATGGGAATAATCCTCGTTTTGACTTGCACCAAACCCCCTTAAATCGAGAGATAAAACGAATAAACCTTGCTTAACAAGTGCGGAGTGTAAAGGCTGAAAATCTTTGGCTATATGTTGACAATCATGCAGTAGCAATACACCACCAGACGTTGCTAAACCAACATTTAATTGCCCAGACAAGGTGAAATTATCAATGGCTGTTAATGTAACGGTTTTGCTTAATTTAGCTTCATGATTTACAACCAGTGATTGAGCGGCAGATTGCTGAGCAGCACAAAACGCTAGTAAACAGAAAATAAATTTCAATGCTGAGTATCTAGTGTTTCTATATCGATTAAATAGATAAATTTTCATAAGTTAAACTAAAACTCCATGTACAACGGAACAACCTTTACAGACCTAGTTAGCGAGGTAAGACAGTTATGCTAACAAACACTAAGCCTAGCTCTTTTATAACTTGCTTGATTTTTTTAAGCAAGATTTTAGGTATACTATTGATTATACAATATTGATATTTGAGCTCGTTAAGTGCGCTTTACTCTTGCTTTAGTTTTATACCGATTATTATTTTTGCTGCTAACACCACTACTGTTAGTCGTGTTATTGCTCCGTTCAATTAGTCAACAAGCCTATAGAAAGCGACTTCTTGAGCGTTTTGGCTTTATTGCGAAAAACTTAAAGCCCCATGGCATAGTTGTGCATGCGGCCAGTGTTGGTGAAATCATTGCTTTAAAACCGTTTATTTCGCAGCTACTGACTATAAACCCTGACACACCCATTACCGTAACCACATTTACGCCAACCGGCTCAGCTCAAGTACAAAAATTATTTGCCGATAAAGTGCAGCATTGTTACCTACCACTAGACAATATTTGTTCAACTACGCTGTTTTTAAATCGTTTAAAACCTAAAGCTATGGTTTTTATGGAAACAGAGTTATGGCCTAACTTAATTGCACAATGTAAAAATAACCATATTAAGCTGCTGTTAGTCAATGGGCGATTATCTGATAAATCAATGCGCAGCTATAAAAAACTCGCTTGGCTGATCACCCCTACAATACAAAAATTTGACAAAATATTAACTCAGAGCCAAGTCAACCAAGATAATTATTTAGCGATGGGCGCAACCCCTGAAACTTGTAAATTATCAGGGAATTTAAAATTTGATGTCTCGTTAAATATTGATATTAAGATTAAACAACAAGAACTAAAAAGCTTATTAACAGCAAATCGCAAAGTTTGGCTAATCGCCAGTACACACCCTGGCGATGAGGCACTCGCATTAAAAGCATTTGAACAAGTTAAAAAACAAAATAGCCAGGCCTTACTGATTATTGTGCCCCGACACCCCGAGCGTTTTGAGCAAGTTGCTAAGCTGGCGCATGATGCCGGAAATAAAGTACTAAAACGTAGCCAAAATACTCCGGTATCTCTTAATACCCATGTTTGGATTATTGATACTTTAGGCGAATTACTCGCTGCTTGCGCTTTAGCTGATGTGGTTACTATGGGGGGAAGTTTTAGCGATATTGGTGGCCATAACCCATTAGAACCTGCTTTATTCCAAAAGCCAGTCATCACTGGCCCAAACATGAGTAATTTTAAAGAAATTTTAGCGCAGCTACTTTCTGCACAAGGCATAATTCAACTACTTGAAAATGACGATATGGCCAGTACTTTAGCCAGTGAAGTATTGCGTTTGTTTACTGATGAAACCAGTGCCAAGGTATTAGGAAACAATAGTTACAAGGTTGTACTCGCAAACCAAGGAGCAACTGCCCAGTCTTTAACGGCATTACACACATTAATTAAATCATAAGCCTTTAATATGTAATTAAAGGCTAAACACGTTGCTTAAGATAAATTCTCACACCTAAAACAGTTAACGAAATTAGCAATATCAGTCCGAATATACCTACCACTTGATTGAGTTCTTTGAATGGGGTCCATTGCAAATAGTGCACTTGGTAAAGTAAGTTAATTAGTTGAGTATCTTGGCCTTGCTGACTTAACCTTAGACTACTCCAATTAAGCACTACCTCAACACCTGTATTAGTTTTCGCCGTTAAGCCATCAGTACTGATTATATCGCCATAGCGTGCCTGATTATCAGTAAAGGCATCATTGATAAGTGTTTCAAGCTGTAAGGTTGTCGGTTCAGGCATCGCCAGTAAAGTGGTGGGATCAAGGTGCTGACTTTTGTTGTTGGCTTTAACAATAAGGTGCTCACCTAACACTGTTTTCACTACCCTAACTTCTTGCCAATTATCTTGAGGAATGATCGTTATAGGCCCACTCAGCGGGTAGGTTTTAACTGATAATTGCTCATAAGCACCTTGGTAACCAGGTTTAATAAAAAACACTAAGCCAGTGAATGTCCAGCCTAACATTGGTAACACTAAAATAAGACCGATCAATTTATGTAATTTTCTACTTTTCATTACTATGCTTTTTCATTGATATATTTCTTCATTAATATTTTGATTAGTTACTGATTAATTAATCCGTACCATGCAAAGTACATTAGTGCGTTTAATCGTTATGCTTTAAGGCGCTCATCAGCAATTTCTTGTAATAATACTGGGCTTGAAAAGTCGGCCTGCTTATCTAGGGCTAGCGGAATTAACCACTGTAAATTTGGGATGATATTACGCGGTAACTGAGTCAAATCAATAATATGCACTTGCTCTTGTTCAATGGTTTTAGCGCTAAAGGCAAGATCAGAGTATGCAAAATACATGTCTACATCATAGCCATTAGGCCGATATATTTTCGCATAGTGTGTCCAATCGGCTGGTTGGGTAGTAACACCCGTTTCTTCAAAAAACTCGCGAACCATGGCTGCTATTGAGGCCTCGTTGGTTTCTATTTTTCCACCTACACCATTAAACAATCCTTTTTGCCATTGCGGATTAATTTTTTTAATTAACACGACATGACTAGCATCTTTTGAAAACAAAAAGCCGGTAACATACTTTTTCATACACATCCTTATGTGTGAGTTAACGCATTTCTGGATAGTTGTCGTGAATTACCCGCTCAATGGTTTTTTTAACATCTGCAATGCTAATTTGCATCATTAAGTCTTTACCTTTAGCACGAGTGCCCCAAGGTAATTGCTCAATACTTTGCTTATATTGCAGCTGTATTGCGGCAGCGTAGGCACTAACCACATATTGAGGATACAAATACGGGCCTGTGCGCTGAGGATTACTGTGAGCATATAAACCAACAACGGGTGTTTCTACTGTAACCGCCATATGAGCAGGCCCAGTGTCAGGAGCAATAACTATATGAGCGAGTTTTAAGACGGCTAATAATTGTTTTAAACTGGTTTTGCCGACTAAATTTTGTATTTCATTATCACCTTGACTAAATTCACTGCGACTAATGATAGCTTCAGCAAGCAGTTTTTCCATGGTGGTTGGTCCGCCACAGATAACCACTTTAAAACCACGCGCACTCAAATGTTCAGCCGTTTGAGAATAACCTTCAGCATGCCAATTACGTTCAGCTTTACTTGCTGCGGGCATATCACCGCAATCGGTTTACCTGCAGCATTGCCAGCGCTTAGCTTTTCACTGGCCCATAACTGATCGCTATCTGCTAATGGCATATTCCATAATGGCGGTGAAACTTCTAAGCCTAAGGCTTTTGCAAAGCCCATAAAGCCATCTAATACATGCGGTTTTTTTTGCTTGGCAATTTTTTTATTACTGAATAACCACTGCCCTTCTTTTGCACGTTGAGTGTCAAAACCAATTTTTACTTTCGCCGAAATACATAAACTCGCGATACTGGCTCGCAAAGCCACTTGCATATGCAGTAAAACATCAAATTTACGGCCTTTAAGGGTTTGCCTTAAATCACGAAAGCCTTTTAAACCTGCACGTTTATCAAAAATAATAAACTCAACACCAGATAGATCCTGCAATAAGCTCGCTTCAATCTTACCAATTACCCAGGTAATTTTAGTATTTGGCCACTGTCGCTGAATATTTTGTACCATAGCAACCGCATGACACACATCACCAATGGCTGATAATCGTAATAAACATAAATTTTTCGGAGCAGATATTTGACCCAGCATAAAGGATTCACCACAATAGGAGCAGAAATATAATATAGGTCTATTATCTTGAACAAGCCCGCAATTGTAAAACCCTGTAATGAAAAAACTTTACAACAAGGCAATATTTATTGTCGATATAACAACGATGAAATTAGTGCTTTTGTGCCTGAAATGCTTGATGGTGATTATTGGCAAGAAAAAAATGCCATTGTTGGCAGTGCACAAGGTCGCGGTACTACTTGGTTTATAGCGACACCGAACAGCACTGGTATCATGCAAAACTGGGTTTTAAGGCATTATTATCGAGGCGGCCTTATTGGCAAGGTAATTAACGACCTATACATTTTTACCGGTATAAAAAATACTCGTGCGACTCGCGAATTTGATTTATTAATAACAATGCGGGCATTAGGCCTACCTGCGCCTAAACCTATCGCTTTTCGAGTAAGTAGGCATGGTTTGTTTTATCGTGCAGATTTATTGTCGTCACGCATTGAAAATGCCAGCGATTTGGTCGCTATCCTCAGTAAAAATGAAGTTAACGACAACCTTTGGCAAAATATTGGCAAAGTAATAAAGGCTTTTCATCAGCAAGGCATTTATCATCATGACCTAAATGCACATAACATTTTAATTGATGATAAAGACAAAGTTTGGCTTATTGATTTTGATCAAGGGCAAACAAGAAATAATCAAATTAAGTGGCCAGAAGAGAATATGGCAAGATTACTTCGGTCATTTCGCAAAGAAAGTCATAAAATAACGAATTTTCAATGGCGCGAAAAAAACTGGCAAGCGCTATTAAACGGTTACCAGTCTTAAATTAGATTGCTGCTCTGCTTAGCAGGGTTAATATTTAATCGTTACGCTGTATTTAATAAACTATCTTGGCAACGTTGTCGGTACATAGCACGGGCTTCTAAGAATTCACTTTTAGCCTCGGTACTAATGTATGGATGAATAATAACTAATATTTTCAAAACGCCTTGATAGAAAACAGCATCATTAATTTCATTGTCATTATTTTGTGTTTGATAAAAGCTTAACCAAAAAGTATTTACTAAGCGTAAAATACTTACGATGTCAGGTAAGTCTTCATCTGAGAAATCCATCATTTTCGCATCACGAAGCGAGAGTAACAACTCACTTACACGCTGAGCAATAAAACCTTGTACTTCAACATATTTATCGTGTAATAAAGGATTTTTTGCTAACAATACCGGTAAGTTACTGTAGAAAAAGCGAAACTTCATCATTGCCTGAAATACCACATCCATATACAAAAGAATAGCGTCTAAAGGCTTTACGTCAGGGCTCACTTCCGGCATCGTTTCTATTAACAGATTACGAGCATACTCCTCATAAATTGACAGTATAATGTCTTCTTTATTTCGGAAGTGGTAGTAGAGATTACCAGGGCTAATACCAAGATCAGCGGCAATGTGGTTGGTGGTAACATTACGCTCACCCTGTTCATTAAATAATACAATGCTAGCTTGAATTATTTTATCCCGAGTTTTCATGGATACTACTTCTTGTATTTGTGGTCAATTATTTTTCTATCATACTATCAAAAATCATCAAACTTAAAGTATTTCGAGTAAATACTTTAAGTAAATTTAATCTTGACAGTTGTCAAATTTGATTGCACCTTATGTAATATAGAATACAAACTAATCAAAAAGGACATAAGCAATGCTTAGTAATTGGCATACACTGATAAAAAACAAGGCAGTTTCTCAGGTTTCTACCTTACTGGCTGACGACGTAACTTTATATTCACCCGTTATTCATACACCAATAAAAGGTAAAGAAATGGTTAGCATGTATCTAACGGCAGCCTTTCATACTTTTTTAAATGGTAGCTTTAATTACGACCGAGAATTTTTAAGCAATAACGCCGCCGTACTAGAGTTTTCTTTAAAGATACAAGATATAGATATTAACGGTATCGATATGATCACATGGAATGAGCAAGGTAAAATTACTGAGTTTAAGGTTATGATCCGCCCATACAAGGCGCTAAATATGATAAATGATCAGATGACTGCGATGTTAGATCAGCTAAAAAATAGTTAAGCGTGTATTTTATAGCGTACTGATTTTTTTGAAATTAGCAGCATCAACACTTACAATAGATTTTTATTCAGATAACATCATCGAAAATTATGGCCATTAAAGCAATTTATCCAGGTACGTTTGACCCTGTAACCAACGGACATGCCGATTTAATAGAACGGGCAAGTCGTTTATTCAGTGAAGTTATTGTTGGTATTGCTGCGAGTCCTAGCAAGCAACCACTCTTTGATTTAGACCAACGCGTGGCTTTACTTCAAGCAGTTACACAACATTTACCCAATGTGACGGTAGTCGGTTTTAGCGGTTTATTAATAGACTTTGCCGAAAGCTATCAAGCGAAGGTACTTATTCGTGGTCTACGCGCCGTTTCTGATTTCGAATATGAATTTCAATTAGCCAACATGAACCGACGCTTAGCCCCTGACTTAGAGTCGGTATTTTTGACACCAGCTGAAAAAAATTCTTTTATATCATCAACTTTAGTAAAAGAAGTTGCGCTACACAATGGAGATGTTAGCCAGTTTGTTCATCCTGCTGTTAAACAGGCGCTTGATAACATTATGCTTAAAAATAAATAAGTAGAAAAGAAAACCCTAGCTATCTTGCTTGAAAGTTTAGGCCTATTGTTGATATAAGTAAGCTAATTTATATAATTACTCTTACTTTTATCAGCTTACGCTTAATCAACAATTTTATTCTCTAACGACATTATGATTGGTTTACAAATACATGTTTGCCGTTGTATTAAAAAATGCTAAAACCTTCACCGATCTAAAGCTAAAGTCGACTTTACTTACTGGCGTTGCTTACCATTTTTATTTTTCATATTAGTTATCTTACGCGCAATATCGAGCAGATCAGGTGAAATATCTTCGCTTCCAGCTTTAATTAATTTACTAACATCACCCGAAGAAAATAGTGAACCACGTTCAGACTTAACGCCTAGAGAACGAACAAAATCTTTTGTTTTTCCTGTGCTGCCCGTTTCAATATATTTAAACACAACTTGTTCATTAAAACTTTGCGGCTCTGTTTTTAGGGTCGTTATTTCGGCATTAATTGCTTCAATTTCTGACTCTAGATTAGCGATTAACTCAGCAATATTTTCGTAAGGTTTCATTCAACTATTTAACTCTTGTTGGGTGTATGACCAGGTTAATTGCGCTCATTTTACCAATGTTAGCATTGCGCATAACCGTTTCGTTTGAACATTATTATAACGTGAATAAAAGTTAGGAAGTAGCTTTAGCGTTAACTACTTTTCAAAGGCTAAAAAACGTTAGCAGTCAAAAACCTTCAACACAACATAAAGCAATATACTGCATGACTACTTAGCTGATTTAGTTGTTTTTTTCGGCTTTTTATTCACTACTTTTTTTGGTATTACTTGTACTTGGCAAGAAGGACAAAAAACAGAACTACGGTTCGATTGTCGAATTTCTTCTAATATCGTTTGGCACCCATCACATTTTTCACCTGCTCGTCCGTAAACAAAAAGTTTTTGAGCAAAGTAGCCAGGCTTACCATCCGCCTGCGTAAAATCTTTTAAAGTTGTTCCTCCTTGCTCGATAGCAGCGGCTAATACTTGCTTAATAATGTCGGTTAGTTCATTAAATTTTTCTTCACTAATACTATTAACCAAAGTGGCAGGATGAATACTGGCGATGAATAAAGCTTCGTTCGCATAAATGTTACCTACGCCGACCACCACATGATTATCCATCAAAAAGGTTTTAACCGGTACTTTGCGATTACCGGCCTTGTTAAATAAGTGCCCGTAAGTAAAATCTTCCGTTAACGGTTCGGGTCCTAACTTAGTGAGCAACCCTTGCAGATCGTGATGTTCAGGAAACCATAATACCGCGCCAAAACGACGAGGATCATTCAGCCTCAGCATTTTGTCGTTATCAAATAGCATTTCAAAATGGTCATGTTTAGCGGCAGGAACATGCTCTTCTAAAATTCGCAACGAACCCGACATGCCTAAATGCAATAATAAAGTACCCGAAGAAAACCTTAATAATAAATATTTTGAACGCCGCTCTATTTTTTCTAAAGTTTGGCCAACAACACTATGCACTTCATCAGGTATAGGCCAGCGAAGTTTAGGATTACGTATTATCACTTGGGTAACTTTTTGATTAGCAATATGGGGGGTTATTCCTAATCGGCAGACTTCTACCTCTGGTAATTCAGGCATATTAAGCTTTCCCTAATGACGTATTTTTATCGTCAGCTTTAGCGTTTGCAAAATCTGGTTTACTGTTAGCCATTCGAGCAACAAAAGCATCAGCAAAACGCTGCGGTGAGGCATCATCCATATTAAAATAAAGTGATGGTTCAATTAGCTCAGCTTCCATTAGAGCAAAGCTGTCTTGATGACGAACAAAATCAATACGGGCATAAAGTAAATCACCATGAAGCTTGCTGATAGCGAGCATCGTTTTATTAGCCGCCTTAATCAATGCTGCTTCAGGCGTTACCGTTAACAACCCACCGCCATGCTCTTCTTGTACTCGAAAATCACCCTTAGCTGGCGTTTTTAAAATTGTATGACTGTACTCGCCATTAAAATAAAACAATGAAAATTCACCTTCTTGGCATATATCGGCCATAAAAGGTTGCACCATTAACTCTCGGCTAGCAAATGCTTGATTTAACTCAGTAACTTTATCTTGATAGTGCGATTTTTTTAGCCAAAATGTATTGTCGGCATTGGCGCTGACTCTGGGTTTTAATACGATTTGCTCAGTATCAAAATGCGTAAAGTATTCTGCTAAATTGTCCGCGTCAAAAGTATCAGGCCAAAGTGTAGGCACGATAGTAACATTGTCAGCTTCTAGGCTTTTTAAGTAGCTTTTATTAATATTCCACTGAACCACATTCAAACTATTTTCTAACCGCGCCGTAGATTGTTCAATACGTGATAAAACATTAAGAAAGCTTTCCATGTCATCTTGATAATCCCATGGACTTCGAATAATAACCGCGTCAAAATCAGCCCAATTTACCTTAGTGCAGCGCCATGAAACCACTTCTGTTTGCCATCCTAACGCCAACAACGGTTGTTCAATCAAGCAATCATAGGCTTCAAATTCTTCTAAGCTGTCCATGGATAAAATTGCACATTTTTTCATTCAGTTATTACCTTCTAATTCGAGCCAATGGAAATTATAACGATTTAAGTTATCCGGCAAATATTTCTTGTGGAAATAGTTGCCCATACATAGCAATTGGCATTACAAGCCATTGTTTTGATGTTTGATTAAAGATTAAAAGTTGTTGTTCTGTGGCATAAAAATTTAATGCTAGAGGCTGTTCTTGGCCAGCAATATCAAGCTTTACCTCTAACGAAAACTGTCGGTCAACCTCTGGGGCTTGAGCCATTGCTTCGCCCATGCTTTGCTGCCAAGACATCATCATTTGAGCTAAAGCTTGTCCTGAGATATTAGCCGGTGTTGCCCGCCATGTGCGACCTATTCGCTCTATAGCGACAATATCATTAATACTTAACGTTAAAATAATGTTTTGCGGGCCAATTAAAGCAATTTCATGTTCGTTATTAAGATTTTCATCCGCAGAGAAAATTTTTTTATTGGTTAGATTAATGACCAGAATAAAGCCCATAACCGCAAAAATGATGACATTATTCCAACCCGTCTTCGATAATTTCACCATAATACATTCCTTACATTGCCACGCACTGCATGATACGAAAAAATTGAGCTTATTAGTACATAGCTTTACACTATAAACAAATAATAAAGCATTCACTTACTGCTTTCAAAAATCAAGGTTTTCCTATGAAAATAAAAAAACTCAGTATTGCCATTATCATGTTCAGTGGCTTATTCGGCACCGCTAGTGCGTTTGCAAACCAATCAAGTGAGCAATTTCAACAGTTACTTGATGACCATTGGCAAAACGCTAATAAAGAACAAATATTTTTCAGAAAAGATCCTGATGCCTTTCGTATGAAAGGTAAACTACCTGAAATGTCGTCAAAAGGGCGTGAACGCCGCTCAAAATATAACGACGAATTATTAGTCCGCATTGATAAAATTGACGTTAATCTGCTAACAGCGGCTGATCAGGTAAGTTATCGCTTATTCAAATATGAACGCCAAGCAGAAGCAAAAAGCTACCAATTTCAAGACCACCTTTATCCGTTGACCTATTATTCGGGCTTTCATAGTTATTTTGCGGGCGCACCAGCGAATATGTCGTTTTTAACCGAGCAAGACTACCGCAATTATTTGATCAGCCTTGCTGATTACCCTCGATACAATCAAGAGCATATTGTTGATTTAAAACAGGCGGTGGCTTTGGGTCATACTCATTATTGTGAAAGCTTTAAAGGGTACGAGAAATCGATCAGTAAGCATTTAGTTAACCGTGTTGAAGACAGTGTTTTTTACGCGCCTATGTTAAACATGCCAACCGTTATCGATTCAGTACAACAAACCAAATATCGCCAACAGGTAAAAACGCTGATCAAAAATACCGTGTTACCTGAATACCAAGCCTTTTATGATTTTTTTACTAAAGAGTATATGACTAACTGTCGAACAACTGCCGGCATTAATAGTGTTGAAGGTGGCGCAGATTATTATCAATACTTAATCGAGTACTACACCACTACCAACCTAACCGCTGATGAAATTCACCAAACAGGTCTGGAAGAAGTTAGTCGTATTCGACAACAAATGCAGGAAATTATCAAAGAGGTGGGCTTTAAAGGTGAATTCAAAGACTTTATTAAGTTCTTGCGCACCGACAAACAGTTTTACACCGACAGTGCGATGGATATGCTAGAAAAAGCTAGTTACATCTCACGTAAAATGGCTGCCCAATTACCTAAATGGTTTTCGGTATTACCGCGCTCTACCTTTGATATTAAATCAAGCCCAAATGGCGGGGCTTATTATGTAGCCTCAGATGGCAGTGGTACAACATCAGGCACTTACTTTCTCGAAACTAAAAATTTAGACAGTCAACCCTTGTATACCTTAGAGGCATTAACATTTCATGAGGCTGAACCCGGTCATCACTTTCAAAGTGCTATTGCGCAGGAAGTTGATATGGCAGAGTTTCGTAAAACGCTATATCACGCAGCGTATGGTGAAGGTTGGGGTTTATATTCTGAACGCTTAGGTAAAGAAATGGGCTTTTATCAATCTCCTTATAGTGACTTTGGTCGCTTAACTTACGAAGCATGGCGTGCTTGTCGCTTAGTGGTCGATACAGGCATTCATTCTATGGGGTGGACTCGTCAACAAGCAATCGACTATTTAGCCGAAAATACCGCATTAAGCATGCCTGACGTTATTGGTCAAATAGATCGATACATTAGCTGGCCAGCCCAAGCGTTATCATACAAAATTGGCGAAATTAAAATTCGCCAATTACGCACTACAGCCGAAAAAATGCTGGGTCGTAAGTTCAATGTTCGGGCCTTTCATGACCAAATGCTTAAAAATGGTAGTTTACCTATGGCATTGCTTGAAGAGTTAACCATGGATTGGATTAAACAGCAGCAAATATAATAAAAAGCTTATTTGCACAAGAGCCTTAAAGTAAAAAGGAGAAACCGCGTTAAGGGGTTTCTCCTTTTTTGTAACCAATGCTTTTTAGACTGAGTGAAATTAATCATATCAACGCCTCAAACAGCTAGGTGTGTGCGTTTATCTTGGTCGGTAATATGCTAATCAACATGTCAGAATAAATAAGGACAGAAGCTAGCTGTAGGCTGTTAGTGAATTTAGCTGGGTACTTTTCTTTAGGCAATAAAAAACCCGGTATAAACCGGGTTTTTAAATAAGCCGTAATCAATTACTTGATTTTAGCTTCTTTGTACATAACATGCTGACGAATGCGAGGATCAAACTTTTTGATCTCCATTTTTTCAGGCATTGTTTTTTTGTTCTTGTCTGTAGTGTAAAAATGGCCAGTGCCAGCACTAGAAACTAAACGAATTTTATCGCGCATTGTGCAATTCCTTAAACTTTTTCGCCACGGGCACGGATATCAGTTAAAACTGCATCAATACCTTTCTTATCGATAATACGCATTCCTTTCGGAGTTAAACGTAATTTAACGAAACTATTTTCACTCTCAACCCAAAAACGGTGAGTTTGAAGGTTAGGTAAAAAACGACGACGAGTCGCGTTTCTTGCGTGCGAACGGTTGTTACCAACCATTGGCTTTTTGCCTGTTACTTGGCAAACTTTAGACATATTGAGTACTCCAAAATTAATTTCAGGTCATGCTGTATTTCCCCAAGACCGTCGCCTCGGGATCCTGAAAAAGGTGGCATATTATAGTGAAACTGAAAAATGAATTCCAGTATTAATCGCCTTAAAAGTGAATAGTTTTGTAAATAGTTATAATTCAATCACTTAACTGCAAAAAACCACGTAAACATGACCATTATTGCAGTATTATCATTCTAGTCGATTAATAATGGAGCAATTTCAGCCTATTTTAGAGTCTAATAATTTGCGTAATTTTTCTTTTTGATCTTTATTACACAGTTCATCAATTAAAATTCGAATAATATGCGACTTAGCTAACTGAGTATCAATTGCCAATTCTTGCAGTTGTTCTATTGCAGCTTCACTTAACGTAAATGTTGCAGGACGAAAACGCCGCCCTACTTCATTGCCACTTTGTGTTTTACGAGTTGCATGTTCTTTAGCAACTAAAATAGCCTGCTGTAAAGACAACTCGTCATGTTCTCGGCTAACTATTTTCGGTTGGCCTTGTGCGTAATCTTCAGCATCAGCAATAAATTCATCAACCGTGAATTTTTTCTTTTTCTTTGGACCGTCCTTGGATTTTTTTAAATCAATTAAACTCATGAGAATTGTCCGGTTTCATCGCTAATAGCTCCTCCGCTATTGCGATCATTTCTATCGCCGCTTTGCTATCAGGTTCAATTTCCAGCACTGATGAACCCAGTTCTTCACTGTCATCATAAACATTACGGTTAAAAGTCACGGCATTTAATACATTGATACCAAATGAGCTACAGACTTCTTTTGCTTCTAAAATACGACCCGCTTGGTTTGGCAAAGAAGGACACTGCGTTATCACAAACGACGCTAACATTTTAGGATTAACCATTTTACATGTGCTTAGCATGTCTTCCATGTGCGGTACTGTTTTTAAATCTCGACGTTTAGGTCTTAATGGAATAACGACATGGTCTGCTACCGACATTGCTGCCCGCAGTGCTAGATTATCTTGGCCACCACAATCTACAACAACATAATCATAATGTTGGTTAAGACTTAATAGATCGTTACGAATTTTACCGTACAACTGAATACAATTGATGGCTGGCAGTGACGGATCAGAATTTCTTGCTTGTATCCAGTCAGACGTCGTTCGCTGTGGATCACAATCAACCATCAATACAATAGCTTTTTTCTCACGGGCAAAATACACAGCTAAATTCTGTGCTAGGCAACTTTTACCGCTACCACCTTTTTCCCCGCCTACTAAAATCATCATTTTGGTAATTCCTTGTTTACTACTTAAAATACAACAACCACTTCATTATAGTTCAATAATTAAGGGCTAACTTAAGCAAGATCTGTTAGCTGCAATGCAACTTCGAACCAGCCATTGTCTTGTTTTACACAACGTATTACTTTCCCAAACAATTTTTGGCTATTTGGGTTCGCTGCTTTAAATATAACGGTTACTTGGGAATTTGCCGCTATTTCGCAATCACAATCAACTTTCAAGCCCCCACGAGAAAAATCTACACACACTATTTTTTTACGTTTTTCATCGCCATTGGCGTCAGTCCAAACGATATCTATTAACTCTTTTTCCATGTCTAGACGGAAAGATCGCCGACGTTCACTTTCTTCGCTATCTTGCATTTTGTCAATATCGCTCATAGAGACTCCTTATTTGCCAAACTTAAATTGATGGATCTTAATTTATTGTTCAATCATTCGTCCGTGTTCAGCATACGAATAACAATGGCAACCCGCAACTATTATATGATCAAGTACTTTTATATCAATTAAAGCAAGGGCTTGCTCTAATCTACTGGTGATTTGATTATCGGCAATACTGGGTTCAGCAATCCCAGAAGGATGGTTGTGTGCAAGAATAACCGCGCCCGCTTGATGTTTTAGCGCTGACTCCACAACAATACGCGGATACACCGCAGCGGCATTAATGGTGCCGTGAAATAACCGTTCAAATTTTATGACTTGATGCTGAGTATTTAAAAACAATACCGCAAATACTTCTCGTGTTTCATGTCGTAGCTCGGCTTTTAAAAAGTTTTGCGTACTCAAAGAAGACGTTAATCCTTGGCCCATTTGCATTTGTTCAGCTAAATAGCGAGTCGACATTTCTAAACACGCTTGTAACTGCACATATTTTGCAACACCTAAGCCATGTTGCTGACAAAAATCAGTTAGATCAGCTTGATATATTTTAGCAATACTACCAAAGCTTTTTAATAAATTCCTCGCTAAGTCAACCACATGGCAACCTTTAACACCAGTGCGTAGAAATATTGCCAGTAGTTCAGCATCACTGAGGCTTTTCGCGCCATGCTGTAGTAGCTTTTCTCTGGGTTTTTCACAATCTGGCCAGTCTTTTAACATAAGTGCATCCTTGCAAAGTGATTTTAAAAAAAGTGCGAATAGTGCTATCTTATCGCTCATTGTGGTTATTAAGATTAGCAGTTTATGCAGATTCTTCAGGGTAAAAAAATTCTATTAGGGATAAGTGGCGGTATTGCGGCTTACAAAACACCAGAACTCGTGCGCCGATTAAAAGAAAAAGGTGCTGATGTTCGTGTAGTAATGACCGAAGGCGCTAAAGCTTTTATCACTCCTTTAACCTTACAAGCGGTTTCTGCTAATGCGGTTTCCGATAGCTTATTAGATACTCAAGCAGAATTAGCGATGGGGCATATTGAGCTAGCTAAATGGGCTGACTTCATTTTAATTGCCCCTGCAACCGCTGATGTCATTGCTAAAATAGCGGCAGGAATGGCTAATGACTTATTAACCACGCTTTGTTTGGCAACAGCGGCCCCTATTGCCATAGCGCCAGCAATGAACCAACAAATGTGGCATAACCAAGCTACACAAAAAAACATTAACACCTTAACATCATGGCACTTCACCTTATTTGGCCCAGGAGCAGGTGAACAAGCATGTGGTGATGTTGGGCTAGGGCGAATGTTAGACGTACCTGAATTAGTTGAGCTAACTTGCCAAGCGTTAGCACCTGTAAATGAAGGTAAAAACGCTGAACAGCAGCCTCTAACGGGTCAAAAATGGTTAATTACGGCAGGGCCAACACGTGAAGCCATTGACCCCGTGCGTTATATCTCTAACCACAGTTCAGGCAAAATGGGTTATGCCATTGCCAGTGCTGCACAACGTCTTGGCGCTGATGTGACTATAATCTCTGGGCCAGTTAGCTTAGAAACGCCGCCACAATGTAAAAAAATATCGGTAATCAGCGCGATTGAAATGCATCAACAAGCCTTAACCAACGCACCAACCGCTGATGTTTTCGTTGCTTGTGCTGCAGTTGCTGATTATCGCATTGATAATATTGCTAGTGAAAAAATCAAAAAATCGCAAGATTCTATGCAACTTAACTTGATCAAAAACCCTGATATTGTTGCTGATGTTGCTGCACTTGAAAACAAACCCTTTACCGTTGGTTTTGCAGCTGAAACTCAAAATGTAAAACATTATGCTCGAGATAAATTAACCCGTAAAAACCTTGATATGATAGCTGCCAACAATGTAGCCAGTGCAGGGCAAGGTTTTAATAGCGACAACAACGCGTTAACGGTTTTTACTCAACATGATGAAAAAGAGTTACCTTTAATGAGTAAAAATGAGCTTGCACAGCAATTAGTTCAATATATTCAACAAACATGGCAGCGTTCTCGGTTAGATAATTAATTTAGCCAAGCTGCACATTTCATTGTTGAACATCAACTAAGTAACGCTATACAATCACGCTATACTTTTAGACGCCATATCCCTTGAGTTAATTTATTAATACAATGGATATGACTGCTGAAAAAATAATAAAAAATAGAGAATCAGTTTTATGCCGGCGACTCAAAAACCTAATCGTAAGCAACAAATTTTAGAATGCCTTGCTCATATGTTACAAACCAGTGCAGGACAGCGAATCACCACAGCTAAGCTTGCTGCTGAAGTCGGTGTTTCTGAAGCGGCGCTTTATCGTCACTTCCCTTCAAAAGCTCGTATGTTTGAAGGCTTAATAGAGTTTATTGAAGAATCAATTTTTTCTCGTGTCAATTTGATATTAACCGATCACAAAGAAGCGCTTATTCGCTGCCACCATATTTTGCATGTTCTGCTCATTTTTGCAGAACGTAATCCCGGCATGTGTCGAATTCTAGCGGGTGACGCTTTAATGGGTGAAAACGAGCGTTTACGTGCACGTGTTAATCAATTTTTTGAAAAGCTTGAATCTCAATTCAAGCAAGTACTACGTGAGCGCAAGTTAAGAGAGGGCAAAGGTTTCACTATTTCTGAACTGGCTTTAGCTAATATTTTAATGGCCTATGCTGAAGGTAAAATCAATCAATATGTTCGTTCTGACTTTACCAAAAAGCCCAGCAATGACTTTAATGAACAATGGCAATTTTTAATGGCTGATAAATAAAGTAGCAGTCTACGATAAAACATTAACAAGTTAAAAATAAGCTTAAAATCAAACAGTAAAGGAATTTCATTGAGCACGTTAGCAAGATTACAGCCGAACAAATTATGGCAAATATTTGATAAAATTTGTAGCATTCCACACCCTTCAAAACACGAACAAAAAATATCGCTTTGGATCCAGTCTTGGGCAACCGAACTTGGGCTTAGTGTTAAAGAAGATGCTGTAGGTAACTTAATTATTAAGAAGCCAGCTACTGCAGGGTTAGAAAATAAAAAAGGTGTTATTTTACAGGCTCACATGGACATGGTGCCGCAAAAAAATGCTGATAAAACACATGATTTTCTCACCGACCCTATCAAACCTTATATTATCACCGAAGCTGATGGCGACTGGGTTACGGCAGAAGGCACCACACTGGGTGCAGATAACGGTATTGGTCTTTCTTCTGCGCTAGCGGTGTTAGCTAGTGATGATATTGCGCATGGCCCATTAGAAGTTTTAGTGACCATTGATGAAGAAGCGGGTATGACGGGTGCTTTTGGCTTAGAATCTGGTTGGCTCGACGGTGAGCTACTGATCAATACTGACTCTGAGCAGGAAGGCGAAATTTACATGGGTTGTGCTGGCGGCATTGACGCAGAAGCCACATTTGCTATCAGCTATGAAGATGTTGCAGATGATGTTGAATCATTTAACCTGTCGATTTCAGGTTTAAAAGGTGGCCATTCTGGTGTTGATATTCATACCGGTCGTGCCAATGCTAATAAACTTCTTGTGCGTTTTTTACTCGACGCTAGCCTTGAATTAGGGCTGCGTTTAACAGAGCTTAATGGTGGGAGTTTACGCAACGCGATTCCACGTGAAGCCGATGCCAGCTTTGTCATTAGTCGCTCAAAAATTACCGCGCTAAACACAAAATTAGCTGAGTATTTAGCAACAATTAATCAGTCACTCGGTGCTGTCGAAACGTCTATAGAGATGTTATTAATATCGCCTGAAACGTTTGACGAATGTTGGACTCAAGCCACTCAAAACAATATTTTACGTGCTCTTAATGCATGCCCTAATGGTGTTTTACGCATGAGCGATGACATCGAAGGTATTGTTGAAACATCATTAAACTTAGGTGTTATGCGCAGTAAAGGTAATAAGTTTGTTGCCATGTCGCTGATACGCAGCTTACATGATGATGGCCGCTTAGAAGCGCAAACCATGGTGCAATCTGTATTTGATTTAGCAGGCGCTAACATGGGTTTTTCAGGTGCATACCCTGGCTGGAAACCCGATACTAGCTCAGCGTTAATGCAAACAGTGCGTGATACTTATCAGTCGTTGTTTAATAAAGTGCCTGAGATAATGGTGATTCATGCAGGCCTTGAGTGTGGTTTATTCAAAACAGCTTATCCGAATTGGGATATGGTGTCATTTGGACCTACTATTAAATTTCCGCATTCTCCTGATGAAAAAGTGAACATTGCAGCCGTAGAGCAATACTGGCAATTATTGTTAGCTGTATTGGCTAATATTCCAGACAAAAAATAATGCCCAATATTGACAATTTTATGTAGCGGTTTATGCATCCCGCTTCTTTCTACTAAAATAGACTATGATTAATACCAGTTTGAATACTTTATTTCTAACTGGTATTATTTTTACTAGGCTAAAGTCTAATAAAAAAATGACTTGAGTTAGTTTAGAATTGGCTCGGGGAACTTTTAAGGAAACAATGACATGATTCAGCCAGAAAAAATTATAATAGCTGACGATCACCCATTATTTAGGCAAGCGCTGCTAGGCACGCTTAAGTTAAAGCTAACACAAACTCATTGGTTTGAAGCACAGACAATTGCCGAATTGGAGCTGCAACTAAGCAAACATAATGACAGTGATTTGTTACTACTAGATTTACATATCCCCGGCGCACATGGTTTTAACACCTTAATCCACGTGCGTAATCATTTCCCACAAATACCCGTTGTTATAGTTTCTGCACACGAAGATCACGAAACCATACATAAATCTATGGGTTATGGTGCTTCAGGTTTCATTCCTAAGTCCACGCCGGTTGATGATATATACAATGCGATTCAGCAAGTATTATTAGGTAATATTTGGACGCCTGCAGCGTATAATGAATCATCACCAATGCAAGACAATAACGATATTGCTGAGCGCGTTGCGAGCTTAACTCAGCAACAATATCGAATTTTAATGATGTTTGCTCAAGGTATGTTGAATAAGCAAATTGCTTATGATTTACATGTTTCTGAAGCAACGATTAAAGCTCATGCGACGGCCATTTTTCGTAAACTCGATGTTCGTAATCGTACACAAGCCGTTATCGCCATTGCTCAACTCGATATTGCCGACGTACAACTACAGGGCTGTTAAGTATTCACCTCAACAGTCATATTAATATTCAAATAGTAAAAACTGAATTAGCTGTGTAACTGTTGTTATTGTAAATACTTAGCTTGTAGTTTCTTGGTTAACATAGCACTCATCATTGCCCTAAGCGCTGCAGGTTTAATTAATTTTCGCATGAAGCCAATATCTGCAGCTAACGTTTTCTCTTCTAAATCACTATCTGTTGTAGCGGTAATTAAAATCGCAGGCACGTAGTGTCTGCTCATTTTTCTCAGCTTGGCAGTCAACGCAATGCCGTTAAAGTTTCCGTCAAGTTGATAATCTACCAGTAGTATTTCAATATCATTCTTATGAGTCTCATAAACTGAAAGCGCTTGCTGGTATGACTCAGCCGCTAATACATTACAATCCCAAGCGGTTAATAACTCAACCATACCATTAAGAACATCTGGGTCGTTATCAATACACATGACCGTAACATCTCTTAATCCGATATTAATCACAGGCTTTACGGTTAACACTTCTTTTTGTGCTAGCGTTCTTTCAACTTCCACAGAAAACTTACAACCCTGCCCTTCTTTAGAGTTCAGAGCTAAAGGATGACTTAACAATTGCGCTAAACTTTGGGTGATATTCAAGCCTAAACCAAGCCCTCCAGCAGATGAGCTTTGCTGGTTATCTAACTGGGTAAATTGTTCAAAAACTAGGGTTTGTTTATCAACAGGAATACCAGGACCGTTATCGAGTACTTGAATATCAATGCTATCGCCTTTCCCGCGAGCTCCTAATAAAACCTTTCCGGGGCCTGCATAACGGAAGGCATTCCCAATCAAATTTTGTAATATTCGGCGCAATAGGTTCCTATCTGATCTGAGCCACATAGCATTGCTACAATGCACACGAAATTCTATTTCTAGATCAACAGCGCTAGCAGAAAATTCTTTGGCTAAATCATCAAATAATGATTTAACCGAAAAACTACTGATATTCGGCTTAATATTTCCACTCTCAATACGGGCAATTTCAGCTAAATCGGCAACCAAATCATTCGCAACTTTTAACGAGTGATCAATATTATCGACTTGTCGTTGCTGCGTAACCGTTAAATTACCTTGGCTGGCTAAAGCGGATGTAAACAATCGTGCTGCTTCTAAAGGCTGCATTAAATCATGGCTGCAGGCTTTTAAATACAAGCTTTTTTTAACATGAGCTTGTTCGGCTTTTTCGCGGGCTAACGCTAGTGCATCATTGGTTTGCTCTAATTTTTGTGTTCGCTCGAGTACCCGAGTTTCCAAATCAACATTGGCTTCTTTGAGCCCTCTTTCAGCTTGTCGGTAAGTCGTGATATCTGAAAACAGCATAACAAACCCGCCACCAGGCAAAGGATTACCTTCAATACGAATAACGCGACCATCACTATGCTCACGTTCAGAACTATGCGGGCTGCCATTACGTAAATGTTCTAAGCGTTTATTGACTTGTTCTTCAACTTTTCCAATACCACATAAACCACGCACCACGTTAAAGCGAATTAAGTCACTAATCGCGCTGCCTTGATAAATAAGCTCGCTCGGGTAGGAAAATAAATCAACGTATTTTTTATTCCAAGCAACAAGATTGAGATCGCTATCAACAATAGAGATGCCTTCACTGGCATTTTCAATGGCACTTTGTAATAAATCTTGACTATATTGCTGGCGTTGGCTTGAAGCTTCTTCCACTAGCACGGCTATTTCATCTAAGGCAATATCACGCCCTTCTAATGCCGAAGACAATACTAAACGCGCTGACGACGCCCCCATAACACTCGCCAAAGTATTTTCAGTGTGTTGCAACAACTTCTGGTTATAAGCAACATTACTCATTTGTGCTTTGTCTATTGAGCGTTGGAATTGTTTAAAGCTAATGATGGTTTTTTTCTCACCAACAAATCGTGAAACCAAGAGCTCCAACTCTTGATAGTTAATTTGTTTATTACGTTGTAATTTTAACGCTTTTGGTGCTTGGTACTCCATAAATAAAGAGGCTTGCATACGCTCTTGTACGCTTTGGCGACTCACATGAGATAGTAACCACATAGCAATAATATTGGCAGAAAGTGATAACAAGCTCGCCATTGAATTAGCGGGTAAAAATCCCCCTTCAAACGGGTGTGGATAAATGCCAAATTGGGGAATAAAATTCAGTATAAGCCAAGCAGAAAAGCCAATAACAATACCACCATAAACGGCCGTTAATGTTGCTCGGCGCCAATAAAAAGCCGCCACTAATGCCGGTGTTAATTGGGCAAATGCGCCAAATGCTATTTCACCTAAAGAACTTAAGGTATCTGGCGATGCCATTAAAAATACGCCATAACCTAATAAAATAACAAATAAGACTAAAATTTTACGAATGGTTAATAACCGTAAACGGAATTTGTCATAATCCGTATCATGATTTTTATTTGCCCGATATAACCAAGGAAAAACGATTTCATTACTGAGCATGGTGCTCAACGCAATAGAAGAAATAATCACCATAGAGCTGGCAGCCGATATCGCGCCCAAAAAAGTAAATAAGGTCAACCAAGGCTGCTGTTGATACCAAGGTAAAAATAATACATAAGCATCAGACGGCACCGTATCTCCTAGCAATAAATGTCCAGCTAAACCAAGCGGTACAGCAAAAATCGCAAAAATTAATAAATAAAGAGGAAAAATGCGTCGACTAAGCCAAGTATCTTTTTCATCTTTTAGTTCAACCACCATCACTTGAAATTGGCGAGGTAAAGATAAAAATGCCGCCATAGTGATCACGAGCATGGCAAACATTGACATAACATTTGGAAAATTCAACTGTTGATCCAACTGCAGGCTTGCAGATGAACGACGCCAAATCTCCATTGGCGAGTCAAATAATACATAGGTAACAAAAATACCAACGGCGATAAAGGCGAACAACTTAACTAAAGATTCAAAAGCTATCGCTAACATCACCCGGGGTGTCGCTCAGTTACATCGATATTTCGAACACCAAATACGATGGTAAAACCTGCTAAAACCAAACTTACCACAAGGCCAAAGTGCCAGTTCGCTAAGCTTTGCTCTGCCTGTAACTGTTGAAACGTGTAGACAATTGCTTTTAATTGCAGCGCGATGTAAGGCATAGTGCCAATTAGCGCCACAATGGTGACTAAAATAGCTAAATTATGCGACTTACCAAAACGTGCAGCTAATAAATCAGCAATTGAGGTGAGGTTTAACTTTAAACTCACACGAATAATGCGTTGTATAAATGGCCATGCAAAAATGAAGAGCAGTATCGGCCCTAAATATATCGGCAAATGTGAAATAAAGTTATTTGAAGCCTGTCCTGGTGTGCCTAAAAAACTCCAAGACGTACAATAAACGCCAAGGGTTAATGCATAAATTATCGCTTGGCTTTTACGCAGTAATTTATGTCGATACTTATCTCCAACATAGGCAATAAAAAACAGCAAACCTATATAAGCAAAACTTAAGCCCGCTAATTGCCAATTTGGAAACATCTAATTTCTCTATAACTTATATTAAGTGTTTGATTATATGATTATATGAATTTATTCACATATGTCATTAAACTTAAACTCATAACGTAAACTGTAATGCTAATTTACCGTTTGAGTGTAAAATTCGGCAATATATTGCCCGCCTTTAATATTAGCAATAACCCTTAATTTTTGCTTATCGCCCTTGCGGCTAATGGTATTACGTAATGGCGTTGGACTCATCCAATAATAAGGGCTGTCAATCATGCCTAGTGGATAAGCACTCGCTTTATTGTCTTTATCTACTACAAAGAATGTTGCGCTATCAAGCGGAAAAGTAGAATTTAAGGTTGTCATGCCTGCTTCATCATATATATTGACTTCAAATTCACCTGATTTCAAAATACATTTTTGATTGATAACATCACAATGACCATAGGGAACCAATTTAAATGCGCGCATTTGATTAGCGCTATTTTCTTCCCATAAGTCAGCTAATGCAAAACCTAAAATAGTAAGGATAGGGGCTACTATAATAGCTGTTTTAGTGTGTTTATTCATAAAGTATCCTGCAATTTATATTGTACCAATCCGCATAAGAATTTTTGAACTTACTAGTTTTTCCTGCGCAATCATTGAGTACTTATTTTTGTGGAATGGCTTAACTTCGTCATTCTGCTGAGGCAATCTGTATTTAATCATTATATCTTAATGACAAAATAAAAAGCCCTATTTATAGAAATTAAATAGGGCTTTTAGCTTATTAATCAATAAGTAGTTAAAACTATTTAGTGATCATGTGCTGCCGATACGCCACCAGCAGGCGTACGCATATTATCAACCATTTGTTGGATATGAGCTGGTGCTGGACCTGTTACTTTCAACATAGCGAAAGCTACTGCAAAGTTAACAAGAGCACCTACTGAACCAAAGGCATTTGGTGAAATTCCGAAGAACCAGTTAGGACCCATGTCACCTAGGAATGAAGTACCAGGAATAAACATGATGCCTTTATGCTGGAATACATACAGCATAGTTACACCGATACCTGCGATCATACCTGAAACTGCTGCAGTACCGCTCATTTTCTTAGCGAATATACCCATCATTAGCGCTGGGAATATTGACGATGCAGCTAAACCAAAGGCTAGTGCAACCGTACCAGCGGCAAAACCAGGCGGATTTAAACCAAGCCAACCAGCCACCATCACCGATATAGTCATGACAATTCGACCGGCTAATAACTCATTTTTCTCAGTTAAGTCAGGCGTTAATATACCTTTCATTAAATCATGAGAAATTGAGGATGATATCGCTAATAATAAACCGGCTGCAGTAGATAATGCAGCAGCTAAACCACCAGCAGCAACTAAAGCAATTACCCAGTTTGGTAAATTAGCGATTGCAGGGTTAGCCAATACCATGATGTCACGGTCAACTTTAATCATTTCATTAGTTGCAGGATCAGCAGTGTATTGAATTTTACCATCGCCATTTTTTTCTTCGTATTGCAATAGCCCCGTATTTTCCCAATCTTTAAACCATTGAGGACGCTCAGCGTATTCAAGGTTTTGACCAGCTGCTGGTTCAATAGTGTTCATTAAGTTAAGACGAGCCATAGCACCAACTGCTGGAGCAACTGTGTATAACAATGCAATGAATACTAAAGCGTAACCTGCTGATTGACGTGCTGCTTTAACTGAAGGAACAGTGAAGAAGCGCATAATAACGTGAGGTAAACCTGCAGTACCAATCATCAGAGACAAGGTGTAAGCGAACATGTTTACTGAACCACCCATGTTGTCAGTGGTGTACTCTTTAAAGCCTAACTCAGTAACAACTAAGTCTAATTTATCAAGTAAGTAAACACCACTACCGTCGGCTAACGTAGAACCTAAACCTAGTTGTGGAATTGGGTTACCTGTTAACTGTAATGAAATAAATACCGCTGGAATGGTGTAAGCAAAAATCAATACTACGTACTGAGCGATTTGCGTGTAAGTAATACCTTTCATACCACCTAATACAGCATAAACCCAAACAACGAACATACCGATGTAAAGACCTAAATCATAATCAACTTCTAAGAAGCGAGAGAAAGCAACACCTACACCTTTCATTTGACCGATGATGTAAGTTAATGACGCGATGATTAAACAAACTACCGCAACAACACGTGCTGTTTTTGAATAATAACGGTCAAAAATAAATTCAGGTACGGTGAATTTACCGTGCTTACGCATGTAAGGTGCAAGTAGCATGGCTAATAATACATAACCACCGGTCCAACCCATTAGGAATACAGAGCCCCCGTAACCTAAGAATGAGATCATACCCGCCATGGAAATAAATGACGCAGCACTCATCCAATCGGCACCAATCGCCATACCATTTTGCATTGGCGTTACACCACCACCAGCAACATAAAAGTCACTAGTTGAGCCCGCACGAGCCCACCAAGCTATACCGAAATAAACGGCAAAAGAACCGAATACAGCTATGTATGTATAGAGTTTTAACTCTTCCATTATGATTCCTCCACGTTATATTTTTTATCAAGGTCGTTCATTTTTTTGGTATACCAAAAAACTAAACCGACAAATGTGTAAATTGAACCCTGTTGTGCAAACCAGAAACCTAGTTTGTACCCACCTAGACGTATTGCATTTAATGGCTCGACAAGAAGCAAACCAAAACCAAATGAAACCACGAACCAGATAGCAAGACATATAAATATTAGGCGCAGATTCTCTGACCAATATGTTGCTTTACCTTCCATCATTCTCTCCTAGCAATTATTCCTATTAAACCTAAATAGTTTAAAAGGACAGCGTTTTATGATTTTTATACGCTATATACCAAATTGATTATCTTTCAATTGGTATCACCTGTTGTTTAAGAGAGGTTGACTATTAATTCGACCCGCTGGTAAAACCAACATTGGATAAATGAATACTTAACCTACTCTAAGTTACACACTAGCAATATTATTTCGGCGCTCATATTAAACTTTAGTCTAGAACATAGTTGAAACTGTTGACTTAAGTCGCATAATTCCCCTAAATGTAGTGAGTGTACTCACTAGAGATATTGTTATGGACTCAGCATTAAGCGAAATCAGCGAATTTATTCAAGCGATTCCTCCTATGGACTTATTGCCGAGTGACATCATTGAGCAAATAGTAAAAGAGATCAGTATTAGTTATGTTCGTCGTGGTCAAACACTGCCACCACAAGGCATTGTAGAAGAAAACATTTACATACTGCGAAAAGGTGCCTTAAGTTACTTCAGTGCAGATAACAAACTATTGGCTAAATTTAGTGAAGGGGATATTTGTTCGGTTTTTTGCTTTAGTCACAATGGCCCTAATACCCAACATGTCATCTCAGATGAGGATACTTTACTCTACAGCATTAATTATCATAACTTTCTACAGTTAGTTAATGAGTATCCTGACGTAACCGCCTATTTTCAGCAAACATCAGAGCAGCGACTTAATAAAAAAATGTTGCAAGTAAATGAAGACGCTATATTAAACTCGTCTTTACTTAATAGCTCGATTGCCAATTTTTATCACAGTCCTGTAGTTATAATTAACCCTGACGCCAGCATTCAGCAAGCCGCTATATTGATGACCGAACAAAATTTTTCTTGCCTAGTCATCAGTCATAATGATCAACCATTAGGAATAGTGACCGATAAAGACATTCGTCGTCGATGTGTGGCACAAGGACTTAGTATTGAGCAACCCGTCAGTGCAATTATGACTGATGACATGACCACTATAGATATTAATAGCACCGCTTACGATGCATTAATGAAAATGACACAAAAGCATATTCATCACTTACCCGTGACCGAAAGTAATCAGCTTAAAGGCATGGTGACCGTAACTGACTTAATGAATAATGAAGGGCAGAATGCCGTTAACATTACCAGCGTTATTCATAAAGCAACATCGGTTGGCGAGCTCACCGAAATCAGTAGCATGATCCCTAAACTACAAATTCGCATGGCAAAATTAGGCACTACCGCTGATCATGTTGGTAAAAGTATCAGCGCCATTACCATGGCATTTACCATTCGCTTAATAGAAATGGCCGAAAAATTATTAGGTCCACCTCCTGTACCTTACGCTTGGTTAGCTGCAGGCTCACAAGCACGACAAGAACAATTTGCCCATTCAGATCAAGACAATGCCTTGATCATTTCTAACGATTTAAAACCAGAACATAATCTTTGGTTTAAAGATCTTGCTACTTTTGTGTCTGATGGCTTAGCCGCTTGTGGTTTTATTTATTGCCCTGGCAATGTCATGGCAACAAATCCACAATGGTGCCAAACGCAAAAACAATGGTCACAATATTTTGCTCAATGGATTAATACACCAGAGCCAAAAGCATTAATGCATTGCAGCACTTTTTTCGACTTAACCACCGTTTATGGTGACAGCCGATTACTGGAGCAAGTAAAAACAAAAATGTTACAAACAACAAAACGTAGCACTTTATTTATCGCACATTTATCACGTAATGCCCTCAACTTAAGGCCACCTTTAGGTTTTTTTCGAGATTTTGTGCTCATACAAAATGGCGAAAATAAAGCTACGCTAGATTTAAAGCATAACGGTATTGCTCCAATTGTTGATCTCGCGCGTATTTATGCGTTATCTGAAGGCATTGCAACGGTTAATACCATAGAGCGCTTAAAGCAGGCCGCTGGAACGCCTTCATTATCGAAATCATCTGCAGCAAATCTCATCGATGCTTATGAATTTTTAAGTATGCTACGTATGATGCACCAAGCGAAAAAATTGCAATTAGGCCAACAACCCAATAATTACTTATCACCAAAAGATATTTCGAAACTCGAAAGGGAACACTTAAAAGATGCCTTTAAAGTGATAAAAACCTTGCAAGACAGCCGTCAATCCACTTATTAGCGATAACCATTTATCATGTTGAATCATCACCCACTAACGCGTTGGCTAATCGGCTACGAAGCACAACGAAAACGTATGCTAGCGCGTGCACCCAAAGGACCATTGCATGAGTTTCTCAGTGTCCCTTTCCCTCTACTGCATACTCCCTTTGATCAAACCCCCATATTAGCGGTCGATTTTGAAACAACAGGGTTAGACGCGATACAAGATAAACTGCTCAGTGTGGGTTGTGTGGAGTTAAATCATAGACAAATTAAACTTGGCACGAGTTATCATCAAATTATTCAAACTCAAGGCAGTTTAAAAGCAGATAATGTCACCATACATCAAATAACTGATGACCAAAAAGATCAAGGCCAACCGCTTGCAGAGGTAGTAGAACAATTACTGAAACGACTCGCAGGCAAAGTTATGCTCGTTCACTTTGCTCGTATTGAGCGTCAGTTTTTACAACAAGCTTGCATAGAGCTTTATGGTATGGCGCCGCCATTTCCGATGATAGACACGTTAGTGGTGGCGAAAAAAAGGCTAGATAAGCGTGATGTCGCTTACGATCCATCGCAATTGAGACTTTCAGCTTTACGCGCCAGCTACCAACTGCCTAATCACTATGCTCATAATGCGCTAAACGATGCTATTGCCACAGCTGAATTACTGTTGGCACAAATTAGCGAACGAAATGAAGATATGTCACTACAGCAATTAATTTTATAACCATATCAATATATTTATTTTAGCCAAATGCAGAAAATAAGTTAATCTGTTGCCAAAATGTGAGATAATTGCGCTCGTAATCACACATTAATGGTCCATTATGAAACTTTTAGTTCGCAATCTTTCTCGTTCAACAACCGAACAAGAACTCCGTATTTTATTTTCTGCTCACGGCACTGTGACTGAATGCACTTTAGTTTTAGACCAAGAAACGGCTAAATCAAAAGGTTTTGGTTTTGTTGAAATGCCAAATGAAAAAGAAGCTAAAGTCGCTTTATCAAACCTGCATGAAACCAAAATTGCCAACAACAAAATTCGCGTTAAACTCGCGCAATAGTTTATCGCTTTGATAAAAATTAAAACCAGCATTAGGCTGGTTTTTTTGTTTTAATTAAATAAACAGTGTTAACAACGTATGTTATTTCAATAATTAGCGTTATTTGAATTTATAAACCATCCTCCCTAAAACCCTTGTCTCAAAGGAGTAATAAACTTCATTGATGACCAAAAAAACTTCCAGTTCATTCTCATTAAAATTCAATTTTTTCTAATATCGAAAACGGGTTAAATCGCGTTATTACAAACTGTGAAAGCTAATTTTATTGTCAGTAATGTTACCTTTGTTTCATAAGTGTAATGTTTTGTAAAAAACAACTAATTCAATATATAAATAAAAACTTTTCACTTAGAATGATCGTTCACTCTACAGTATATATTTAACATTAAAGGTATTTAACATGCAGCGTTCTCGCATCGCATTATTTGTAATTTCGACCCTCATTAGTATTGTTGCTTTATCGGGTTGTGAACAAGTAACTGTTCAAGCGGCTGATAAGTCAGGAGCTACTGGACCTCAAGCGGTTACCGTTGGTGTTATTACATTACAAAGCCAAGCGCTAACGCTCAAAAAAGAATTACCTGGGCGTATTAATGCTTTTCAAATTGCTGAAATTCGTCCTCAAGTTAGTGGCATTGTTCAATCGCGTTTATTTATTGAAGGTAAGCGAGTCGAGCAAGGGCAATCACTTTATCAAATTAATCCCGCTACTTTTAAAGCCGAGTTAGCCGCTAGCGAAGCGGCAGTAGCCAGTGCTAAAGCAAGTATTGCTAGCAGTAAATCCAAAGCTACTCGTTATAGTGAACTGCTAAAAATTAAAGCGGTAAGTCAATTAGACTTTGATGAAGCAGATGCAGCATACAAACAAGCGACAGCCGCATTACTTACGGCTGAAGCGCAACTTCAAACAGCACAGATCAATCTTGATTATAGCCACGTTTCATCTCCTATCAGCGGCCAAATCAGTAAATCAAATGTCACTGTAGGTGCCTTAGTGAGTGTCAATCAAACGACAGCACTGGCAACGGTTACCCAGCTCGACCCTATTTATGTTGATTTAACACAATCGAGTAATGAGCTCACAAAACTTAAAAAAGCATTAGCTTCTGGTGCGTTAACAGTTGATCCTACAAACCAAACCGATGTTGAGTTAACCATGGAAGATGGTTCTATTTACCCTCATAAAGGTGTATTGCAATTCTCTGAAGTTACCGTTGACCCAAGCACAGGTTCAGTAACATTACGCGCCCAATTCCCTAATCCAGAAAAACTATTATTGCCCGGTATGTATGCTCGCGCTTCCATCATTGAAGGGGTTAAAAGTGACGCCATTTTAGTGCCACATCGAGGTGTTAGTCGTAATACAAAAGGCGAGCCAACAGCTATGATCGTGAATAAAGATAACAAAGTGGAAAGCCGTGTTTTACAAGTTGATAGAGCCGTGGGTTCAAACTGGTTGGTTACTCATGGCGTAGCAGCTGGCGATAAATTAATTATTGAAGGCTTACAAAAAATTCGTCCGGGTGCTTTAGTTACTCCAACCCAAGTAAAACCGTCTGAACCCTCTTCTATCAACAAAGCGCAATAACGGAGCATTCAATGTCACGATTTTTTATCGATCGACCTATATTCGCTTGGGTACTTGCTATTGTAGTTATGCTCGCGGGAATTTTAGCGATTAAAAATTTACCTATTGCGCAGTATCCATCAATTGCACCACCTGCCATTAGTATTTCAGCTAATTACCCAGGAGCGTCTGCACAAACACTGGAAGACTCTGTTACCCAAGTTATTGAACAAAAAATGAAAGGCCTTGATGGTTTGCTTTATATGTCGTCAACGTCTGAATCAAGTGGTTCAGCAACCCTTACGTTGACCTTTAGTGCGGATACCAACCCTGATATTGCACAAGTTCAAGTACAAAATAAATTAGCAACGGCAACACCATTACTACCAGAAGAAGTACAACGCCAAGGTGTTGTAGTGGCGAAATCTGCTCGTAACTTTTTATTGGTTGTTGGTTTTGTATCGCAAGACGGCAGCATGAACAATATTGATATTGGTGATTATGTGTCATCAAATGTACAAGATATTGTCTCTCGTGTTGATGGTGTCGGTGAAGTGCAACTGTTTGGCTCACAATATGCGATGCGTATTTGGTTAGACCCGGCTAAATTACAAAATTTTAAATTAACGCCTGCTGACATTAGTGCCGCAATAAGAGCACAAAATGCACAAGTTTCTGCCGGACAGCTAGGCGGAATGCCAGCCATTGCAGGGCAACAACTCAATGCCACTGTTACCGCACAAAGTCGTTTGCAAACCCCTGAACAATTTAAAAATATTTTTGTCAAAACAAATAGCGATGGCTCTGTTGTTCGTTTAGAAGATGTGGCAAAAGTTGAGCTTGGCGGCGAAAACTACGGTGTTGTTGCACGTTTTAATGGCAACCCTGCATCGGGTTTAGGTGTTAAATTGGCCAGTGGTGCCAATGCACTTGATACCGCGCAAGGCGTAAAAGATGCGCTCGCAGAACTGCAACCGTTTTTCCCACAAGGCTTAGTATCTGTCGTCCCGTACGACACCACTCCGTTTGTATCTTTATCGATCGAAAAAGTAGTTCATACTCTAATTGAAGCGGTTGTTTTAGTGTTTGTAGTTATGTATCTATTTCTACAAAACTTTCGTGCGACACTCATCCCTACTATTGCAGTGCCTGTGGTATTACTTGGTACCGTTGGTATTTTATACGTTTTTGGTTACTCAATTAATACGCTAACTATGTTTGCGATGGTGTTAGCTATAGGCTTACTGGTTGATGACGCTATTGTTGTCGTTGAAAATGTTGAACGACTCATGAGTGAAGAAAAGCTATCAGCGCTTGAAGCTACACGAAAATCAATGGATGAAATTAAGGGCGCTTTGGTCGGTATTGCTATGGTGCTGTCAGCCGTATTTATTCCGATGGCATTTTTTAGTGGCTCTACCGGGGTTATTTATCGACAATTCTCTATTACGCTAGTCTCTGCGATGGGGCTGTCGGTATTAGTTGCCCTGATATTAACACCCGCACTTTGTGCTACTTTATTAAAACCAAGCCATGTTCATGATAACAGTACTTTAATCGGTAAGTTTTTTTCTGGTTTTAACCGCGGGTTTGAAAAAACCAATAAAGGTGCGCAAAGCTTTGTAAGTAGAATGATCCGCCACTCTAAACGCTACTTACTTATTTATGCCGTTATCGTTGGCGGCATGGTGTATGTTTTCTCAAGCTTACCTACGGCATTTCTGCCTGATGAAGATCAAGGTATTTTATTTAACCAAGTTATGTTGCCGGCTGGCTCTACCACCCAAGAAACTTTAGAAGTGGTTAAAAAAGTCGAAAATCATTACTTGAACGACCAATCAGAAGCCGTTAAAGGTATATTCACCGTAACAGGCTTTAGTTTTGCGGGCTCAGGGCAAAACTCAGCTATTGGCTTTGTTAGCTTAAGACATTGGGATGAACGACAACGTGATGATCTATCCGTTGGAGCTGTAGCCGGTAAAGGTATGCAGTTTTTCTCAACTATTAAAGAAGCCTTTGTCTTTGCTTTTCCACCGCCAGCTATCGTTGAGTTAGGTACTGCGAACGGTTTTAATATGTTTTTACAGGACCGTGTGGGTCTTGGCCACGATGCGTTATTAAGTGCACGAAATCAATTGTTAGGTTTAGCAAGTCAAAGTAAAGTTTTAGCGGGTGTACGTCCGAACGGACAAGAAGACATGCCAGAGCTACAATTAGATATTGACCTAGCAAAAGCAGAAGCCTTTGGCGTATCACAAAGTGATATTAACAGTACCCTTTCAACCGCTTGGGGCAGTAGTTATGTCAATGACTTTATTGACCGTGGTCGTGTTAAAAAAGTCTATCTACAAGGTATTGCTGAGTCTCGTATGGTGCCTGAAGATCTCAACAAATGGTATGTACGAAACAATAATGGCGACATGGTACCCTTCTCTGCATTTGCCAGCTCATTTTGGTCATATGGCTCTCCACGCTTAGAACGATACAATGGCTTTTCTTCAATGGAAATTCAAGGCAGTGCAGCGCCCGGTTACAGTACCGGACAAGCAATGGACGAAATGGAGAGATTAGTTGATCAATTACCACAAGGCTTTGCTTCTGAGTGGACAGGAATTTCATTCCAAGAACGCTCTAGCGGCGGACAAGCACCACTTTTATACGGCCTTTCATTATTGTTTGTATTTTTGTGTTTAGCAGCGTTATATGAAAGTTGGTCGGTGCCTTTTGCCGTTATGTTGATTGTACCTTTAGGTATATTTGGTGCAATTATGGCAGCTTTTGGTGGTGGATTATCAAACGACATCTACTTGCAAGTAGGTTTGTTGACCACCATAGGGCTCGCGTCTAAAAATGCGATATTAATTGTTGAATTTGCCATTCATAAAATGGATGAAGGGCTCGGCCTTGTTGAGTCGGCAATTGCCGCTGTTCGTCTTCGCTTACGTCCTATTTTGATGACTTCGATGGCCTTTATTTGTGGTGTTTTACCCTTAGCTATTGCCTCGAGTGCTGGCTCGGGTGCACAAAATGCGCTCGGTATTTCAATTATTGGCGGTACGCTTGCATCATCAATATTAGTGGTTATTTTTGTACCTGTTTTTTTCGTGTTAGTGCGACGAGTTTTTCCTGGAAAAACTAAAGCAGCTAAATAAACGTGATGAACACAATATTTAAAAAGTCAGCTTAAATAGCACTAAAAGGCATATTTTATCGAGCCAACAGGCTCGATAATGGAAATTTATATGAAAATCAAAAAACACTCAGATCCGGCCCTCGCTCATGCGCGAAGGGAGCAAGTATTGAGCGCTGCGGCTGATTGTTTTCGTCGTAAAGGTTATCACGGTGCTGGCATGGCAGAAATATCTCGAACTGCGGGTATGAGTGCTGGTCATATTTATAATTACTTCGACAGTAAAGAAGCCATCATTGAAAGTATTATCGAAAAAGATATGGCAGAAATGTTCTCTATCTTTCAACAGTTTGAGGATCATCCTAGCGACGTACTTACTGCGCTTATTGATGGTTTAAATATGGGTGTAAAGCGTCACATGGATACCGGCTCATGTGTGGTCAGATTAGATATGATGGCCGAAGCAAGCAGAAACAGTAAAGTAGAAATGCTCTTACGAGACGCAGATACACAGGCAAGAGAGCGTATGAGAAAGCTACTGATCAGCGAAAAAAGCGCATTAAAAAATCATTCAGAGCAAGAACTTGAAAGCAGAATTAATGTAATTTTCTCAATGATGACAGGGTTATTACTGAGAAAAGTATTATACCCAGAGCTTACTGAAGAAAATGTATTAATAGCACTTCGCCCAGCGATGAAAACTTTACTTATGCCATTTGAACATCAAGGTTCATCAGACTTGTAATCTAGTAAAACGTTTACAAACCGATAACGCCTAAAGTCCATTTTAACGAATGCAAACTAACTTGATACAGGTGACTGTTTAGCATTTGTTAAGTAATTTCTTGCTAAAAATACAAAGTCATCAATTGAGCCGTTGAGATTACTGGCGGAAATAAATAAATGCGCGCCAAGGGCTTGATGCAATATGTCACAATGATGTAGAAAGCCTGCCAAAGGACCTTTTATGACTTCACCACTAGTTAACATATACGGTTCAAAATTTAAAACCCCTTGCTCAATGGTTATTAATTGCTGGTGAATGCAATATTGAATAAGTGGCTTTTGTTCGTGGATCATGCGATTAGCTAACCGTAACGATATGCTGCTTGCAATAACGTCTAATGACATCAGTTTGATACCGACATAATTCAGTTCTTGCCGCTCGATACCCACGGTATTGGTTACACTATGTATACTTCTAATTTGCTGCCAGCAAAGTTGCCAAAGCCCATGGCGATGATGAAAGGTTAGTGTTTCAGGTGCCAATATTAAGCTGTGGTTTGGTTCAGCTTGTTTTAGTAACCCAATAAAAATAGTCACTAAACAAGTGAGCACCATAAACATCAGCACAAAGCGGGCTTGGTGCCAATAATAATGACCAAATCCCACTAAAATAATTAACGCAACAACCCCCGATAAGGTAATAAATAATCCATGATGACGGGCTATAGCTTTAATTTTTATTGTGGTATTACTATTTGTCATTTTGGTTTCACGATAGTTAATTCGACAGGTATTTAAAACTATATTAATAACTGAATTTAATATTTGTGCATATTTTTTTGTTTAGTATATACTCTGCGCGTTTTCGATACGAAGCAATAAATTTATCGTTAATAGTATTCAATAAACAACAAAAAAGGTAAAAAAATGACAAAGCATAAAGTAGATAAGCACCAAAAAAATCAAGGTGGTTGTGAGTTAGGTAGAGGGGTAATTAAAGATAACTTCTTAGCTGCAGTGGTAACATCTAAGCTGTTTAAGCAACAAGTTATTATCGCCAAAAAAGGTAAAGGAGCTTATCAAAGAACTCAAAAGCATAAAGGACAAGAGTCCTATTTAATAGCGGTTTAATCCATAGGGATGTAATCGTTATTAAATAGGGCTTTAGGCTTTATTTATTAGCAAGCTAACGTGTGAATTTTTCGCAGTGCTTGATTGGCTTTGTCTAGTTGACCTTGTTGCTCAAGTACTTGTGAAAAAATCAGTAAATCAATTTTGTCGTATGACTTTTCTTCAAGGCTAACCAAGCTATTAAAGGCTTTTTCTGCTAATTGCCATTGCTGAGAAGCGGCAGCAAAATGTGCAACTAATGATAACCATAGTGCATTACTAGGCTCACTATGTAGGTGCTTTTGCGCCGCAGCCATAAGGTTATTGTCGTGCGTAATTGGCAATGTTCTTATCGCCTTTAACAGACTTACCGCATTACCTTTTTTGATAATAGGTAATAATATTTTGGCTAAAGGTTCATTAATTTGATTTTCGGCCAACACTTGGCAATAGGTAATAACCACGGTTTCAGATTGCCTGGTTTTCTTCGGCAGTTGCTGCCAATATTCTATCAATGCAGTACTATCATGTTGCTTTATCTGGTCATTAAAAGCCCCGTAAAAAGCTTGCTGTTGCCATAACGTGATAGTGTCTGAGCTGATAGATTTTTGTTTTTGAGCCGTATTAAGCTGCTTGATCACATAATCAAATCGCTTCTCAACGATACTTAACTCTATTTCTAACTTAAGTAACCTGGCGTCATGTCCAATATGCTTGTGATGCTCATCAATAACTGTACGAGCTAGTGGATAATTTTTCTGCCCCATAAGTAATTTAACTTTTATCAAAACCGCTTCTAATCCAGCATCTTTAAAAGTATTAGCCGTTTTGTCGAGCAGGCCTAAATAATGGTCTGTGTTTGGTTTCAACGCTTGTTTTTGTGCTGCATCAGCCGCAACAAGATAAGCAATAAGCTCAAACGTTGAACCTTCCGCAGACTTAGCTAATAAATGCTCGGCTTGTTTATAATCACCTAATACATAAGCGGATATACCTTTGTTAAAGTCTTTTAGTGCTTTTCGGCGACTGGCAAATGCAATTTTGTTCCAAGCTTTAAAGCTAAAGTTAACTCCACCACGAAAAAATTTAAAGGTAAGTGCCAAGGCGAAAAAGCACAATGCTAGCGTTATAATCGCAGTAATGACTGTAGTTTCAATCGCTGAATCGCCAATAGAAATTAGAATATAGCCTTTTTCACCAATTAAAATAGGTGTTACAACAACAACCGTAAGAAATAAAATCAACAATAATAAAAGCCGTTTCATTATAAGTCCTCACTTTGCTCAGCGCTTGGTGGCTGATCTTCAGATACTGTCGGTATTTCAACGTTACTACTGCTCTCTAAAGTACGTAATGCTGAAGACTCTTTATCTGACAATACTTGTCGAATAGCTTGCAGTGAGGCAAGTTTATTTGGATAGTCGACATTAATAGTCGCTGTTTTTAACGTGTTAATTGTATCAAGGAAATGTTGGTTTTCAATTTTTGTTAAATCAAAATATTCATTAATCCAGCGTTCAGTGGCGCTGAGCGATTGCAGGTAAATTTTGCTATTTGATTTACTTGCAGCCCAAATAGCTGTTTGTACTTTAAGGCTTAAATTTTCACGCAAATTTTGCTGAAATTGAGGTGACATTAGCGGTTCAATATTGCCTGTTCTGCGCGTTACTGTGAAAAATTCATTGGTAAATTTATGCCATGTTTTCGCTAAATTTTCACGCCAATCTGTAGCATTATCGGTTAGTTCAAGCGAGCTTTCAGTTTGATACATCTCTGGTATTTCAAATAGTGCCATTGGTAATTGTTTAATTTGTTGATCAAGTACCATCAGCTTTAAAATAACCTCGTCGGTTGCTAGCGTTGGCAGCAATTTTAATTGGGCAATATCTTGCTGAATAGTTTGGCGAAGCGATAAAAATTGCGGATCGTTTAACTCTTGAATACGCAACTCAGCATCTTGGAGTAAACTCACGGCAGTACGAGGTGTTTTTTCTAACCATAAACTTCTTGATGCGACTCTAATCAGATATTCTGCTTCTTGTAGCAGCCAATCGCTCGGTTGTTGTTGTCCCAAGCTAGCAAGCTTCTGTTGTACTTGAGCAATAGCATTTTGGTTACTACTTTCGATACGGCTTATTTGTTCAACTTTACTAACTAATGCACTAATTTCGTTAGCACTGTTGCGTTTATTTTGGGAAAATTGCTGAATAATTTTCTGGTTAACACTTTGTGCATTGGTTGTAAGCTGTTGTGCTATTTTTTGTTGATTTTCAATGAGCTTTCGTTCTACAAGATCACTAAGTTGCTGACTGTATTGAGCCTTTTGTTGTTCATTCCAATAAAAGTGTCCCGCGCTGGCCAAAATAGCGAGCAGTGCAATGATTAATGCGAATACAGCAACTTTAGAAATTTTATTTTTCTTAGATTTTACAACCGTACTTTTATCAGTGGGTGTTTTAGTACCCGCAGATACCGGTTTGCTTGATGTAGTGGAGGCAGAATTTTTCAAAGGAGTAGCGCTCTTTTCATTATTTTTGTTCGAAGATGGTTCAGTCTGACTTTTACTTTGTGCAGTCGTTTCTTTATTTAACGATTTTTCGTTAGTATCGACAGTATCAGGTTTTTCTGATGACACGTCATTCGGTGTACTGATTTTAATAGAAGCAGATAAACCTGCTTGCTTCTCAACATTACTGCTAGCAGCTGAAGTTTTATCACCAGATTTCGATTGCTTGGGTTGTTTTTTATCGCTCATGAACTGATCCTATCTTACATGTTGGTAATGCGCACACTGAATTTTTTTGACTTAAATACGGTTTATCTCACTTGTTGTAGCTAAGTTAACTCCACAATCGAGGGCACTTATAATGGCTGTAGTATTGGCGCCATTAGCATTTATTACTCGCACAATGCCCATTTTTTTTGCGTTATCAGCAATTCTTTGGCTAGCGACTATCCATAAACATTGCTCTTGCCAATAACGATCTTCATCGTTAATTAAGTTTACTATGAATTCTAGCAAAGCGTTACTAGTGATTAAGATACAATTTATCTCTTGCTGATGCCATGTTTTGATGAATTTTTGTGGGTAATTTCGCCAAACACGTCGATAACTTTCTAAATAATGAACAGCCGCACCACGAAGACGCAAAGCATCAGCGATAAGTTCTCGGCCACCGTCACCACGTACAATAATCA
The DNA here is from genome assembly GCF_003061515.1 of Colwellia sp. Arc7-D. NCBI lineage: Bacteria > Pseudomonadati > Pseudomonadota > Gammaproteobacteria > Alteromonadales > Colwelliaceae > Colwellia > Colwellia sp. Arc7-D. Next base: position 4,103,826 of record NZ_CP028924.1, read on the forward strand.
CACTTTTATCTTTTACACTAAGCAGCGGTAATAGTGCGAGTACACCATCACTATCGTGTTTATCAGGCACCATAGCTTTTATACCTAACCTTGTTAATGCCTGCTGGGTTGCACTACCCACAGCAATTACAGCCTGTGCAGACCATGAAGGTATTGGCATTAATTTATGCGCAAACTCAACAGCAGCTACGCTAATAAAAATAATGATAGGGCGTATTAGCTGCTTTTGCAGTATATGTAATTGTTCAAGACTTGCCGCATTTTGATAGTCAAAAAATGGCTGACAGTAACTACGGTAGCCTTGTTTTTCAAGGCAAGTTTGTAGTTCGCGCCCTGCTTTTTCGGGGCGCGTTATTAATACATTGAGCTTATGATTGTTCATACACGTGACGAAGAATTTTATCAGCACCTTTCGCCAAAAGGTTTTGGGCTAACTGGTAACCTAATTGTTCTGCGTCGTTAATGCTGCCGCGAACTTCGCTGGTTAATATTTCGCTGCCATCAATAGCGCCCACTAAGCCGCGTAAATATATTTCTTGGCCTTCAAGCACAGCATAACTACCAATAGGCACCTGACAACCGCCTTCAAGCGCGCGGTTCATTGCTCGTTCTGCAATAACGCGAATACGGGTTTCTTCACAGGCAAGTGGTGCCAATAATGTTTTTATTGTTGTATCTTCATTTCGACACTCAATACCAACAGCCCCTTGACCATTAGCTGGTAACATAACTTCTGGGCAATATATTCTCGAATGCGCTCTGGCATTTCTAATCGTATTAACCCAGCGGCGGCTAAAATAATAGCGTCGTACTCACCATTATCGAGTTTTTTAAGGCGTGTATTAACGTTACCACGCAGGTCGCGAATATCTAGATCTGGACGCATCGCTTTAATTTGACATTGACGACGTAAGCTTGAAGTACCGACAATCGCACCTTGCGGTAAATCGGCTAGGCTATTGATAGAATTAGACACAAACGCATCACGCGGATCTTCACGTGGACAGATAATTTCTAGCCCTAAACCTTCAGGAAACTCGACCGGCACATCTTTCATTGAATGTACGGCAATATCCGCTCGATTTTCTAACATCGCGACTTCAAGTTCTTTAACAAACAGGCCTTTACCACCCACTTTTGCTAGTGGTGTATCGAGAATAATGTCTCCTTTGGTCGTCATTGGCACTAATTCCACATTGATACCTGGATGAAAGTGCTCAAGTTGCGCCTTAACATATTCTGCTTGCCACAACGCTAACGCGCTTTTTCGGGTTGCAATACGTACAGTTTGTGGGGTCATTTCAATTACCTTAATTAATATTTATTACGCAGTTAGCACGATGGCTTCTTCTGCTTGTTTACTGACCGCGTTAGATAAAAATTGCCATAGCTCTCCGCCACCGCGCTTATCAAACCATTGGTCATTTTCGAAATGAAAATGATGGCCATTAAATTTTGTTGCGACCCAAATTTCATGTAAGGGTGCTTGTTTGTTAATGATAATTTTACTGGCATTTTTAAAGGTCAGGGTTAACATTCCGCCAACACCCTCATAATCGATATCGCAACCGCAATCTTCAATGGCTTCTTCTACCGCAAGTAAAATATTTTCAGCGGCTATATTGTATTGACTATCATTCATTAACTATTCCTTTCTACCTGCGCATTAAGATTGTTTACTCTTTGCTTGGTAATTGTTGGTCAAGGGATTATAAAACGTCTATCATGGGAAAAAAATCGAATAAATCAATTATGCGTAAACAAATTGTAATTATTTTCTTCAGTTTGATTAGTTTAGTAATCTTAACAGGCTGTGGCATTAAAGGTCCTTTATACCAAACTCCTGAGCAACAGCAAGAGAACTTGCCTAAAACAAGTGAAGAAATTGATAAAAACAGTGATAAATCTAATTTAGAACTTTAGGAATAACGGCATTGGACTTTTTCAATCGTAAACAACATTCATTATACGCCGAGCAATGTCAGGTCACTGAGTTAGCTAAGCAGTATGGCACACCACTCTATATTTATTCTCGAGCTACCATTGAGCGCCATTGGCATGCCTTTGATCAAGCGGCTGGAGAGCGACCACATCTTGTTTGTTATGCCGTAAAAGCTAATAGCAATATTGCGGTATTAAATGTTATGGCGAGATTAGGTTCAGGTTTTGATATTGTTTCTAAGGGTGAGTTAATGCGCGTGCTTGAAGCAGGCGGCGATCCCAAAAAAGTGGTTTTTTCTGGTGTAGGAAAAACCTCAGAAGAAATAGCTTATGCACTTAATTTAGATATTTATTGTTTTAATGTTGAGTCATCGGCCGAATTAGATCGTATACAAACCGTAGCCCAAAGCTTGAATAAAGTAGCACCAATATCGTTAAGGGTTAATCCAGACGTTGATGCAGGCACTCATCCTTATATTTCAACTGGCTTAAAAGAAAATAAATTTGGTATCAGCATTGAGCACGCCCCTGCGCTTTATCAATATGCTGCAACGTTATCACACATTAATATTCAAGGTGTTGATTGTCATATAGGGTCACAACTCACTGAGGTTGCCCCCTTTTTAGACGCACTTGATCGAGTATTAAAGTTAGTTGATGAGTTAACCGAACATGGTATTGCGCTATCACATATTGATGTTGGTGGTGGCTTGGGCGTTTGTTACGACAATGAAACGCCGCCTCACCCAAAAGAATATGCTGAGGCTATTGCACAAAAATTGCTGGGTCGTGATATCAAACTCATTTATGAGCCGGGTCGAGCAGTAATGGCAAATGCCGGTATTTTGGTCACTGAAGTAGAATACCTAAAAGAGAGTGAAGAACGTAATTTCGCTATTGTAGATGCCGCAATGAATGATTTGATCAGACCTGCGTTATACCAAGCATGGCAAGCTATTATTCCTGTTGAGCAACGCGATGATGTTGCTAGCGCTCAATATGATGTTGTTGGGCCAATCTGTGAAACCGGTGACTTTCTAGGTAAAGATAGAAGTTTAGCCATACGTGCCGGTGACCTGCTAGCTATTCGCAGTGCTGGAGCTTACGGTTTTACCATGAGCTCAAATTACAATAGTCGACCACGAGCTGCTGAAGTAATGGTTGACGGTAGTGAGAGTTATTTAATCAGAAAACGCGAAACCTTAAGCCAGTTATGGCAAGGTGAAAGCATATTACCTTCATAGTGGAAGATTAGCGTAAATGTTAGTAAATTTTTCTAAAATGCACGGTTTAGGTAATGATTTTCTCGTGCTCGACAATGTAACGCAAAATGTTTACTTGTCGAGTGAGCAAATTAAACAACTTGCCGACCGAAATTTTGGCGTTGGCTTTGACCAAGTTCTGGTCGTTGAGCCTCCGTATGATCCTGATTTAGATTTTCACTATCGCATATTTAATGCTGACGGCAGTGAAGTTGGGCAGTGTGGCAATGGCGCGCGTTGTTTTGCAAAATTTGTCCGTTTAAAAGGCTTAACCAATAAGCATAAAATTAAAGTTTCAACACAATCAGGTAAAATGACCTTGTTTGTTGAGCGTGACGGTAATGTTTCGGTCAATATGCCGGTACCGCAATTTGAACCGCCGAAAATTCCATTTACCGCGCAAAAAGCAGAAGGTACTTATATTCTGCGAAGCGAAGAAGAAACCGTGCTTTGTGGTGTTGTATCTTTGGGTAATCCACATTGTGTATTAACGGTAGATAACGTCAAAGAAGCACCAGTAGAAACTTTAGGTAAAGCATTATCATTTCATGAGCGTTTTCCTCAACAAGCGAATATCAGCTTTATGGAAGTAGTTTCACCCGAATACATTAAATTACGCGTATACGAACGTGGTGCTGCTGAAACACTAGCTTGCGGCAGTGGCGCTTGTGCTGCTGTGGTGGTTGGTCACATGCAAAAGAAGCTTAATAGACAAGTATTGGTTGATTTACCCGGCGGACAATTAAAAATATTTTGGAAAGGCCCCGGTAACTCAGTAAAAATGACAGGTCCCGCCGTGCACGTATTCGACGGGCAAATAAACCTATAAACAAGATAAACCTATGCAAATAAATGATCAAAACCTAATGTCTGATGACGAAATAAAGTTAACTGACGAGTTAATCGTAAGCTATCTACAAGAAAATCCTGAGTTTTTTAATCGTCAAGCTGACTTAGTTACAAGTTTAAGACTGCCCGATCATCAACGTGGCACTATTTCTTTGGTGGAGCGTCAATTATCTCAACAGCGACAAAAAATTCACAATTTAGAAGAAGAAATTACCCAGTTAATGGTTATTGCTAATCAAAACGAACAACTGTTTGCTTTATACAGTGATCTCTATTTACGTTTACTTGATTGTACTACCGCCGTTGAATTACTTGATTGCTTACACCAAGCAACTACACAATTGTTGTCGTTAGATGCATTGAAATTATGGTTAATTCAGCCAACTAAAGTTAGCCACAGTACTTTAATTGACAATGATTGTGCTGAAATAATTGAAAATAGATTAAGTAAAGATGACTACTATTTTGGCCGTTTACAGCAAAGTGAACAAGCCTTAATTTTTGGTGAAGCTAACGCAGGTTCAGTGGTTTTGGTAAGACTTACCCACAACCAAGAAGATATTGGTTTTCTGGCGATTAGTAGCCAAGATGCTGAACATTTTGATCCTCGTATGGATACTTTGTTATTGAGCCAATTTAAAAAATTGATCGCTAAACTTTTACATCAGCAACTATTTTAGGCTAAAACACCGTGAGATTTTATCGCCGTCTACATCCTTTTCATGCCATTAGCTTTGATTTAGATGATACCTTGTACAGTAACCACCCAATTATGTTGGCTACCGATACTAAGATGATCGCCTATTTTAAAAGCATTTTCAGCGATTATGGTCTTGATAGTAATTTATACGGCTTTGATATCAGCTTTTGGTGGCCTTTTCGCCAACAAGTTATTGCGCATTCACCCGCCTTAAAGCACGACATCAGCTTATTAAGAGAAAAAAGCTACTACCTTGGCGCGCTTTCATTAGGTTTGACTAGCGCCGAAGCACAGTCAGTCGCTGATTCAGCATTAGGTTATTTTGTTGAGCAACGCAGTAACTTCTCTTTGCCACAACATACCCATGATTTTCTTAGCTTTCTCAAAAGCAAAGTGCCTTTAGTCGCGATAACTAATGGCAATGTAGATACCGATAAGATAGGGATCGCTAAATACTTTAGTGCACACTTTAATGCCTCAACTGATAATAAATTAAAACCTGATCGTGATATGTTTGATAAAGCGTGCAAGGTACTAAAAATTAGTCCTAAGCAATTACTCCATGTCGGCGATTGTGGAAAAAATGATGTTTTTGGCGCAATTAATGCTGGCTGCCAAACCGTCTGGCTAAACCCATATCAAGTAGGTAAACCTCTGAAAGTTCTTCCTACACTTGCCCTTGATCACCTAGAGCAACTTACCCATATTTTTACGTAAATAATTGTATTTACTTATTTAACGATTAAACATTTATCTGCATCTGAATGTATTCATTAGCTTAGGCAACGGATAGCGTTATCAAAATAGTGCTGAACTTGTTATGATAGCGGCATAATTTTGCTTTTGATTTTACCTTGCTATGGATGTTTCTGAATTACTTGAATCGTTAAACGATAAACAACGCGATGTAGTCGCCGCACCCCTACAAAATATGTTGGTACTTGCTGGTGCTGGCAGTGGTAAAACACGTGTTTTAGTACAACGTATTGCTTGGCTGATGAAAGTTGAGCATGCATCTCCTCATAGCATTTTAGCGGTTACTTTTACCAATAAAGCCGCGGCAGAAATGCGTGCCCGAGTTGAACAAACCGTTGATGGCAATGTGCACGGAATGTGGGTAGGTACTTTCCATGGTTTAGCACATCGTTTATTACGTATGCACTTTCAAGAAGCAAAGCTACCTCAAGCCTTCCAAGTACTTGATTCTGACGATCAACTTCGTATGGTTAAGCGTATTGTTCGTTCATTAGAATTAGACGAAAAGCGTTGGCCGCCAAAACAATTTCTTTGGTATATCAATGGTAAAAAAGATGAAGGTTTGCGCCCTCACCATATTGATGCTCAACATGACGTAACAGAAGAAACATTTGTTAAAGTTTATCGTGTTTATCAAGATACTTGTGATCGTGCAGGCTTAGTCGATTTTGCTGAACTATTATTGCGTGCTCATGAGCTTTGGTTAAATAATCCAGAGTTATTAGCTCATTACCAGCAACGTTTTTCGCATGTACTCGTAGATGAATTTCAAGATACCAATGCGATTCAGTATGCTTGGTTGAACCTGTTAGGCAAGAAAAGTGGTAATGTCATGATCGTAGGTGATGATGACCAATCTATCTATGGCTGGCGTGGGGCTAAAATTGAAAATATTCAACGTTTTTTACAAGACTTTGATGGTGCTAAAACCATTAAGCTCGAGCAAAACTACCGTTCTACCGCCAATATTCTCAATGCTGCTAATCAGTTAATTGGCAACAATAATAATCGTCTTGGTAAAGACCTATGGACCGAAGACGATGCAGGCGAAAAAATATCTATCTACACCGCATTTAACGAAATAGATGAAGCGCGCTTTGTTGCCGGACGTATTACAGACTGGAAAAATAAAAAAGGCTCATTAGATGATGTCGCTATTTTATACCGAAGTAATGCCCAATCTCGTTTAATGGAAGAAGCCTTAATTCAAGCGAAATTGCCTTACCGTATTTATGGCGGTTTACGATTTTTTGAACGTCAAGAAATTAAAGACGCACTCGCTTATTTACGTTTACTCAATAACAGAGACGATGATGCGGCATTTGAACGTGTTATTAATACCCCAACACGTGGCATTGGCAATCAAACCCTAAGTTTAGTGCGTGACGCTGCAAGAAGTTTGGAAAGTACCTTGTGGCAAGCTTGTCAGCACATGGTAAAAAATGAAGAGCTAAAAGGTCGCAGTGCGAAAGTTATTCAGCAGTTCATTAATGTTATTGATCAGTTAGAAGACGACTCAAGTCACCTCAACCTCGACCAACAAGCTAACTATGTTATTCAACATTCTGGCTTAAAAGCTATGTATCAAGCGGAAAAAGGCGAACGTGCTGAAGCCCGTATTGAAAACTTAAATGAGTTAGTTACTGCTTGTCAAACCTTTGAAGTTGACCCTGAACTGGCAGAAGAGCAAAGCCCACTGACGTCATTTTTAACCCATGCTGCCTTGGAGTCTGGTGAATCACAAGCCGATGATTATGAATCTGCTGTGCAGCTTATGACCATGCATTCAGCTAAAGGGCTTGAGTTTCCATTAGTCTTTATTGCTGGATTAGAAGAGGGCATGTTCCCTTCTCAGCAGTCAGTTGAAGACCTTAGCCGCTTAGAAGAAGAAAGGCGTTTATGTTATGTTGGCATGACACGAGCAATGCAAAAGCTCTATTTATGTCATGCAGAAAGTCGTCGATTGTATGGCCAAGAAAAACATCATAAAGCGAGTCGTTTTTTAAGAGAGCTACCTGACACTTGTACCGAAGAAATTCGTATGCAAAGCCAAGTTAGCAAGCCAAGAACCACAGGTAAATTTTCTTCTGCGCTAACCCTTGAAACCTTTGGCAACTCAGGTTTTAAATTGGGTGAAAATGTTCGTCATACTAAATTTGGTGACGGCGTGGTATTAAATTACGAAGGCAGCGGTCCTCAAAGTCGTATTCAAGTGAACTTTGCAGATGTAGGCTGTAAATGGCTAGTTGTTGCTTATGCTAATTTAGAGAAGCTTTAGGAATTAGACTCTTCATACGAATAACAAAGCGAGTTAACCTAACTCGCTTTGTTAACTTACCTCGCTATATTACCGCTATTTTAGCTGCTTTACGCCTAGCTTTTACTGAATCAAAACTAAATATTGCTAATGCGGTCCAGATACATGCAAATGTAATTAATTTAGCAAAATAAAGCGGCTCTTCATAATAAAAAGTTGCTAAAACAAACATAATACTTGGGCCTATATATTGGAAAAAACCCAGCGCTGTCAGCGTCATACGTTTGGTCGCAGCACTAAAACATAATAAAGGTGCGGTAGTAACAATGCCGGTACAAATTAATAATGTATTTAATGACATCGTATTTTCAAACATATTAGTTGTAGTGGTTTGTAGAAAAAACAACCAATAAATTAAGGCGATAGGTAGCATCATAAGTGACTCTATTAAAAGTCCTACGAATGAATCTAAAGGCATTTTTTTACGCAATAAACCATAGGTACCAAAAGTAGCGGCTAACGCTAATGATATTATCGGCAACGAGCCAATCATTATAAGTTGAATGAGCACGCCAATGAATGCCAAGCCAACTGCAAATAACTGCCAAAATCTTAAACGTTCGCCTAAAAACACTACGCCTAATGCAACACTAAATAGTGGGTTTATGTAATATCCTAAGCTAGCATCGAGCAAATGATCATTGTTAACAGCCCAAATAAACATAAACCAATTTACCGCTAAAAAAGTTGCCGATATGGTTAACTGCATGACTATCTTGGGTTGTGTAATAGTGGCAATAAAATTGCCCCATCGTTTGGTCAGTAAAACAATTAACGTCAATAAAATTGTCGACCAAACGACGCGGTGTACAAGAATTTCATCGGCATTGATATGGTCAATGAGTCTAAAATATAATGGGGCAATCCCCCACATTGTATAAGCACTAATCGCGAAAATAATACCGCCACGAAGTGCGTCTTTTTCAATTGTTGGCATGGAATAAACTTGCTGGCTAAGGTGAGCTAAAGTATCGATATAATATCATTATTCAATTGAACAACCTATCGACAAGTTAAAAGTATTAAGCAATATAAGATTCATTAACCATGCACTTTTACAGGGCAAAGCTACTCTTTCATTTTACGTAAAATACCTGTGTTTACCTTAATAATCAGACTGAGTTTTATTCATAATAAGAAATTCACTGTAAAAATAAAAATAAACCTCCGCACAACGCCTTTACTACTGTAAAATGTCGGCTGATTTAATTAAATAAGACTTCCTGTTGCAAGCCATTTCTCCTACAACATTAACTGAATCTCTGAAACATCACTTTGGTTATCAGGCGTTTCGCCCTGGCCAAGAAGAAATCATCAATCATGCTCTTCAGGGACGAGATAGCTTAGTGTTAATGCCGACGGGTGGCGGAAAGTCGATGTGCTTTCAATTACCAGCAACCATTATGCCCGGTGTTACAATTGTAGTTTCCCCCCTGATAGCCTTAATGAAAGATCAAGTTGACGGTTTAGTTCGACAAGGTATTTCTGCTGCGTTTGTTAATTCGTCACTTGATACCGAGACCATCAACGATATTTTTAGTCGTTTAGGTCAAGGTAAAATTAAATTACTCTATGTTGCCCCAGAGCGACTGAAAAATTATTACTTTATCCAGGGCTTATCTCAGCTCAATATTAGCCTTTTTGCAATTGATGAAGCGCATTGTATATCACAATGGGGTCATGACTTTCGCCCTGCATACACGCAATTACATTTACTTAAACAAAACTTTCCGCACGTACCTGTGATGGCATTAACCGCAACGGCAGATGTCACCACTCGACGCGATATCCTGCAACAATTGGCATTAAACGATCCTTATATTCATCTTGATAGTTTTGATCGACCCAATATTCGTTTTACCTTGGCAGAAAAGTATCAGGGTGAGCAGCAAGTTATTGGTTATATAAAAAAACGTAAAGATGAATGCGGCATTATTTATTGCAATAGCCGCTGGCAAGTAGAAAAACTAGCAAAACGTTTAGCTGAAACGGGTATCAATTGCTCAGCGTATCATGCCGGTTTAGAGTCTGAAATTCGTAATATTATTCAAGATAAATTCGCCAAAGATGATCTGCAAATTGTAGTAGCTACAATTGCTTTTGGTCTCGGTATTAACAAATCTAATGTGCGTTTTGTTATTCATTATGAACCACCAAAAACAGTCGAATCTTATTATCAAGAAATAGGCCGTGCAGGCCGTGATGGCTTGCCAGCAGAAGCACTTTTCCTTTATGACGAAAAAGACGCTGAACGCATTAACAAACGCATTAGTGAAGGTGAAAACGAACAACGAGTTAATGTAGAGCTTCAGCGTTTTCAGGCGATGCGTGGTTTTATTGATGCACAAACATGTCGTCGCAGAGTTGTTTTAAATTACTTTGCTGAGTTTACTGAAAAAAGCTGTGGTAATTGTGATATTTGCTTAGATCCTCCAAGCCAGTTTGATGCGACACAAGCTGCACAAAAAGTACTTTCGTGTGTATATCGAATTGAAGAAAGTGGTGATGTTGAGTATGTTATTGCGGTTTTACGCGCAGAGCTCAATACTAAAATGACCCAACTTGGTCATGATAAAGTATCAACTTTTGGCATTGGCAGAGACAAAACACCGAGCTATTGGTTTTCAATCGTACGACAGTTAATTCATTTAGGCTATCTACAACAAGATATTGCTGCCCAGTCAAACTTGTGTCTAACCCAAGCCGCTGGAGATATATTAAAAGGTAAACACCCCTTAATGTTAGCCGCACCTCGTTTGCAAAAAGCGAGTTACTGGCAAAGTAATAAACGTGAAAAAGCCTATGATAGAGTTTTATTTGCTAAGTTAAGATTGTTACGCAAAGAAATTGCTAAACTTGAAGATATTGCGCCGTTTATTGTTTTTAACGATGCCACTCTCTCTGAATTGGCAAGGGTAAAACCAACGACTTCCAGACAAATGCTCAATGTTAGTGGTATTGGCGACACCAAACTTGCCCGCTATGGCGAGCCTTTTTTATCTTTGATTAAACAACATCAGAGTTAAGTGTTAATTTTAAAGACAAAAAAAGCGCTTAATAGCGCTTTTTTTAACATAACGGTAAGGTTACTTAAGGCTTGCGTAGTATGCCGCGATGTTCGCAACGTCTTCATCAGATAATGCCATTGCCATAGGTGCCATTACTGGATCTTTACGGTTACCCGATTTAAAATCTTTTAATTGCTTTGCAAGGTAAGCTTCTTTTTGACCAGCAAGATTTGGGTACATAGGAACAGCAGAAATACCAGCAGCACCGTGACAAGCTGCACACATAGCAGATTTTGCTTTACCGGCAGCTGCGTCGCCAGCGAATGCTGGTGAAGCCATCATAACAGTAGCAGCAACGGCTAAAGTAAGTTTTTTCATAGATAATATCTCTCTTTGGTAAATAATTTTAAGGGATCCTCACTTGATTATATGTAAAAAAATTACTGTTGTCGTTGCTTTTTTTAGCTTCGCGCTAGGATAAAAATTAATCTATCGCATTACTGCATCAGTATATGTTTTCAACCATTAATTATCATGAAGAAGAAACGGTATGCTCAAAGAAAATAATATAGAAATCATTAACCTTGAAGAAATTAGTTTAACTACACTTCAGATCTTTTTTAATGTTGAATGGACAATGGATGATAAAACGGCGGTTATTGATTATGTGCTACAGGTAACATCGGCACAAACGCTAGAGGTATTAGAGGGCGCTGATCTTTATTGTTTGAGAATCAAAATTGCTAACAGTGTGTTTTTACTAAACTTTGAAGAGTATAGTCATGCTTGCTGGATCGAGTGCGCTACTGAACAAGATAAAGACGATTTAGAAGGTGTTAAACAGCTTTTATTAATCAAATAAAATAACGTTAACTTACTACTGATCATTAAAGTCATATTAAAAATTTTATAGTTTAAACAGGTAAAGTTGATGGAAAAGATACTTATTAGTAGCTGCTTTTTAGGTAATAAAGTGAGGTACGACGGTGGGGATAACTTATTAGTTAATACTACATTGTTACGCTGGCAAGCAGAAAATCGCTTAGTGGTTATCTGCCCTGAATTAGCAGGAGGATTAAGTACGCCAAGGCCTCCTGCAGAACTAAAAATGGTTGGTGATAGCATTCAAGTTAAAACAATTACGGGTGATGATGTTACAGATGAATTTGAAAAAGGAGCAAATAAAGCATTATTACTTTGTCAAAAATATAATATTCAATATGCGCTGATGAAAGAATCAAGTCCATCCTGTGGCAGCACGAGTATTTATAATGGTCAATTTAGCCAACAGAAAATTGCAGGGCAAGGTATTACCAGTGCATTATTGAGATCAAACGGGGTGAAGGTATTTTCAGAAAAAAACTTAGCGCTATTAATATCTGAAATAGGCGCAAATTAATTATTAGCAATACTCACGTAATTAGTTCGAATATTAGCGTTATTGTTTATTAATGCCCGTGTTTGGCTAATGATATTATTAGCACTGGTTGCAACATTATAATCACTCACACCAATACTTAATGTCATTTGCGGTAATCTAGTGCCTGATTTACTGGTAATAAACCTTAATTTTTCAACACTCTGCCGTATTTTCTCAGCTACTTCTCCGGCAACAATACGCTTTACATCTGGCAGCAAAATCAAAAATTCATCTCCAGCAGATCTAACAGGCAAGCCACTTTCACCGACATAACTGCTCACTTTAGTAGCAATTTTTGTCAGTAATACATCGCTGATCAATGGGCCTAAACTTTCATTCATCTTAGCAAACTGATCAATATTAATTACGATTGCAGAAACTTGCTTGGCGGGATCATCAGAAAGCCAAAGCTCTAAATGTTGATTCATCGCTTTAAGGTTAAATAGACCGGTGAGTGGATCTAAGTAAATTTCTTTTTTCACATCGTCTAACTCAGAGCGCAATGTCTCAGTAGATTTTTGTGAAGATTGAAGCTGTTTAGCAAGCTTCTCTTGTTCAAGTTTAAATCGCTGAGTCGTGATACGTATCTGTTTAATGGCGTTAAATATTTCACTTCTGTCAGTAGACTTTAAGTTGGCAATATTCTCGTCTAATTCAGTCACTAAACGTTTTGTATTCAGTGATGACTGTTCGTTATTAGTTTGCAAATCAACCAATACTTCATCGAGATCGTCAATTAACTCCCCTCTAAAAGAACTTTGTCCTAAAATATATTGACGATACATTTCTTCTAAGAAAAAGTTATCTAGTTTCTTTTTTGACGCTAATTGCTTTTCAAGTTCAGAGTTAAGACTTTTTGAATGCTTATTAAGGTAACCGTAGCTTACCGCATAATTAATTGGAGTCGCGGCTATATGCCATAACTGCAATTGTTTTATGGCGGCGTGCATTTTTTGTTCAGCTTGTGCTATTGAATCATGATACTGCACTATGCCAACTTTTCATTTATGTTCTTACGACAATCAGCGGATGGGTTATTGTCCAGTAATTTTAGTAAAAGTACCATGCTAAAATGTATAAACAACGACAACAATGCCGATTTAATAACAAAATTAATCTTTAACTGAAAACTTTGCTTTATAAATAGTTTCGATTTGTTATGGTGATTAAATAAGTGGGTATTTTTATAAAATTAATTTTTGAGATTTGTAATGAAAGTTCTTTCAATCACTATGTTTGTTGTTCTATTGGTTATGGCTTGTCAGTCGACCAAAACTCCTACCGCTTTAATCAGCCATAATCTCGAACAAATCATTACAGATTATCAACACTTTAAAGACCATCAAAGTCCTTTTAATCAAGATATTTCCGGCGATACTAATAGCCGATTACCTGACTTATCTCCACAAAACTTACAAAAACAACATAAAATATTGGCCGTTATTTACCAAAGATTATTAGCAATAAATAGTAACAAGCTCAATCAGACAGAAGCTATTAATCATTCAGTTTTGTCCTATAGCATAAAAAATGAACTAGATAGTTATACTAACAAAGAACACTACATGCCATTAACTGCTGAATCAGGATTTCATGTCTGGATTAGCAGAATTAAAAGCCAAGTTAGCTTTAAAACCGAACAAGATTACCTCGATTATATTGCACGATTGAATGCGTTGCCACGATACTTTTCTCAACAAATGTATTGGATGGAACAAGGAATAGCTTCAGGCATTACCCAACCAAAAATTGTCTTAGAAGGCTTTGAAGAGTCAATTAAAGCATTTATAAAAACTGACGCTAGCTCAAGTACCTATTATCAGCCATTTTTAACGTTGCCGGCATACTTTACTCCACAGCTGAAAGCTCAACTTAAAGAACAAGCCATGAAAACTATTGCTGAAGTTGTGATGCCGAGTTACCAGCAATATTATGATTTCATGGTCAATCGATATCAACCCAATGCCAGAGCCAACATAGCGGCTAATTCTTTACCAAACGGCGACAGCTATTATGTTAACCGGTTACAACACTATACAACCTTACCGATTTCTGTTGATGAAGTGCATAACACGGGCTTGGCTGAAGTAAAACGCATTAGGCTTGAAATGGACACCATTATTGAACAACTTAACTTTACTGGAAACTTTGCAGATTTTGTTCATTTTTTACGTACTGATAAACAATTCTATGCCACAAGCCCTGAAGGTTTATTAAAAGAAGCGTCCTTCATCGCCAAAAAAATGGATGCCCAATTACCAAAACTATTCAAAACCTTGCCACGTACCCCGTACGGCGTGATAGAAGTACCCGCAAATATTGCGCCTAAATATACAACAGGGCGATACTCTGGTCCCTCGCGAGATGACCAACCGGGTAATTATTGGGTTAATACGTATCGACTAGACCGTCGACCGTTATATGTTTTAGAAGCATTAACGTTGCACGAAGCGGTACCCGGTCATCACTTACAAAGCTCTATTGCCCGAGAAATGGAGAATGTACCTAAGTTTAGAACTAGCACTTATATTTCTGCTTTTGGCGAAGGTTGGGGACTCTACTCAGAATATTTAGGTAAAGAAGCTGGTTTTTATCAAAGTCCTTACAGCGACTTTGGCCGCTTAACCTATGAAATGTGGCGAGCCTGCCGATTAGTTGTTGATACTGGCATGCACGCTAAAGGTTGGAACCGAGAACGTGCTATGGACTATTTAGCCAATAATACGGCACTGTCACTGCATAATGTAAAAACTGAAATTGATCGTTACATCTCTTGGCCAGGACAAGCCTTATCTTATAAAATGGGTGAACTAACCATCAAAAAGTTACGTCTTCATGCTGAGAAAAACTTAGGAACATCGTTTGATTTACGAGAGTTTCATGATCAAATTCTAAAAAATGGCTCTATGCCATTATCAATGTTAGAAGCGGTTATTTTTGACTATGTTGAAAAGAAAAAAGCTCAAGATAAAGCACTGAAAGCAGAAACGAAATAATAGGGATTAACGTGAAAACAAAGGAAGGCACGCAAAGTTACCAGAGATTACGATGGAGAACCGGTAAATTAAGATAAGCCCCCACTATATCTAAATTTTGCAGTTCCGCTATCGTAGGTTGCCCCTTAGATCGGTAACTTTGCGTCTCCAATTTTCACTGGATTTGCCCTTGTTGAGCTTAAAAAGCTCATCTACGATTATAAGTAATGTATTCTATTTGTAAACCATTATTAATCTTAGCCATAAAAAGATAATTTAAATTAATGAATATTAACAATTTATTAGTCATTTATACCATTATACTTTAATACGAATTATGTTTAGATTAACGTTAAATCTCTCCATATCGGCTAAATGACTACTTAGAGTGATAACGAGTAGTCGAGTTAATAAGGTAAATTAATAAAATACTTCCTGAAAAATGTAAAAATCTCGTAGTGAACTGAACACTTTTCGATACAATACGCCTAAAGTAAAAATAGTAAGCGTCCCCAATCTACCAATGGAAGTTAACGCTCAATGAATCGAATACTGCTAGTTGTTTTAATAAGTTTGTTCATATCACTTTGTGCTCAAGCGAACGACACTAATAGTGGCGTTAACACACGCGAAGCAATAAACGATTATTATCTTCTGAGGAAAGAGTTATTGCTTGCACAAGATGTTGTCGATACCGCACAAGCCGTAGTCAACAATAGAGATCAGTTCAGTTCAAATATTGTCGCGAAGGCCTTCTCTCTTTTATCGGATGTGGCTTTTAATCAAGGCAACTTACTCGTGGCATTCCAATTTGCACAATACGGTAGTGAAATTGACAAAATAGATGTCGAATTACAACTGGACTTAATGTTAAAAATTGCACGAGGTTATTATGCACAAGGTAACTATATTCAGCTAAAAGATACCTCTCAAAGCGCGGCATGGTTGGCTGAACAAGCAAATGATATGAACTATCATTTACAAGCACTTGCCTATTCTGTCGTAGCTTATGCCTTAAGCGCTGAATACGATCTGGCGGTAAAAACGCTCAACAAGGTTGAAACTTTACTCAGTCAAAACCAAACAAATGTTGATCAAATAACATTGCTAGAAACTATTGCCCAAGCACATTTTTATTTATCAGAATATGACAATGCTGTTGAACTGCTCAACAATGTAATAAAACTACGCATCGATATGGCGAGAACCGAAGGCATTGCCCACAGTTACCATTTAGTAGCGAATGCTTACTTCCAACTGCAACAATATGATGATGCTTACAATGCTTTTTGGCAGTCATTACAGTTTGCCAAACAATATAAACTCGTAATTCACGCAGCCTATGCCGAACTTGGCTTAGGACAAGTATTATATGAACAACAACAACTTAAACCAGCAAAAGCACGATTAATGAACGCACAGGTAGTATTTAATCAATACAATTTAGTACGTGTTAAGCTGTCGACTAAAATTAGCTTAGTAAAAGTGATGTTTGCTTTAGGAGAACAAATAGAAGCCGAAGCAATGTTAATTTCAGCACAATCACTAGCTAAAAACATTGTGCTTTCACCACAACAAATAGAATTGTATTTACTATTAACCGACTACTATAAAGCAAAAAACAACTTGCCACAGGCTATCAAAAATCAGAGCCATTATTTATCCTTATATCAAGGGTTGTACCCCAACGTCAGTGTAAAAGATTCATTTGCTACTGCCGCAATATCAACAAGCGATAAAGCTAAGAAACTTGCTTTAAATTTGGCTGAACAAAGCCAGCTAAGTTTAGAGTTCAACGAAAAATATGCCCAACAAAAAATGCTCATTATTCTCCTTGCTTCACTTTTAAGCTGTAGTGCTATTTTTATAATTTTTTGTCGCTTTCAAGCTCACCGGCTAAAACTTAACCTCAGTTACGATGAAATAGAGTTACCGCAAAACCAATTAGCACAGCCAGTACAAACTAAACGTTGGTATCAACAACAGTATAAAATTGCCAGAAAATATCAATATGACATATCTATCATTTACTTAAAGATAGAAAATTGGCAAGAGCTAAGCTTTCGCTTTAATCGCAAGATTCTAGCTGATGTCAGTAAAGTTTTGGCCATTATCATTAATGAAAATATTGATGAAGAAGACTATGCCGGCATCATAAGTACTGGCGAATATTTATTCTTATGTCCACATCAAAATATTGAGCAAGCACTAATAAAGTTTGATCGAATAAAACAGGCAATAAATACCCGTTTTTTTGCTAATTTAGGAGACTTCTCAGTCAAGGTTGTTTTCGCGGTTGACTCACCCAGTATTCAGGATATTGATCCCTACGTATTTCTTTCTCGCCTGAGTGAATGCGCTGATAGTGAATAATAGAGGAGGGGGTTTATCTTAGTGAAATTATTTATCGTCGCTTGGTATTCAGTAAAAAAAATAGCAATAAAAAAGCCGCTTATGAAGCGGCTTTTTTATATCGAAATTGGAATTAAAGTCTAACAGTGAGGTTTGGTGATGTATTAATTTCGCCGTCATCAGAGATTGTAGCTGCATTACTGTCACACAACAAAATTGCAATATTACCTGCTTTGCTGTTGCGAATAAAACAAAGATCATAACCAAACTGTGTCAAACTGCTAGTCGCAAATTTTTGCGCAAGCGACAGTTTGTCCCACAAATTAGATTGTTCTGCGGTATATTGTCGTCTTTCTAGTAATACTTCTCGTTCAAGAACTGCGTGCACGATGGCCTCTTTATCACGTTAGTAATACGTATTACATATCCATAGTATACGTTTTATTGTTGAAACATATCGTAGATCATTGCTAAGATCAACTATTAAGATTCAAATTTTTATAAATAAATTCTGCTGGTTAGCCAGTTTGCTATTGTGCATATTTTTATAATCAGGATATTTAAAAGCTTATTTCGTTATTCTAAGTGTAATAGCAGGTTATAATAAATAAGATTTGTCATAGTTAAAGAGGGTAAAGTTTTTATGAGTCAAGTATTGGATGATCTTTCAGCACTTTTAAAATTAGAAATAATAGAGCAAGGTATTTACCGAGGTGAAAGTCAAGATTTAGGCTTTAGAGCATTGTTTGGTGGCCAAGTAATGGGCCAGGCATTGTCGGCTGCCCAAGAAACCGTTGCTGAAACTCATAATGTACATTCTTTACATTCGTATTTTTTAAGACCTGGAGATGCCAGCAAGCCTGTGGTTTATCAGGTTGAAAACATTCGAGATGGCAAAAGCTTCAATACTCGTCGGGTAAACGCGATTCAAAATGGTCAGGCGATTTTTTACATGACCGCTTCGTTTCAACAACACGAGCAAGGGTTTGATCACCAAGATGTTATGCCCTTAGTCCCTGGTCCAGAAGAGTTAAAGTCATACACAGATTTCATTTTTGATAATCAAGAAGCGATACCAGAAGAGATTCGTGGAAAGTTTTTATCTGAAAAACCAATAGAAACTCGCCCTGTAGTTCAGTACAACTGGTTAAAACCTGAAAAAACTGAAGCTAAATGTCAAATGTGGATAAAGGCAAATGGCACGTTACCTGATGACCTTCGTATTCATACTTATTTATTAGCCTATACTTCTGATTTTTCTTTTTTGCCTACGGCTTTATTTCCGCATGGGGTTAGTTATTGGCAACCAAACTTTCAACTGGCGACAATAGACCATTCAATGTGGTTTCATCGACCATTTCGTATAGACGAATGGCTGCTTTACTGTATTGAAAGCCCGTCAGCTAGCAGCGGTCGAGGTTTAGTAAAAGGACAAATATTTAACCAAGAAGGTTTATTGGTCGCCTCTACGATGCAAGAAGGTGTTATGCGTCAGCGTTAGTTGTCGCCTTTTGCCAGTCATAGCCACTTGGGTGCTGAAATACTCTTAAGCCAAAAAGTGGCGCTGCGGCATATAAATGATCAAAAATATCTGCTTGTATGGTTTCATAATTCACCCAATTTTGATCACTACTGAAAAAGTATAACTCTAATGGCAAACCAACCTCATTTGCTGGTAATTGTCTTACCATGCAGGTCATATCATGATGCACTTTAGGGTGTTGCTTTAAATAAGCGGTTATATAAGCCCTGAAGGTCCCAATATTGGTTAACTGCCTTGTATTGATAGTTGAAGCTGTAATAGCACTATCGATAACTAATTCACCCGTTTGCTTTAAAATTTCGGCTTTCTTGGCCACAAGGTAATCAGTGATCAAGGTTACTGATGTCAGTTTGTCCAATTGCGCTTGGTTATAAAATCGAATACTGCCGACATCAATGACAATTGCACGTTTAATTCTTCGGCCACCTGAGCTCAGCATGCCACGCCAATTTTTAAATGAACCACTAGTTAAGGCATAAGTAGGCACAGTTGTGATGGTATTATCAAAGTTTTTAACTTTTACGGTATTTAGCCCTATTTCGATAACATCGCCATCAGCACCATATTTGGGTAATTCAATCCAATCACCAGGCGCAACCATTTTATTAGCCGATATTTGAATACTAGCAACCAAGCCTTTAATAGTATCTTGAAACACTAAAATAAGTACGGCTGTTAAAGCTCCTAAGCCACTCAGTAAATAAAGTGGTGAGCGATCTAAAATTTGCGAAACAGCCAATATCGTTGCCACTAAATAAACCACAAGCTTAATCACCTGTAATGTCGAATTCAGTGGTAAATAACGTTCACTGGCAGTTTGCCTATATAGCTTATTAATAACATTTAGTACTGAGCTAATCGTACGTGCTATCTGAAAACATAGGCCTATTTTAGCGAAAACTATCAATACCGTAGCGAGTAATGAGCTTTCATCTAACAAAAGTGGCGTCAGTAATAACAATAATATAAAAGGAATTAACAGCGAAATACGTGAAAAAACTTGATGATCAAAAAGCACATCATCCCAGGTGTTTTTTGAGGCTTTGGTTAATTTATGAATCAACACCAGTACATAGTTTTTCGCGATATAAAAACTAATGCTGCACAACATAAAAATAAATAAACAAGCAATTAACACCGAACTTAAGGTTAAATATGATTCATGTACGCCTTGCGCGGTTAACCAAGAATTGATTATTTCCTGCATTAATTATCCTTATTTGCTTGCTCTTCAAGCTGAAGCATTTTTTTATCTTTATCTAACCAAAGTTGATTAACCCACTTTTGAAACTGTATTTTATAAGCACGGTCATTAACATAGTCGCCTTTTAGCGAGTCGCCAATGTCTTGTGTTTCAATCGCAATGTTTACTCGTTTTATTTTTCCTGACAGAAAGTCTAAAAAATTGGGTTCACCATCAGGGTAGTAAATCGTGACATTAACCACTTTACTTAAATTACCTTTCATTGCTTGTAGCACAAAACCAATTCCACCCGCTTTAGGCTTGAGCAACCTTTGGAAGGGCGAGTTTTGCTTATTATGTTTTTCTTCTGTAAAGCGAGTACCTTCAATAAAGTTCATGACACTAACAGGCTTATGTTTAAATTTTTCACAGGCTTTTTTGGTTGTTTCGATGTCTTTACCTTTTAAATGTGGGTTTTTCTTTAAAAAGTGTTGGCTATAACGCTTCATGAAAGGAAAGTCGAGCGCCCACCAAGCCAAGCCAAGTAAAGGCACATATATTAATTCTCTTTTGAGAAAGAATTTCAAGAATGGAATTTTACCGTGAAAAACGCGTTGCAAAACTAAAATATCGGTCCAGCTTTGATGATTACTAATCACCAAATACCAGTCTTTCATCTTAAGTTTTTCAAGGCCTGACGCATTAATTTTTGTTTTGGTGAATAACTTTTGAATAAAAGTATTAAAAAGCACCCAGTTGCTGGCCATTTGATCGAGTAAATAGCTAAAGAATTTTTGCCATAAAGGAATAGGGCCAATGGCTTTTAATAATGAAAATATCAGTATTGGCACTAGCCAAAGTATAGTATTAACAATATACAAAATAACTGAAAAGCAGCCAATAATAGGGCCAGGTAAAAAATGTAGCATATAAATAACCAAAAATTTAGGAACTAAATTACTGGTTATAATATTAATGGGTTTCGCACATATTTTCAGTAAAAATCGTTAAAAAATTACCAAGCTAATAATGGTTAGAACTAAAAGCATTTATTTGAAGTGCAGCGATAAACTGCAACGAAAGTCATGAAAGCATAATTTATGATGCATTTTACGTAGCAGTATAAATTGAGAATTCAACGATATAAGTTACTGCAAGGCAAAAGTAATATGGATAAAAACGCACCATAAATTTATTGCCCTGCGTATAATTTGATTAAAATACATTATTAACATAGTTAAATATTAGCTTAAGTGCACTAATTCCATAAACCATTAGAAAATAGTAAACAAGTCTAATGTAATTGCAAAATTTTATTGCAAAACACCTGTGTTTCGAGGCAATCTTAACTAATAGAAAATAGAGGGGTTGTCATGAATTTTAATCGTGTGGTAATAAAAGTTGGCAGTGCATTAGTTTCACCTGATGCTCAAGGCTGCAGCGGTAAGTATATACTAGCCATTGCGCGTTTTATTACTCAATGCCAACAAGCAGGCAAGGAAGTTATTTTGGTCTCTTCTGGTAGTGTTGCTGCTGGTAGGGGCTTAATTGCTCACGGATCATCCAACCCTTCAATTCCAACAAAACAAGCAATGGCGTCGGTTGGGCAAATGAAGATGATGGCTAATTGGCAACGATTTTTTGATGTGCCTTGCAGCCAACTGCTAATCACCCATGGTGATTTAAAAGACCGCCAACGTTACATTAGTATTAAAAACACCTTAAGAATATTACTAGAAAATGGCGTTATTCCTATTGTTAACGAAAATGATACGGTAGCAACTGAAGAATTAAAAGTAGGTGACAATGATAATTTAGCAGCATTAGTTGCGGTAGTCAGCGAAGCCGATAGCTTATTCATTTTAAGTGATGTAGACGGTGTTTTTGAAGAAGATCCACGTAAAAATCCACAAGCTAAGTTAATACCAGTAATAGACAAAATAGATGAATCTGTTTATGCCATGGCAGGGGCTACGAATAATCATATTGCGACTGGTGGTATGAAAACAAAAATTCAAGCAGCAGAAAAAGCAGTAGAAAATGGTATCGAAACCTATATTTTAAATGGTAGTCGTGGTGAAGTTTTTGAGAATATTTTGCAAGGCGAAAATCCAGGAACTCACTTTGTTGCTAAAGAAAGTGCAACTCGAGCACGCAAACATTGGCTAAAACATACCTTAAAAAGCAATGGTCGCGTGTTATTAGATATTGGCGCCGTGAGTGCCTTAAAAAATAAAGGTGCTTCTTTACTTCCCTCAGGAGTCACTGATGTATCCGGAGATTTTAAAGTAGGCGATTGTATTGATATTTATGACGCTAAAAACGGTGAACATATTGCCAAAGGTATTAGCCAATATAACACCCGTGATCTTAAACGGATTAAGGGCTGTAAAAGTGATGAAATTTCAGCTTTACTTGGCTGTTGTCCAAGTAAAGTGGTTATGCATCGTGACGATATGGTGATGTTATAATAGCTGAGTTAATGCGATTATGGGTTTATCGTTAAACAAATAACCGCATTAAAACTCTTAACTAAAATTCCACTCTTAAACCATCTTCTACTATCGATAAGCTGGAGGGTGTAAATTGAAATAAATCATTACTAATGTGATCAAAATCAATCAATACTGAGATAGGTAAATGTTGTCCAATCGTATTTTTGATTGTATTAATAGATTTCTCAGATTTTGGAAAGGTATTATCTATCACTTCAAATTGGGTAATTAATGGATTACTCACTTTCAAAGCGTTTGTTGCTTTATCAAAAATAATTTGCCCCTTAAATGTCGCATCAGCAGTAAGTTTATGGCCATTATTAATAACATTTATACGCGCGGTAATAGCAACTGATTGAGTGGCGGCATAAAGCGCTAAATAAGGCTTTGAAGCTTCTAGCCTATATTCCATGTATGTTTCAACTATTGGGAACCTTAAGCTCAAAATACTATTAAGTTGACGCTCTGACATCGTTAAACCTAAAGCAAAGGCTTGCTGGCTAAAGACTATACCGGCAAAAATTAGTACGAATATTTTTCTAGTCATTACTACTACCCTATTTAAAATTTACTCGCGATTACTCTTTAAAATAAGACCAATAAGTAGCCCTATTACTAACATCAAAGCAATTAAAATAGCTCGCGGCATGGCAAAATCCCAAAACAGGAATGAAATACTCACGGTCGCCATATTCTGTAACACAATAACCAAGCAGAGAATTGATAATATTAAAATAAAATATCTATGTAACTTACTCATTACTGACTCCTAATATTAGTTTTTAAATGTACCTTTTAGAGCAAAGTATGGCTAAAAGGTTTTGAGGTATTATTACTCTCTTTAGATGCAGTGAAACAAACAAAAGTCACATCTAAATTAAAAAACTTACACTAATTCCACACTGCTTAAATGTAAACTAGATTAGTCTGTAATATCATCAAAGGTATTTTCAAATGCGGTAGTGAATCGTTGAAGTTTGTTTTGTTGAATAAATTCAGTGAGTTTTGAGACATAATGATGACCTTCTTCAGAATATTCAGTCAACGTTTCTGCTAAGGTAGCCCCTGTAAACGACGCTTCTTTTTTACGTAAAAGTGCGCGATTTTCCCTTAATGCTTTATAAGACTCATGAGTGTTTAAGTTTAAAATATAACTACGAACAGCCATGTTAATAGAATCAAATTTGGCAACTTCATGCCCTTTGCCTGATTCTCTTAACGAAGGCACCATGCCGCACCCTTGCGAAAAGCACCATTGACCAAATAAATTATTACCTTGTTTTGCAAACCGTGACGTTCCCCAACCAGACTCTATAGCTGCTTGAGTTAAGGCTAATGATGGCGGAACGTAGTCAACTCTTTTAAGCAGTTCTTCGAAGGTGTCGTTATCAATGTACTCATTTTCTAATTTATAGTTTTTTGAAATGTTAAGTAACCAAGCTTGCTGTTTAGCATTTAGCTTGGCTATAGGAACACTTTTGAGCATATTAATGAGTTTTCTTAACTGTAATACGTGATTGTTTTCGGCTTGAATAATAGGATATAAGGTTGCAAAAAAAGCTTCCTTTTTTTCTTTTACATCCTTAATTTTAGAAAAATCCGGCAAGCTTTTCATGCTTGCGTTAACCTTTGCTTGAGCTTTAGGTAATAGCGCTGAATGATCACCCGAAATAATACTGCCTAAGAGCACAAAAATAAAAAGTGCACATAAAAATAAAACGGGGATTTTCAATTTGATCTTACTTTGCATGCCGAGCCCTAAGGTTGATTTAACATTGAGTATTATATCATTTGATTAGCGTTGTAATTTTTTTTATTTAAAAGATTACAACGCTAAATTTTACAGTAAAAAATGCAAAATAACCTTGATGTAAGCACTTAACACTTCAAAATACTTTGTGTGATTTACTTGTCTTGATCCTCAGAACGAGCACTGACAGCCATTTTTTCTAATGCACGTTTATAGCGCATTTTTACGGTGCTTAATTTCTCCTCAACTACCAAAGCTATATCGCCAAAATCAAGATCACCTGCAATGCGAAACACAACAATTGAGCGTTCTTCTAGACTCAATTGCGCTAACAGGTGATCAATACCTTCTTCACCGGCTGTTAAGCTATTTTGTGTGTCATCAACTGCTACATGTTCAGCTTCATCAAGGTCAACTAAATCAAGTTGCTTCTTCCTAAGCCGAGTTAAAGCTTGGTTGTGTGCAATTCGATAAATCCATGTTTTAAAACTGGCACGGTCTTCAAATTTAGCGAGGCTGTTAAACACATTTAGCATAGTGTCATTTACCGCCTCTTCTGCTTCTTGTGTTGAGCCTAAATATCGATAACAAACTTGTATGAGTTTTTTATGATACCGATGAAAAAGCACTTCGTAGGCCGTTGTCACATAAGGAAGTTGCAGTCGTGCAATCCGCACAAGCTCAGCATCATCTTCTTGAGACAAGCGATCAGAGACACGATTATTCTCGCCCTCTGATATGGTCATTATGTTCTCACTTTTCTTTGGTTGTTTTACTTATCTTAGCTGTTTTACTGGCTTTAGCCGCTTTACTCGGCTTAGCTAACTCACTCATTTTTGTAGTAAGATACTTTTCTGTTAGCAGATCTTGATTTGGAATACTTAAACGCTTACCCGCTTTATTTTCAATTAACGTATTGACCGTTGATACTGAGACAACATTACCGACAAAACCATCAAATTCAACTTCATCACCTGGAGATAACTGCTCTCTTGCATAAATACCAGAAACAATACTGTTGGCGATAGTTTTAGTACCTAAGCCTAAAGCTAAAGCGAGTGCGATACCTAAGCTAGCAATAAGGACAGTGAAAATGGTATTAAGCAATGCCATTTCTAATTCAAGTTGACCTGTAACTAGTGAAAAAGTAATAAACAGCACCAATAATTGCAGAACACGCCCTGCTGCTGCACCATATTCAACGCCTAAACTATCAAGCGAACTTTCAACTTGAGTTTTCACTAGGTTCGCAATAAATAAACCTATAAGTGTAATAACCACAGCACCTAAAAGTTTAGGTAAGTAGAGTACAAATTCATCAAGAATTGCCGAGAATCTATCTAAACCTAAAGTGTCTGCGCCAGCCACAAGTATAATCAGTACAAAAAACACATAGAGTAGTTTGCCAATCATTTCAGATGGGGTTAACTTTACACCCAAGGTTTTAATTGCTTTGTCGACACTTAGTTTTTGACATAGTTTATCAAAACCAAGTTTTTCTAAAATTTTAGCCACCCACTTTGTAATTATTTTAGATATAAATAAACCAATATAGATAACAATTATGGTGGCAATTAGGTTCGGTAAAAAACCTGCTATTTCAGTCCAAAAGCCAGACAGTGCATTACTGAATGATTGTGTCCACACATCTAAGTTCATTATAATTCTCCGGTGTTATTATTGTTTTTTAATGATTTTTGATTTAATAATATTTGTTTTTGTTGATTGTGTAGTTCAAGTTTTCGTTTTGCAGAGTACATAGAAGCTCCAAAGCCAAGAAATAATACCCAAATCCAACCGACAAAAAGTCCAGATACATCTTTAACCGCTGTTATATTTGCCGATGTTGATAATACTTTTTTCAATGCTTTATCTTCGTCAGATTGAGGCGTATTCTCTTGCCACATAGTTCTCAATTTGTCTTCGTCAAAACTCATTTTTGCTCTCCAGAAATAAAAAGAGATGCGGTTAATGAAAACAGCATCTCAGTTACTTACTAGTTAATAATTAAAATCTCTACACGTCTATTTTGCGCACGGCCTTCAACAGTTTCATTAGAGGCAACAGGTTTCTCTTTACCAAAGCCATTTGACTGTATGCGATTAACATCAATGTTACCCACTTGACTCATAAAATCAGCCACAGTTTTTGCTCTGTTTTTAGACAGTGCAAGGTTTAGCTCTGCGCTACCGGTTGAGTCAGTGTGACCTGACACCAAAATTTTAGAATGAGGAAAGCGACTTATAGCATCATTAATTTTATTTAATAAAGTAAAGTTAGATGATTCAATTTCGCTACTACCAGGTTTAAAAGAAAAACCTTGAGCACGAATTAAGACATTATCTAATTGTCTGTAAACGGCCGCCTCTTCTTCGTTAAATAGTGACTGTACGCCAGCAAATCTTGCATTGTCTTCACGTTTTTCTTTTTGCTCTTTTTCAAGCGCCATTTTCGCAGACAAAATAGCTTCATCTTTATCTCGAGCTAAGCGAGATTCACGCGCTTCTAAAGATATTAGTTCGCTACTGAGATTATCAGTACGTTGACTAGTTTGCGTTAACGTTTTATGAGCAAAAGCTACAACTTCTTTGTTTAACTCGTTAAAAGGTAAATTGGTGGTAATCGGCGATAAGGCATACTCAAGCTGCTCTTGATACCAAATAAGCTTTTGCTCTTCAGTAAAATTAGCGTCTTTAAAATACTTATTCATTTCAGCAATACCCTGAGCGCGCTGAATTAACCAAATAGCACGATTTGAATGCACGTTTGCTTTTTGGGTATTAGACCTATCAGCTTCTAACGTATTTAATGCTAGCTGATACTCATCTTGTGCTTGAGCAAATAAAATAGGCGCAACATCATCTAAATCCTGTTTTACTGCTGTATTGATCGTATTTTTAGCAACACTTAACATGTTGGCTTTCAATGCCGTAAGCTCAATAGCAAGGTATTGGTTTTTTAATTCATTGATATCACGTTTAGCTCGCTCATCTTCACCTAGCTCAAACCAAGCAAGCATTTTCTTAAACTGTTTCTCAGCGTCGTTAAAGCGCTCAGGTACAAGCTTATCGGCATTAGCACTCAGTGCTTTTTGGCGAGCATCAAACGCTTCTTCAAAAGTGTATTTTGCTTTGTTTGATTGTGCTATTGCAGCATTAACTCTATCAACGGTTTCTTTCGCGGTAATATCAGTTGAATCTTTATCTGATTTAGCTTGCTTCAATGCATCGTCAAAAGCACGTTGTGCAGCCTTAATTTGTTCTGGCGCATAAAATGCTAAATTTTCCTGATCCGCTTTTTCTAAAAGCTGCTCGGCTTGATTCAAGGTTGGAAATTTTTTCATCATCTCATTTTCAGATAATGTAACGTTAGAAGCACAACCTGTTATTAATACTAGAGTCAGTGCGCTGGCAATTAGTGTTTTTTTCATTTTGGTGTCCTTTATATAGCTAATACATAACTGATTAAAATACCCTTTCAAGAAAGGCAATTATGACGTTTGTAGCTATAGACGAGAGGTTGAGATAAAAAGTCACAAATTAATGTATTAATCTGTAATTTTTATAAATTTGAGGTATTAGTTTTATATAAAGGAGAATTAAAAAATAAGATTCGTTGAACGATCGTAGGTGTTCTATATGTGAGGGTATGCAGACATGAAGCTATGTTTTAGTTGTTATACAGTTAACTTTTAAAAACTTCATAGGCGCTATATATTATATATAGCGCCTATGAAAATAAGTTTACTGGAAGAGTAACTTATTATTTTAACGTACTAGTAATTTCTAACTATTTATCAGCAATATAAGTACAGCAGTAATCAGCTAATTCACTTACTTTAATATCAAAAGAAGCGTTGGCTGGAACATAAAAAGATTGGTTGGCCGTTATGGTTTGCCAAGTATCACTACCGGGTAATAACACGCTAACAATACCTTGTTGAAATTCCATCAACTCTTTTTCAGCCGTTTTAAAGGTATATTCACCCGGCATCATAATACCTAAGGTTTTGAACGAACCATCTGCAAAAGTAACTTTTCTGCTAGTGACTTTACCATCAAAATATATACTTGCTACGGTTGAGATAGTGACGTTATTAAATTCTGTCATGAGTTTTCCTTTTTTACTTAATCAATTCTTGCGCGATAAAAAATGAGATATAAAAAAAGCGGTACTAGCTAAATGTGCCAACACCGCTTGTAATAAACTGTCTAGTTTTAGCTATTAAGCATTCGCTTCTACGATACGCTTCATATCTGTCATGTAGCCACGTAGTTCTTTACCAATTGACTCAACGCCATGGCTGCGAATTGCTTCGTTTACTTCAATTAAACGCGCGTTATCAACACCATTTGATGTTGACTTTAAGCCTTCGCCTAATTCTTCTAAAGTTAACTTGCTAGCAAATTCTTCTAACAATGGAACTGCTGCATGTGAGAATAAGTAGTTACCGTATTCTGCTGTGTCTGAAATAACCACGTTCATTTCGTAAAGCATATTACGTGCAATGGTGTTAGCAATTAATGGCGTTTCGTGAAGCGACTCATAGTAAGCTGAAGCATTGATAATGCCAGAGTCAACCATTGCATCAAAGGCCAATTCAACACCGGCTTTAACCATAGCAACAACGAAAATGCCTTTATCGTAATATTCTTGCTCTGAAATTTCAGTATCGCAAGTAGGTGCTTTTTCAAAAGACGTTTCAGCCGTCTCTTCACGCCATTTTAATAAGTTAGCATCGTTGTTATTCCAATCAGCCATCATACCAGCTGAGAAACGACCTTCGATGATGTCATCCATGTGCTTTTGAAATAAAGGACGTAAAATTTCTTTTAATTCAAGAGACATATCAAACGCTTTAATTTTAGCTGGGTTTGATAAACGGTCCATCATGTTGGTAATGCCACCGTATTTTAAACCTTCAGTAACACCTTCGATGCCGTATTGTAATAATTTACGTGCATAGCCAGCGTCAACACCTTGAGCCAATAATTGCTTGTGGCCTAAAATCGCGGCAGTTTGCAACATACCACAAAGGATAGTTTGCTCGCCCATTAAGTCAGACTTAACTTCAGCAATGAATGAAGACGCTAATACACCAGCGCGATCACCACCGGTTGCTGAAGCGTAGGCTTTAGCAATAGCCCAGCCATTGCCTTGCGGATCATTTTCAGGGTGAACAGCGATAAGTGTTGGAACACCAAAGCCACGTTTGTATTCTTCACGTACTTCAGTACCTGGACATTTTGGTGCAACCATAACCACTGTGATATCAGAACGAATTTGCATGCCTTCTTCAACAATGTTGAAACCATGTGAGTAGGCTAAAGAAGAGCCTTCTTTCATTAATGGCATTACCGCATTAACCGCAGAAGTATGTTGCTTATCAGGTGTTAAGTTTAATACTAAATCTGCTTGTGGAATTAATTCTTGATAGTTGCCAACAGTAAAACCATTTTCTGTCGCCCACTGATACGATTGACGTTTTTCAGCGATAGCGGCATCACGAAGAGCATAAGAGATGTTTAAACCAGAATCACGCATGTTTAAACCTTGGTTAAGACCTTGAGCGCCACAACCAACAATAACGATATTCCAACCTTTAATAAAATTACAACCGTCACTAAATTCCTCACGCTGCATGAAGCGACATTTACCCAATTGCGCCAATTTTTCGCGTAAACTTAGTGTATTAAAATAGTTAGACATATTGTTCTCCTGTGCTTGGTGGTTGACCAAGAAATTAGTTAGGTGGTCAGTTTGTTGACCTTGACGCTATCATAGCGAAAACTTAACGTTGCTTAAAATGATATATTTGCATTGCAGTGTTGCATAATTTGCAATACAGTTTGATTGAATCTAACTATTTAGGAAAAAATGTGGAATTAAAATCATTGCGGATGTTTGTCGATTTAGCCAAATCACTGCATTTTGGTAAAACCGCAGAACTTCATCATGTTAGCCCTTCAACGTTAAGTCGAGTAATTCAACGACTGGAAACTGAATTAGGTAACCCATTACTGCATCGCGATAATCGTACCGTAGTGTTAAGCGAAGCAGGAAAACAGTTTTACCAATTTGCTGAGCAACAACTTGAGCAATGGCAGTTATTGCAGCTTTCGCTAAACCAGAAGCACGCGGAACTGCAAGGAAAACTGCATATTTATTGTTCTGTTACCGCGGCGTATAGTCATTTACCACCGTTGCTAGAACGTTTTCGCCAGCAGCATCCAATGGTTGAAATTATGTTAACGACGGGTGACGCAGCCGACGGACTAGTGCAAGTGGAAAAGCAAGCGGTAGATCTTGCCATTGCAGCTAAACCTGAACAGTTATCTAGAATCTTTAGCTTTCATCATTTGGCAAAAATACCCGTTTCAGTGATCGCACCTACGATGGTGTGCCAAGTTCAGCAACAAAT
Organism: Colwellia sp. Arc7-D; assembly: GCF_003061515.1. Classification (NCBI taxonomy): domain Bacteria; kingdom Pseudomonadati; phylum Pseudomonadota; class Gammaproteobacteria; order Alteromonadales; family Colwelliaceae; genus Colwellia; species Colwellia sp. Arc7-D. The sequence goes on from NZ_CP028924.1 coordinate 4,134,798, forward strand.
TCAGCAAGACTTTATTTGGTCTGAAATACCCATTATTTTGCCTGAACACGGTCCCGCGCGAAAACGTTTTGAATATTGGTTTCGCAAAAAACAACAAGGTAAAGCCAATATCTACGCGACGGTTTCAGGACACGAGGCACTGGTCAGCATGGTAGCTTTAGGTTGCGGAGTTGGTATTGTGCCGCGCGTGGTGGTTGAAAATAGCCCTGTTAAAGATCGAGTTCAGTTTCTAGAGGATGTGGGTGAAATTGAACCGTTCGATCTTGGTGTATGCTGTTTGAATCAAAGTAGAGATAAGCCTTTGATTCAGGCATTTTTTGAAGCAATTCATTCATATCAGTCTGATCAGTAGTCAGTAGTCAGTAGTCAGTAAAGTACATTACAGCCGTGGTCATATTGCGTCTGTTAAGTGACGCAATATTCTATCCATCGCCCGATACGACAGGGCTTCAATTAAATGTTTTCGCTCTATGTGCTCTAACGACTCCATGTCAGCCAATGTGCGCGCGATTTTAAGTATTTTATGATGTGCTCTGGTTGATAAATTAAGCTTTTCAATGGCAAGCTCTAGAAATTCACTGTCATCAGCGTTTAAATGGCAGAAGCTTCTCACTTCGGCACTGCTGAGTTGCGCATTAGCTTTGCCTTGGCGTGATATCTGTTTTTGATGACAAATACTGACTCTTTTTTGAATGGTGCGACTCGACTCACCTTTGCCATTATCGTTAGCCCACATACCGCGCGGTAATCGGGTTACTTCAATCTGAATGTCAATACGATCTAAAAATGGCCCTGAAAGCCGATTAAGATAACGTAATACTTGCTCAGGTGTACTGCGTTTATCATTATAAAATCCAGTTGGGCTAGGATTCATCGCAGCCACTAGCTGAAATTGTGCCGGAAAAGTTTGTTTAACCAGCGCCCGCGAAATAGTCACTTCTCCCGATTCTAATGGTTCGCGTAATACATCGAGAACTTTGCGTTCAAACTCTGGTAACTCATCAAGAAAAAGCACACCGTTATGCGCCAGTGAAATTTCACCCGGTTGAGGATGACTACCGCCACCCACTAGCGCCGCTGACGAGGCCGTATGATGCGGAGCCCGAAAAGGGCGTGTTAACCAAGACTCAGGACTAATGTTTTTATGACAAATAGATTGAATTGCCGCACTCGATAACGCTTCTTGCTCAGTCATCGGCGGTAAAATTCCCGGTAACCGACTCGCCAGCATGGTTTTACCTGTACCTGGTGGACCAATAAAAAGTAAATTATGTCGGCCACTTGCCGCAAGCTCTAATGCACGCTTGGCTAGCGGCTGCCCTACAACATCAGCAATGTCATATTCGCTTTTCGTTTCATATTCCTGCAAAGTTCTTGTCGCTACGAGCGGTAAGCTCTGTTGTTTCAAAAAATGAGGAAATAGCTGGCTTAAATGTGACAGGCTTAATATTTTTACCTGTTGAACCCAACTTGCTTGTTCTGCGTTTTCACTGGGTATCACTAATGTGCGGCCACTTTCTTTACAGGCCATTGCCATTGGAATTTCTCCAATAATGGATCTTAACTCCCCGACAAGGCTAACTCGCCAGCAAATTCATATTGATTTAAGTCGGTATCTGGTAATTGGGCAGCGGCGGCAAGAATACCAATGGCAATTGGCAGATCAAAGCGACCTCCCTCTTTAGGCAAGTCAGCAGGAGCTAGGTTTACAGTAATGCGTTTGGCAGGGAACTCATAACCACAATTTATAATCGCACTGCGCACACGATCTTTAGCTTCTCGAACAGAGGTTTCAGGTAAACCTACAATGTTGAATGCAGGTAATCCATTGGCTAAGTGTACTTCTACGGTAACTAAGGGAGATTCGAGCCCAATGCGAGCTCGACTAAAAACACAGGCTAAGGTCATAAAAATCCATTTTTATTTTTACATATCTAAACAAAAGTGTAGTTAAGTAAACCTTATTGTGCGAAAAATAATCACGCAAAGTTTAATAAGATCAGGTAGCGGTTATAACTAGGAATTTTTATTTATCTAAAAAAACACTAACAAACCACTTGCGCTTGATATTAGAGCTATGGTACTAATTTAAATAGGCTGAAAACTCTTAGTGCTCAAACTAATAAACTTACAGATAATATTAATAAATATGCAAAATTCTATCTTAGTGATTATTAACGTCCTCATCGTGGTGATTCTTAAATCGTCGCGGGGGAATTTGTTGAGCTAAAGAAAATAAAAAATCTTAAAATAACAAACCCCCCGCTCCGCAAGGACCGGGGGGTTTGTCGTTATTAAATTATTAAACAGCGCGCAGCGCACAAACATTATTAACCTTTGGAGAATACTTATTAATTACTAAAATTTTATACTTTTCATTAAAGTGAATAGTTTATGAATAAAATGTTATTAAAAAGTTAAATATACACATGACAACTGAAAAAAAATTAACCGGCGCGAGCTTATTATTTAACGTGCTAGAACAGCATGGTGTTGAACATGTGTTTGGCTACCCAGGTGGCGCAATAATGCCGATTTATGATGCACTTTATGATAGTGGCGTTGAGCATTTTTTGTGTCGCCATGAACAAGGGGCTGCTTTCTCTGCTGTAGGCTATGCAAGGGCTTCAGGCAAGGTTGGTGTTTGCCTTGCAACATCAGGTCCTGGCGCTACAAACCTGATCACAGGTCTTGCAGATGCGTTGGCTGATTCAATTCCAGTGGTAGCAATAACCGGCCAAGTAGCAACTGCTGCTATGGGTTCAGATGCTTTCCAAGAAATAGACATTTTTGGTTTATCTCTAGCGTGTACTAAGCATTCTTTTCAAGTAACCAATATTGATGATTTAGCCGACGTTTTACACCAAGCTTTTGCCATTGCATTAGAAGGTAGACAAGGGCCGGTGTTGGTTGATATTCCAAAAGACATTCAAATTGCAGCCGTTAACGGTTGTGTAGATGATTTAGTTAATTTACAAAACAAAGTTAAATTACCTCCTGCCAACGTAGGCAACGCTATTGCATTATTAAACCAAGCGAAAAAACCTATTTTATATGTTGGTGGTGGTGTTGGTATGGCCAATGCTATTGATGAATTACGAGACTTTGCCAAAATAACAGGCCTACCTTGTGTGTCAACACTAAAAGGGTTAGGCGCGATTGACCCAGAAGATAAATATTATATGGGTATGTTAGGTATGCACGGCACTAAAGCCTCTAATTTAGCCGTACAAGAATGTGATTTATTAATCGCCGTTGGTGCCAGGTTTGATGACCGGGTTACTGGTAAACTTAACGAATTCGCGCCACATGCAAAAGTAATCCACTTTGATATTGATACCGCTGAAATTAACAAACGTCGCATTGCCGATGCCTCTATATTAGGTGATTTAAAAGTTAATTTACCCGCGCTAGCTATTCCATTATCGATTGAGCCTTGGAGAGCGTTTTGTTTACAGATGAACCAAGATTATGCGTGGGATTATAATCACCCAGGCGACACGATTTTTGCACCAGCAGTTTTAAAAGAAATTAGTGACAAAATGCCTAAAAACAGTTGTGTAACTACTGATGTAGGACAACATCAAATGTGGGCAGCACAACACATGGTATTTGACGACCCAAGTAATTTCTTAACGAGTGCTGGCATGGGTACTATGGGCTTTGGTGTACCTGCCGCCGTTGGTGCTCAAGTCAGTCGACCAACAGACTGCATTATTGCGGTTTCAGGTGATGGCTCGTTTATGATGAATGTACAAGAGTTATCAACCATTAAACGTTTTCAATTACCGGTTAAAATAGTACTAATAGATAACGCCAAACTCGGTATGGTTCGCCAATGGCAAGACCTATTTTTCAATGGCCGATTAAGTGAAACTGATTTAGCTGATAACCCTGATTTTATTATGCTCGCCAATGCTTTTGATATTAAAGCTCAAATGATCACGAAAAAGTCAGAAGTAAGTGCTGCTATTGAAGAAATGCTAGAACACGATGGTCCTTATTTATTACAAGTTAAAATTGATGCACAAGACAACGTATGGCCATTAGTGCCACCGAATACGGCAAACGATAAAATGATGGAGAGTACCTAAATGAATAATTATCAATTAACGATATCAGTGGATGATAAGCAAGTGGTACTTGAGCGCATTTTACAGGTCACACGTTATCGTGGTTTTTTAATCAGTGGTATGAATGCCAAAGTAAATACCGGCACAAATATAGGTACGATTGAATTAATGGTTAGAAGTGAACGTCCTATTGAACTTTTAGTTGATCAAATTAATAAACTGATCGACATCAAAGAGGTCAAAGTAGACAATAGAGCATCGCAGCAATGCATTGCATAATGCTGAGTTACACTTACGACAATACATAATACAATTTCATCAGTTAATGTTTTAAAACTGGTTGATACGCAACAAAATTTAGGAATAGAAAATGGCTAAAGTGAACGCAGAACTAATTTGGTTTAACGGTGAACTCATGCCGTGGCAGAATGCTACGGTACATGTAATGAGTCATGCCCTACACTACGGGTCGTCAGTATTTGAAGGTATTCGTGCTTATAACACCCATAAAGGCACCTGTATTTTCCGTTTAGAAGAACATATTAAGCGCTTATTCGATTCAGCAAAAATATACCGCATGAACATCCCTTTTACCGAAGAGCAGGTGGTTCAAGCCTGTAAAGATGCGGTATCAAAAAACAACTTAAAATCAGCCTATTTACGTCCATTAGTATTTTTAGGTGATATTGGTATGGGTCTTCGTCCACCTATCGACGCGGTTGCTGATGTAATGATTGCTGCCTTTAGTTGGGAAGCTTACTTAGGTGCTGATGCTATTGAAAACGGTGTAGAAGTAGGTGTTTCAAGTTGGAACCGTCTTGCACCTAACACTATGCCAACCGCAGCAAAAGCTGGTGGTAACTACTTATCATCACAATTAATATCTACTGAAGCTGCTCGTCATGGTTATGCTGAAGGTGTCGCTTTAGATATAAATAACATGGTAAGTGAAGGCGCAGGTCAAAACTTATTTCTTATCAAAAAAGGTGTGCTTTATACGCCTCCTGGCACGGCTTCAATCTTACAAGGTTTAACGCGTGACACTGTATTTTTCCTTGCTAAGCAATTGGGTTACGAAGTACGTGAAGAATCAATTTCTCGCGAATCTTTATACCTAGCAGATGAATTCTTCATGTGTGGTACAGCAACTGAAGTGGTACCAGTGAAGTCAGTTGACGGTATTGCTGTTGGTGATGGTTCGCGTGGACCTATTACTAAAGCGATTCAAGATGCATTTTTTGGTATCTTTAACGGTACTACTGAAGTGCCTGAAGGCTGGTTAGACGAAGTTTAATCGCACTATTTTATTACTAGTTCACTCAATTTTTCGCTAAAAGTACGTACTGAATATCTAATATTTTTCTTACTTTTAGCCTTGAATTGAGTCGAATTAGCTAATGCTCTTCAACCTTAGCGTTCATTAATCACAAAAGTATAAATGTTATTCTAAAAGCTTATTATCGAGTAAATTTTTAAAATAGTTTTTAACACTTATCACGGTTTACACGAACCAAATATACACAATTTATAGGGACTAAAGTCATGCCAAAATTAAGATCTGCAACTTCTACTCAAGGCCGTAATATGGCTGGCGCTCGAGCACTATGGCGTGCAACGGGTATGACAGATGGTGATTTCGGCAAACCTATTATTGCTGTCGTAAACTCATTTACGCAATTTGTGCCAGGTCATGTACATTTAAAAGACATGGGGCAATTGGTTGCTGGCGCTATTGAAGAAGCCGGTGGTGTCGCAAAAGAATTTAACACCATAGCGGTAGACGATGGCATCGCCATGGGTCATAGCGGCATGCTTTATAGCTTACCGTCGCGTGATTTAATTGCCGATTCTGTTGAATACATGGTCAATGCCCATTGTGCTGATGCCATGGTGTGTATTTCAAACTGTGACAAAATTACCCCTGGCATGTTAATGGCGGCTATGCGTCTAAACATACCGGTAATTTTTGTCTCTGGTGGCCCAATGGAAGCTGGTAAAACTAAGCTTTCAGACCAAATTATTAAGCTTGATTTAGTTGACGCCATGATCCAAGGCGCTGACCCTAAAGTGTCTGACGAGCAAAGTGATCAAGTTGAGCGTTCAGCCTGTCCTACATGTGGTTCATGTTCTGGTATGTTCACCGCCAACTCAATGAACTGTTTAGCCGAAGCGTTAGGCTTAGCACTACCCGGTAACGGTTCTATGTTAGCGACTCATGCTGATCGTGAGCAGTTATTCTTAAGAGCGGGTAAAGAAATTGTTAAGCTAACCAAGCGTTACTATCAAGACAATGACGAGTCAGCCTTACCGCGCAATATTGCCAGTAAAGATGCTTTACACAATGCCATGTGTTTAGACATTGCTATGGGTGGTTCAACCAATACTATTTTACATTTATTGGCAACCGCGCAAGAAGCTGAAATTGATTACACCATGGAAGACATGGATAAGTTATCACGCATTGTGCCGCAATTATGTAAAGTCGCACCTTCAACGCCAGAATATCACATGGAAGATGTTCATCGTGCTGGCGGCGTAATTGCCATTTTAGGTGAATTATCACGCGCTAATTTATTAAAAACAGATGTACCGAATATTTTAGGTACCACCTTAGCTGATGTTATCGCTAAATATGATATTAAAGTCACTGACGATGAAGAGGTTAAAAAGTTTTACCGTGCTGGCCCTGCCGGTATTCGTACCACTAAAGCATTCAGTCAAGATTGCCGTTGGGATACCTTAGATGACGATCGCGAAAACGGTTGTATTCGCAGCATTGAAAATGCCTTTTCATTAGAAGGTGGCTTAGCCGTACTTTCTGGTAATATTGCGGTTGATGGTTGTGTGGTTAAAACCGCAGGTGTGAGTGACGACAACTTAGTATTTACTGGCCCTGCACACGTATTTGAAAGCCAAGACGCTGCCGTAGCCGGTATTTTAGATAAAAAAGTAGTGGCGGGCGAAGTGGTTGTTATTCGTTATGAAGGCCCTAAGGGTGGTCCTGGCATGCAAGAAATGTTGTATCCAACCACTTATTTAAAATCGATGGGCTTAGGTAAAGCCTGTGCGCTGTTAACTGACGGTCGATTTTCTGGAGGTACTTCAGGTTTATCAATTGGTCATGTTTCTCCAGAAGCTGGCAGTGGCGGTACTATTGCATTAGTAGAGCAAGGCGACATTATTCATATTGATATTCCTAACCGTTCTATTGAGTTAAAGGTAAGTGAAGAAGAGCTAACTCAACGTCGCGATGCGATGAATGCTAAAGGTAAAGATGCTTGGAAACCAACTAATCGAGTTCGTCCAATCAGCTACGCATTGAAAAACTACGCCATGCTAGCCACTAGTGCCGATAAAGGCGCTGTGCGTAATCGTGAATTACTTGACGGTAATTACAATGGTGACAGCAATGACTGATGCTGAACAAGCAGCGTTAATACAAAAACAGGCTACTCAAGCGCAAGCTTTAGATTACTTACGTAGAATATTACTTGCGCCTGTTTATGATGTTGCTGTTGAAACCGCATTAACACCGATGACAAAGTTGTCATCGCGGTTAGGTAATCAAATTTTTCTTAAACGTGAAGATCAGCAGCCTGTACACTCTTTTAAGTTACGTGGTGCTTACAACAAATTAGCTAATTTGTCTGAACAACAATGTTTGCATGGTGTTATAGCCGCTTCTGCGGGTAATCATGCTCAAGGCTTAGCCTTAGCAGCACATAAGTTAGGCATAAAAGCGACTATTGTGATGCCCATTACTACACCCGACATTAAAGTTGATAATGTTAGGCGTTATGGCGCAGAAGTGCGCTTAATAGGTAAAAGCTTTAACGAGGCACAGCAAGCGTCGATGGAATATGCGCAGGCTGAAAATAAAACCGTTATCCACCCATTTGATGATAGCGATGTAATCGCAGGTCAAGGCACTGTAGCTAAAGAGTTATTACAACAACGTCCACATACAGATGTGGTGTTTATTCCGGTAGGCGGCGGCGGTTTATTAGCGGGTATGGCGGTTTATCTAAAACAACTACAACCTCATATTAAAGTGATTGGTGTTGAAGCGGAAGATTCAGCTTGTTTAAAAGCGGCTTTAGCCGCGGGTAAGCCAGTCGATCTAGCACAAGTCGGTTTATTTGCCGACGGTGTGGCTGTTAAACGTATCGGTGAGCATACCTTTGACTTAATTAAACATTACTGTGATGAAGTTATCACAGTGACTACCGATGAAATATGTACCTCAATTAAAGATATTTTTGAGCAAACACGGGTTATATCTGAACCTGCGGGTGCTTTATCCTTAGCGGGATTACAAAAATATTGCCAAAGTAGCCCAGGTGATGAGTCGCTAGTAGCTATTCTTTCGGGCGCAAATATGAACTTTCATACCTTGCGTTATATATCTGAGCGTTGTGAATTAGGCGAACAGAAAGAAGCCGTGTTTGCGGTTAAAATTCCGGAAGAAAAAGGCAGCTTTAGAAACTTTTGTAAAGCACTGGCAGGGCGTGTGATAACCGAGTTTAATTATCGCTATGCTGATAATGCTGATGCTTCAAACGAAACACAAAATGCTAATATTTTTGTCGGTGTACGTCTTGGTGGTGAAGCTAATGACCGAGAAAAACTCACCGAAAGCCTTCAACAAAGTTATCAGCTAACTGATTTTACAGAAAATGAACTAGCTAAACTGCATGTTAGATACATGATTGGCGGCAAAAACGAATTGTCTGCTCAAGAACGTATTTTTCGTTTTCAATTTCCAGAATACCCTGGTGCTTTAGAGAAGTTTTTAGATACGCTTGGTGAACATTACAATATTACCTTGTTCCATTATCGCAACCATGGCGCAGCTTTTGGGCAAGTATTGGCCGGTTTTGAAGTGAAAAAATCACAAGAAGTTGATTTCTTTACGCATTTAAAAGCATTAGATTATGAATGCCAGGAAGAAACCAACAATGAAGCATATAAGGCGTTTCTGACCTAATCGCCCCAAATACTTACTTATTGTGACATTAAGCAGTTTTAATTTATGATTAAAACTGCTTTTTTTATATCAAAAAACCTATATTGTTACAGCTAAGAATAAAAAAGGAAGTTAAATGTCAGATGCTCATACAGATTCGTTAGAGTCAAATACTGCTCAACAATCATTACCAGAAAAATTCGCACCCATTACTGTAGCTGAACGTATCGATGCCATGGACATTCTTCGAGGCTTAGCCCTCGTGGGCATTCTATTAATGAATATTGAGTGGTTCAGCCGTGCATTGACTAATTTAGGCTCTCAAGACACTAGTTTAACCGGGTTAGATCATGCAATAGGTTGGTTGATAAGATGCTTTGTCGAAGGTAAGTTTTATAAATTATTTGCTTTACTCTTTGGTATGGGCTTTGCGGTAATGCTGATCAGAGCAAAAGCCGCTGAACGACCTTTTGGTGCTTGGTTTTCTCGCCGAATGTTGGTGCTCATTGCCTTAGGTATATTGCATATGGTGTTTTTATGGGGTGGTGACATTCTTCATGATTATGGCGTTGCAGGCCTATTACTTTTAGGCTGGGTTACTTTGTTGCAAAAGCCACGCTTTAAAAAATATGACAACCCTAATTCATTCTTTAAACTATCCATAGTTTGGTTGTCAGTTCCCATATTGCTCACAGTAATGGGCGGTATAAGCTTTGGCTTATTCAACGATAATAATGACTTAACAACCCAGTGGCAGGAGCAAATTCAAGTAACTGAACGAGTTAATGCCATAAAATTAGAACATGAGACCTTACTACAGCAAAAGACTGAAGCACTCGCTGAGGTCACGGCAACAGAGCGACTAGTTGAATCTTCAACCATGCCTGAAACCAATATCACGAATACCATGCAAGAAAACATTGCTGTTACCGACAGTGTAAATATTAATGATGAGCTCGCGACAACTTCTGACATAAATAAAGACAATAGTACCGAGCTTACGGCGGAAGAATTAATTGACCTTCAAGCACAATCCATCGTAGATCAACAACTAGTCATGCAACAGGAAGTGGACAAAGAAATTACTGCTTTTACAACTGGTAGCTACTGGCAAGCAACAGAGTTTCGTTTAAACTTTACGTTGTTTATGTTGATGTTTACTTTGCCCTTTGCTTTTACCATGCTACTCCCCATATTTATTTTAGGTTATTGGCTAGTATCTAGTGGCATTATGCAAAACTATCATCAACATGCTAACGCATTCAAAATCATGGCTTATGTCGGTGTTGGCTTAGGGGCGGTACTTGAAGTATCAGGGCTTTTAGTGGCTCAACACCCCGCCGCAATAGAAATAATGTTATTACAAGGAGTTGGAGAAGCTTTATTTTTTATTGGCCAATTTGTCATGACAGTAGGATATTTTGGTTTGGTCATGCGTTTGCTTACCCATGAGAAATGGCAGAAACGTTTAGCTGTATTTGCCCCAATGGGCAGAATGGCCTTAACCAATTACATTATGCACTCTATCGTTTTAACCAGCATTTTTTATGGTTATGCCGGCGGCTATTTTGGAGAGATATCTCGAGCACCACAAATGCTGCTAGTGCTCGCCATTATTATTTTCCAACTGTTATTTTCACGTTGGTGGCTAAGTAGCTACTCTTTTGGGCCATTAGAGTGGTTATGGCGCTGTTTATCCTATAAAAAGCTACAACCTATGCGTATTAAATAACGGTTGTAGAATAAGGCCTTTTATTTAAGGCCTTATTCCTGATGCTATTGTGCGTTTATCTTAGCTTCTAATTCAGCCACTTTCGCTTCAAGATCAGTTAACTTTGCACGGGTTTTAATTAACACCTGTGTTTGTACATCGAACTCTTCACGAGTAACTACGTCAAGTTGTGACAATTTTCGCTGTAAAACAACTTTAGTTTTATCTTCCATTTCATGAGCAAAGTCTTTTAAGCCCATAGGAATTGAGTCAGTTACCTGCTTTGCTATCTCTTCTATTTTTTTAGCGTTTATCATATGTCACTTCGTATTGGTCAACTATAGCGCTATTGTATGCGGTTTTAATAAAAATATCTTCTTTAGAGCGACAAGAAATTACCTAAGTAAACTTAAAGTTTATGTTGTCTTGCTATAAAAACAGGTAAAATCTACGCCCGATTATTTTATCCATTATTTGAGTTACAACGTAGCAATGAAATTAAACCCTGGTCAAAATGAAGCAAAAAAATATGTTGATGGTCCGTGCCTTGTATTGGCAGGGGCAGGCAGTGGAAAAACTGGGGTTATTTGTCAGAAAATTGCATACCTAATTCAAAATTGTGGCTATAAAGCAAAAAATATTGCCGCCGTAACCTTTACCAATAAAGCCGCACGTGAAATGAAAGAGCGTGTGGTAAAAATGATGGATAAATCGCAAACAAGGGGGTTAACCGTTTGTACGTTTCACTCTTTGGGCTTAGACATTATTCGCAAAGAATTGAAAACATTAGGCTACAAGCCTGGCTTTACTCTATTCGATGATCAAGACAGCTTAGCTTTACTGAAAGAGCTTACCCAAGAACAACTTGATGGCGATAAAGACTTAATCAGTAAACTCCAAATGATGATTTCAAATTGGAAAAATGATTTGCTCTTACCTGATGCGGCCATTAAGCAAGCTAGCGATGCAGACTCTCTGCAATACGCAGAGTTTTATGCCATGTATCAAAAACACATGAAAGCCTATAACGCGCTTGATTTTGATGACTTGATTTTAATTCCAACACTATTAATGCGTAATTACCCTGAAGTGCGTGAACGTTGGCAGAAAAAAATTCAATACATGCTAGTAGATGAATATCAAGATACCAATGCCAGCCAATATGAATTGGTTAAGCAAATAACAGGCGAGCAAGGTTTATTAACCGTGGTAGGCGACGATGACCAGTCAATATACTCATGGCGTGGTGCTAAACCACAAAATTTAGTGTTATTAGGTGAAGATTACCCAAACCTTAAGCTGATAAAACTTGAACAAAACTACCGCTCTAGTGGTCGTATTTTGAAGTGTGCGAACACACTGATTGCCAATAATCCTCATGTTTATGATAAAGCATTATTTAGTGAACTAAATTACGGTGTTGAACTGCGGGTACTGCAAACTAAAAATGAAGACCATGAAGTCGAGCGTGTTGTAGGCGAATTAATTGGACATCGATTTTTAAATAAAAGTAAATTTAAAGATTATGCCATTCTTTATCGCGGTAATCATCAGTCACGCTTACTTGAAAAAGCATTAATGACGAACAGAATACCTTATAAAATCAATGGTGGTACCTCATTTTTTTCGCGTTCTGAAATAAAAGATATGATGGCTTTTTTAAGGGTGTTAGTGAATCCCGATGACGATAATGCTTTTTTGCGTATTGTGAATGTTCCGCGCCGAGAAATTGGACCTACAACATTAGAAAAATTGGGTAGCTACGCTAATATGCGACAAATTAGCATGTTTGCTGCTAGTTTCGAGTTAGGTTTAGAGCAGCACTTAACCGGTAGAGGCTTGATCAGTGTGCAACGATTTAGCCGTTGGTTAGTGGAAACAGCGGATCATGCTGAGCGTGGTGAAACATCAGCGGTATTGCGCTCAATGGTGCGTGAAATTAATTACGAAGATTGGCTATACGATACCTCACCTAGTGCAAAAGCGGCAGAAATGCGCATGAAAAACGTCACACAATTATTTAGCTGGGTAACACTAATGCTTGAAGGTGAAGACGATGAAGAGCCAATGACCTTAGCGCAAGTTGTTACCCGCCTGACCTTGCGCGACATGATGGAACGAAATGAAGACGAAGAAGATACCGACCAAGTACAATTAATGACATTACATGCTTCTAAAGGATTAGAGTTTCCTTATGTTTTTCTCATTGGCATGGAAGAAGGTTTATTACCGCATCAAACCAGTATGGATGAAGGTAACGTTGAGGAAGAACGTCGTTTAGCTTATGTAGGCATTACCCGTGCTCAGCGCGAGTTGATATTTACTTATGCTAGAGAGCGCAGACAGTTTGGTGAAGTATCTCGCACAGAAGCAAGTCGATTTTTACATGAACTACCCCAAGATGATTTAAGCTGGGAACTAACACAAACGAAACAAAGCATAGAAAAAAAGCAAGAAACGGCTAAGATGGGTGTAGCAAATTTACGCGAGATGCTAAAACAAAAGAAATAACATAAACTATGGTCGTATTACATTATCTATTTGAATTATAAAATAGATTTTTCTATATTTAAGCATGATAGTAATTCAGATTTTTGTTAGAAAGTTTCAGCTTATTAGGAATATTTAATGACACAGCGTTCAACAGCAGAAAAAATGCTACTGATATTAAGCGCATTTGCCTTTATCACCATTTCACCATTCGTATATTTTCGGTGGATTGAAGGTGATATGGTCATGGCCGCGATTGATGCAATACTGGTAGTCGTCACGGCTATCTTTTTTGTTTTTGTTTTCAAAACACGAAAAGTTAATACCGCTAACCTGATTTTATCGAGTGTTTTTTCTATCTCTATTGTAACAATCGTTGCAATTCGAGGGCAGTCTCACCTGTTTTGGCTGTATCCATGTATGATCGCATTCTATTATATTTTACCCGCGAGACCTGCCGGTATCATTTGCTTTATCGCTATATTACTTATTGCGGCAATAATATTCCCTATGACGACTACGTTAGAGTTCTTAACTATCATTAGTACTTTGTTTCTAACCGCGTTATTTTCTTATGTCATTTTTAGTAATTACAACAAAACAAACAAAAAGTTAGCATTATTGGCCAGTATTGACCCGTTAACATCATCGGGGAATCGACGAGCCTTAGATTTAAAACTTGAAAAAATTCTTGAAGATCAAAAACGGGAATCCTCTAAGGTCTCATTATTATTATTAGACTTAGACCACTTTAAAAAAATTAATGATAACTACGGCCATGCTAACGGCGATATAGTATTAGTTGAATTAGTAGAATTAATTCAAAAACATACCCGCTCTCTTGATGACTTATATCGCTATGGCGGAGAAGAGTTTATTATTCTTCCGTTAAAGGTTGATTTACTAGAGGCAAAACAAATTGCTGAAAAACTAAGAGCCATTATTGAACAATCAACTTTTGCTGAAAAAATTTCTGCAACCGTTTCAATCGGTGTTGCCCAATATCGAGCGGGTGAAACAGCAGAAACTTGGATCAGCAGAGCAGATACTGCACTTTATGTTGCTAAAGATAGTGGACGTAATCGTGTGGTTGCTGAGACAGAAGTGACAGATGAAGCTATTGCAGCAAAGTCTGTTGAAAAAACACGTAGCTAGGGTAAATAGCCGAGCTACATGCGTTTATTCTTATTCTTATTCTTATTCTTTTATGACTAAAATCGCTTGTCGATTTTGTAAATGTAAGCCATTAAAAAATTTCAACAACGTATCATCATTACACGTTCTAAAGTGCTTATGTTCTGCTTTTCTAAAAAATGCACTTAGTTCATGTTTACTTAAAGTTAATTCCCCAGCATCGAGTAAGGCGATAATATCTTCAGCCTTTAATTCGAGAGCGATTTTCACTTTATTAAAGACAATATTATTATTTATCGACTGATCCAACTGCGCTACTGTTCCTTCTTTTGCTCCACGATACTCAATAATTAAACCATCAAGAAAACTGGCTAAATTATTATCTGCGATACGTGCAAAAGCTGTTTCACCATTTTTTCGGAAAAAGTTGTCGATTTCTTCATCTGTTTTTGGACATTGTGCTTGTTGAAAAATAGCGGCTATTTTTTCATTACTTAAAGTAAATATATAACGAATATGGTGTAAAACTTCGTTGTTAGTCATAATTATTCCTGTTTAGATATTCTATTTTCTACTTAACAGCAGCGCTAAATACTGAACTCAGCGTTGCAATAACGAATGCTTACGTTATCAAGTAAAGCTAATGGTCAAGCAAATAGCGAGTGTGGCTATAACAACCAGTTTTGTCATTTGCTTGCTGTGTTTTTGTTGCTGCGACTGAATCTGTTTAAGTGACCTTAATTGCAGACGTTGTGCTTCTCGATTAGTTTTTAAGTAATCGTAGACTAGATCAGGTATTTCCGGCAGTTTCTCATTCCAAAATGGTAAGTTGTCTTTTACCTTTTTATATACGGCTTTAATGCCCATTTGCTCTTTAACCCAGTTTTCTAAAAACGGTTTAGCTGTTTGCCAAAGATCTAGCGCTGGATAGAGTTGACGACCTAAGCCTTCAATATAAAGCAGTGTTTTTTGTAATAACACTAACTGAGGTTGTACTTCCATATTAAAGCGGCGTGCGGTATTGAAGAGGTTAACTAACACCTGACCAAATGAGATTTCGGATAACGGTTTATTGAATATAGGCTCACAAACCGTGCGGATAGCAAACTCAAACTCATCGACACTGGTGTCACTAGGTACCCAGCCAGAATCAACATGTAGTTGCGCCACTTTACGATAGTCACGATTAAAAAAGGCGACAAAATTTTCGGCCAAATACCGTTTATCTTCACGATTTAACGTGCCAACAATGCCATAATCAATGGCAATCCAAGTAGGATCCGCTGGGTTTGTTGCATTAACAAAAACATTGCCAGGGTGCATGTCGGCATGAAAAAAACTGTCACGAAACACTTGTGTAAAAAAGACTTCAACACCACGCTCAGCCAGCAATTTCATATCAACATTATTTGCTTGTAAGGTGTCAACTTCGCCAACACCAATGCCGTATATTCGCTCCATAACCATGACGTTTTTCGAACAATATTCGCTATAAACTTCAGGTACGTAAAGTACTTTATCGCTGTCTCGACCTTGACTAAAATTGCGCTTTAATTGGATAGCGTTACCCGCTTCACGGTTTAAATCTAATTCTTCTAAAATTGTTTTTTCGTATTCTGCGACCACTTCAACGGGTCTTAAACGCTTGCCGTCAGGTAACCAGCGAGCAACAATCTTTGCAAAAACAGACATAACATTAATGTCAGCTAAAATTGTTTGGGCAATATTGGGTCTTAAAACTTTCAATACGACTTCTTGTTCATCGTCTGCATTTATCATGGTAGCCGTATGAACTTGAGCAATCGAAGCTGACGCGAGCGGGGTTAGATCAAAATCTTTAAAATAAGCCTCAAAAATTTCAGCTCCCATGGCAGCAATAATAATTTTTTCAGCTTCTGCGCCAGCGAAAGCGGGTACTTTGTCTTGCAGTAAAGTCAGCTCATTAGCGAAGTCTTCCGGTAGTAAATCACGACGAGTAGAAAGCATTTGGCCAAACTTAACAAATACCGGCCCTAATGACTCTATCGCTAATCTAAAACGCTGAGCTTTAGGCTTATCCCGATGTTTGTTACGAAGCCAAAACAATGAGCTACGTGCTATTTTTATATACCACGGCAAATATTTTTCCGGTAAAAGCTCATCAAGGCCATACTCAAGAAATGTTTTTACTATCTTGTATAAACGTTTGCTACTCACCACAGGCCCTTATGAAGTTTTATCTATGTGATTAATTAAGCCGTCAATACGTTGGCTTAAATTTGAAACTTGTTGCTCAACAGCATCCACATCACGACTAAAATAACTTAATTCTGCGGATGTAATTATTAAGCGCTTTTCATGAACCAGCCACTCGCTAGCATCGGCTTGAATTTGTTGAGATGCGAAACTTAACTTGTTGCGTAATTGACGTCCAAACTGACCAATTTTATAAGCTGGAATATCACCAATACGCTTAGCTAATTCACTTTGCCAATCAATATCAAGTGTTTGAGCAATATCAGCAAAACGTTGGGCAACTTTTAAATCACCCTGAATGTCGAGTTTTTCATTTCTAATTAACTGCGTAAGTTGCTGCTCTTTTTGTAACTCAATCAAGGTACTAATACTAGTAACTATGCAACAGTCATAGTGCGATTCGCTAGCGGTAACGTGAACTTTTTCATGATTTACAGTAAAGCTTAAAGGAAACGGTAATTCTGCTAGCTTCACTGTCAGTGTTTTTTCAGATAAGGGTTTTAATGCTCGTGTACCGTGTAAGTTGTAGTGCAAAAACTGGTTGATCAGCTTTTCCAATAACGCACTTAAGGTCTGAGCAAACATCAGTTGCTGACTAATAGTCTGAGGCATAAGGTTAAAATTTATAACCTTTGTGCAGTGCCACAACACCACCAGTTAAATTTTTAAAACTGGTTTGTTCAAATCCGGCGGAATCCATCATTGTCTTCAGTGTTTCTTGATCCGGGTGCATACGAATAGATTCGGCTAAATATTGATAGCTGTCGCCGTCTTTTGCTACTAACTCACCCATTTTAGGCAAGATATTAAAAGAATAAAAATCGTAAGCTTTATTCACCAGTTCATGCTCAGGTTTAGAAAACTCTAATACCAACAATCGACCACCTGGTTTAAGTACACGGTACATAGAACGCAGCGCCATGTCTTTGTCGGTAACGTTACGTAAACCAAATGCGATAGTGATTACGTCAAAGGTATTGTCTTCAAATGGCAAATACTGGGCATTGGCTTGTACGTATTCAATATTTTGTACTAAACCGCGATCGCGTAGTTTGTCGCGACCTACATTTAGCATTGAGCTATTAATATCAGCCAGTATAACTTTACCTTCACGGCCAACAAGTTGAGAAAACTTTGCGGTTAAATCACCTGTACCACCGGCGAGATCTAATACTTTATTACCTGGGCGAACGCCACTAGCGTCAATGGTAAAGCGTTTCCATAAGCGATGAATACCAAATGACATCAAGTCATTCATGACATCATATTGCTGTGCAACAGAATGAAATACGCTGGCCACTTTCGACTCTTTTTCATTTTTTTCGACGGTTTGAAAACCAAAGTGAGTGGTGTCTTCTTCACTATTGTCGTTATTAACTGGATGATTTTGATCGTGTGCAGACATCATGGTTTCGCTATAAACTAAAATTACCCTTAGTTTACCGCATTTTATTAGAATAATTAACACTTCAGATCAAGGCGGCAGATATTAATACTAAATGTATTACATTAGTCCGTTTTAACACTTGTTAACCGTGCGATATAAAAGCGAACTTATTACTATTTTTATCAGCAATTATGAGCAAAATATCATGTTAATTTCCTGTGCTAATTAATATCAAGCGTTTGAATATTTTTCACGATTTGCTAACCAACGGTTGATCAGTGCGTTAGCCTTTTCAGGGTACTGCCGCCAAATGAGGTGGGCTTGTTGTTGTACTTCAGGTATTAGGTGCGCGTCACGTTGTAAATCAGCAATTCTTAGATCTGCTAAACCTGTTTGTTTAGTGCCAAGCAATTCACCAGGTCCACGAATTTCGAGATCTTTTTGCGCAATAACAAAGCCGTCGTTGCTTTCTCTCAACACATTTAAACGTTTGGTGGCTGTTTTAGTCAGTGGTGCTTTGTACATTAATACACAGTGCGATGCTACAGAGCCACGACCAACACGGCCACGTAATTGATGAAGTTGCGCCAGCCCCAATCGTTCTGGGTTTTCAATAACCATTAAGCTTGAGTTTGGCACATCAACACCCACTTCGATTACGGTGGTCGCCACTAGCACATCAAGTTCACCCAACTTAAAACGTTCCATCACCGCTTGTTTTTCGTCAGCTTTCATTCGCCCATGTACTAAACCAATTTTTAATTCTGATAACTGCGCTTGCAAATGTACCGCAGTATCTTCAGCAGCTTGGCATTGCAACACCTCAGACTCTTCAATTAGAGTACAAACCCAATAGGCTTGACGATTGTCGTTTGTACAACCTTGTCGTATTCGCTCAATAACATCATCGCGTCGACTATCTGGCAACGCTACCGTAGTTATTGGCGTTCGACCCGGAGGTAATTCATCAATGACTGAGGTGTCTAAATCGGCATAAGCTGTCATCGCTAAAGTTCGAGGAATAGGTGTTGCGGTCATAATTAACTGGTGAGGGTAGTTGCCTTGCCACGCGCCTTTTTCACGCAATGATAAACGCTGATGCACACCAAACTTATGTTGTTCATCAATAATAATCAGCGCTAATTTATTAAATACCACTTGCTCTTGAAACAAAGCATGGGTACCAATAACCATTTGCATATTGCCATTTTCAATATGCTCTAATGCATTACGCCGCGCTTTTGCTTTGGTTTTCCCGGCTAGCCAACCCACTGAAATACTGAGCGGTTCAAACCATTTTTGAAAGTTAATCGCATGTTGCTCAGCCAGTATTTCAGTTGGTGCCATTAAAGCTACTTGGAAACCCTGACCGATGGCAGTTAATGCAGCTAGTGCAGCAACTAAAGTTTTGCCTGAGCCAACGTCACCTTGCACCAAACGCATCATGGGCAAAGGCTTTAGTAAGTCAGTACGTATTTCTGCCGTTACACGCGCCTGTGCGCCTGTTGGTGAAAAAGGTAATGACGCTAAAAAGTTTTTTTCTAGTGGTATGTCGATTGCTAAAACAACCGCAGGGTGGTGATCATTAGCAGCCCTTAGCTTTAACATACTCAAGTTATGCGCTAATAACTCTTCTTTAATTAACCTAAGCTGTGCTGGATGTTTGCCTTCTTCCATTAACACCACGGGAGTATCTGGTGGTGGACGGTGAATTAAAGCTAAGGCTTGTTCTAAAGTGTATTGCTGATGGCTAATTTCTGCTGGCAATAGCTCTTCAACATGACCACGTTTTAAGCGGATTAAGGCTTGCTCGGTTAAGTTTCGTAACGATATTTGCCGTAAGCCATCAGTGGTTGAATAAACAGGTGTTAGAGTTTCTTCTGCGGGAGTTAAGGGCTGATCTTGATCTAGAGCTTTATATTCTGGATGCACCATTTCAAAGCCACGCATGCCGCGATTTACTTCACCATAACAGCGAATATTAAGTCCAATAGCGAGGCTATTTTTTTGGCTGGCAGAAAAGTGAAAAAAACGCAGATTAATACTACCTGTACCATCATTTATGGTAACTAGCATCATTCTACGTTTGCCTTGCACGATTTCGTTCTGTGTGACCTCACCAATAATATTGGTAAATAAACCCGGAATGAGATCACGCACAGCAGTTACACGTGTGCGATCTTCGTAGCGAAGTGGTAAGTGAAATAGTAAGTCTTGTAACGACACTAACCCGACTTTTTCTAGTTTAGCCGCCATGCCTGGACCAACACCTTTTAAACTGGTGACTGGAATTTGGGCTAAGTTAGATAATGCTTCGATTTGGCGAGACACCGCAGACTCCCTTGCTGTAAGTTATTCGTCGTCGATTTTTTTCCAAGCATCTTGGGTCATTTGCATTTGCTGCCACCATTGCTCTGAAGCAACAATCTGTCCATCTTGGTCGATTTCTGGATACGCTAAGCCTTTGCGCTGACAGGCGGTTGCAAAAATAGGATGGCCACCTTCAAATAAAATTCGCTGACGGCGCTCATGGCTTATTCTTGGCTGTTGATACAAACCTGCCGCTTGACGCTGGCGTTGGGCTTCATACAAGACAACAGAACAAGCAACCGAGACATTTAACGACTGAACCATACCCACCATAGGAATAACGATATCTTGGTCAGCCATTTCAAGCGCTTTTGCAGATGCGCCGAATTTCTCTTGTCCCAAGATAATAGCGGTTGGTTTGGTGTAGTCAATTTCACGAAAGTCGACAGCCGTATCTGATAAGTTTGTTACCAATACCTGCATACCTTGCTTTTTTAGTTCGATGATTGCATCTTCAGTATTACTGTAATCATGCACGTCGATCCAATTTTGACTACCTGCAGCACTACCGCCCGAAAGACGCATGGTTTCATTTTTCCATACTGCGTGCACATCACTAATGCCTATAGCATCGGCTGTACGTACGACAGCAGCTAAGTTATGAGTTTTGTGAACCCCTTCCATACAAACCGTTAAGTCTGGCTGGCGTTGGTCTAACATGCTGTTAATTCTTTGTAGTCTATCCGGTGTCATATACTTGTTCTAAAGTTGTGTTATATCTTGGCAAGCGCTTTGTCTAACTTGCCGCAAGTGTGCAATAGTCAGTATTAGCTGAAATTAGGTAATTCCATAATACCGTCAATTTCGATCGCAACATCTTTTGGCAATCTAGCAACTTGTACCGCTGCTCTTGCAGGATAAGGTTGTTGAAAGTACTGGCTCATAATTTCATTTACTGTCGCGAAATTAGCAAGGTCTTGTAAAAATATATTCACTTTTACCATGTCATTAATATTGCCACCTGCTGCTTCACACACCGCAACAATATTCTTAAAAACTTGTTGTGTCTGCTCGGCAAAATCTTCAGATACAATTTCCATTGTTTCTGGAACTAATGGTATTTGGCCTGAAAGATAGACAGTGTTATTAACTTTCACCGCTTGGCTATATGTACCAATTGCGCTTGGTGCTTGGTCTGTATTAATAATTGTTTTCATAATTTTCCTAAGCTATTTATTACGTACTACGCGTTGAACGTCGCCCATAACTTTAATTTTTCTGATGATGTCGGCAAGGTGAACCCTATTTCGACAAGTAATTTCCATATCAATAAGATACAAGCCAGACTCTTTCTCGCCAGAGTTTAGCGAGTGTACATTTGAGCCACAACGAGCAACCACATTGGTCAAAGCTGCTAATGCACCTTTATGATTAAGAATTTCAATACGTAGTTTGGCGATAAAGTCTCGGTCAATATCGGTATCCCATCTAACAGGGAATAAACTGCCTTGCTCATGACCTTTATTATTTCTACAGCCATGTTGATGTACCATTAAACCTTTTCCAGGGCTTAAGTAGGCTAATATTGAATCGCCAGGAATAGGACGACAACATTTACCGTAGCTAACCATCATACCTTCAGTGCCTTTAATCGGCATTTTATTTTTAGTTACGGTAGGTTTGAGTAGGTCTGACTCTTCTGTAAATTCGTCTTTCAAGCGTTTAGCTATACCTATGCTGAGTGCATTACCCAAACCAATATTAATCAGTAACTCTTCAATATTGGTATTACCGGTATCTTTAACCACTTGGGTCAATTTCTCTACAGCGATATCTTCTAGTTTTGTAGCACCTAACGCGTGACTAAGTAAACGGCGGCCTAAAGCAAGTGATTCAGTTTTTTCTTGCGAACGTAAGTAGGTGCGTATTTGCAAACGTGCTTTTGAGGTAACCACAAAGTTAAGCCAAGTTGCGTTAGGTCTAGCAGCAGTAGACGTAACCACTTCAATCGTTTGGCCAGAATCTAACGGCTTGCTGAGTGGGAAAGGTTTACGTTCAACCTTAACGCCTACGCAAGAATTACCTACATCAGTATGCACAGCATAAGCAAAATCGACTGCGGTTGCGCCCATTGGTAATTCAACAATGCGACCATCAGGGGTGAAAACATAAATTTCTTCTGGAAATAAATCCGACTTTACATTTTCAATAAATTCAAACGAGCTGCCGGCACTTTGCTGTAGCTCTAATAAGCTTTGCATCCAACGGCGTGCTTTCATCTGCGCCGTGGTGCCGGTATCTTCACCGTCTTGTTTATATAACCAGTGAGCGGCAACACCTTTGTCTGCCATTTGGTCCATATCATTGGTACGGATTTGTATTTCAACGGGAATACCATGCGGACCAATTAAAGAGGTATGCAATGACTGATAACCGTTGGTTTTTGGAATGGCAATATAATCTTTAAATCGTGATTCAATAGGTTTGAATAAGTTGTGAGCAGCACCTAAAGCGCGGTAACAGTCATCTATTTTGTCGCCAACAATAATTCTAAAGGCATAGATATCCATGACTTCATTAAACATTAACTCTTTATTGCGCATTTTTCGATAGATTGAATACAGGTGTTTTTCACGGCCAATAACTTGCGCTTTAATACCGTTTTCAGCTAAACGGCTAGTTACTTCTTGTTGAATATTGTTGATAATTTCTTTGCGGTTGCCACGTGCTTGCTTAATCGCCGATTTTAAGGCCCTTGCTCGCATAGGGTAAAGCGCTTCAAAACCTAATACTTCTAGCTCATTTTTAACATCGTGAATACCAAGACGATTAGCAATAGGTGCATAAATATCTAATGTTTCGCGGGCAATTCGACGACGTTTATCTGGTCGTAAAGAGCCTAATGTACGCATATTGTGCGTGCGATCTGCCAATTTAATGAGAATAACGCGTATATCTTGCACCATGGCTAAGATCATTTTGCGAAAGTTCTCCGCCTGCATCTCTTCTTTATTATCAAACTTTAGCTTGTCTAGCTTACTAACACCTTCAACTAACTCAGCTACGGTATGACCAAAGAGCTCAGATAACTGATCTTTAGTTACAGGAGTATCTTCAATCACGTCATGCAGTAATGCTGCCATTAAGGTTTCGTGATCTAAATGCATTTTTGCAAGATTAAGCGCCACAGCTACCGGATGGGTAATGTATGGCTCACCACTAGAACGCATTTGACCATCATGGGCCTCACGCGCAACAATATAGGCCTGTTTTAAAAGGTCTATTTGTACTTTTGATAAGTAACTTGATACATGTTCTTTTAGTGGTTCAAAAAGGTACACCCAATAATTCCCTGATGATTGCTTACGCTTTGATAAGTTAGAATACGATTATTTTATCGTTATGCCAATATTTATACCAATTTGATTCATTAAGTGATCTACTTTTTAATCAGTAAAAATGGCGAATACAAGGCATAAAATTTAGTACGTAGTTATTCTACATATAAATTTTGTAACGCCGTAGTTATTCATTTTAACCATTCAAAATGAGCAGCTAATTAATCAACTTGGTATTAAGCACGCTTACTTGAGTTTTTCTCATGAATCATGAGCAGATAATAAAAAACGCGTAAATCACAGTGATGTAATTTACGCGTTTTGAATGTTGCGACTAACGTTAAACGTTAGCAATAATTATTGGTTACCACCAACAATTGCTGCAACAGCATCTAATTCAGCAGCGTCTTGTTGTACTTGCTCATGTTTATCTGAACGGTCCATTACTTCAGTAGTAATTAGGCCAGCTTCGATTTCACGTAAAGCAATTACTGTTGGTTTGTCATTTTCAACGTCAACCAATGGATCTTTACCGCCCGTAGCAATTTGACGAGCACGACGAGATGCAATTAACACCAAGTCAAAACGATTACCGACTTTTTCTACGGCATCTTCAACAGTTACGCGAGCCATTTGGTCACTCCAACAATTAAATTCATAAAATAGTCGCGTAGTTTACTTGATCTACAGGCATGTAAGCAAGCACTCTAAGCTAATAATTCACTAAATAAAGCTTGATGCTCGCAGGCTTGTTGGCTGCGTTTTAAACGTTGGTTGTTAACAACCGTAGTTAAATCGACCAAGGCCTGTTCGAAATCATCATTAATAATAATATAATCAAATTCTTGATAGTGTGAACATTGTGCTTGCGCTTCAGCCATTCTCGATTGAATAACGTCTTCACTGTCTTGGCCTCTACCGCGTAAACGGTTTTCTAATTCTTGCTTTGAAGGCGGACTTATAAAGATAGTCGTTACGTCTGGCTTTTTCATTCTTACCTGTTGAGCACCTTGCCAATCAATATCAAGAAATACGTCAATACCTTGTGCTAGCTGCTGATCTATAGCTATTTCACTGGTACCGTAAAAATTACCAAAGACTTCTGCGTACTCATAAAATTGCTTTTCAGTAATCGATTTCTTGAATTGGTCTTTACTGACAAAGTGATAGTGTTGGCCATCAACTTCACCGGGACGCGCATTACGTGTCGTGTGAGAAACAGATACTTGCATAGGCCGAGTTGAAGTTTGTTTGAGTAAGGCGGAAATTAAACTCGACTTCCCTGCGCCACTGGGTGCAGATAAAATGAAGAGATTGCCTTTAGTTGTCACAATAGTTGTCACAATTTATCCTTTGTAGCTGAGTTAATCACAGCTGATAGTAATACCAATAACTATAGTGAATTGAACACAATATAAATTGGTATAGTCAGTATTAATGCCGCGCACTATACCTAAAGTTAAGTATATTTCCCATTATTTTGTCCGCTCAATAACAGCTGGCTTTTAGCTAAACTAGAAATTTTTTATCGCTATTTACTGATTTTTTTGCAAAAACTATAGTAATTAAAAGGCATTTTAAACGTTTTTTATTAGCGAATAATTAACCATAGATGTGACGTGTATATCAGGTAAATCGCGCCGATAATATTTAATTATTTATTGTTAAGTAATGTATCGAACAAGCATGAGGATGTCTAAAAGAAGAAGTACTTTGGATATAAAAATTGCCGATAAGTCAGACGTTTTACATTAACGTTAGCAAGTTTACTCAAATATTTTGAACATATTAAAGCCCAAGAAGGTCATTTTATCGTGTGAAACATATCAACTCAGCAGAGCAAAACTCAAATGATTAGTTAAGCTCTAGTGATTTTTCAACTTCTAAAAGCATCCATTGTTTTGCCTCAGTAAGGCTGTAAAACACTTCAATATTACTCTTGAAAATACCTTTAACTATATGTTCTTGTATACTGTTACTTAAAACAACGGCTTCTAAAATACAGCCATGGTTTTTACACCATTCGTATAATTCTTTACCTATCACCAAGGTGTCAGGTGAAGCAATTGATTCTTCGTCCCAGACTTCAATTCTTCGCCATTGTTTGAAGCCCTTTGAAATGACAGATTTTTTTATCTCAGAAGAGTGATAAGCCAAGCCAAGCTCGTTAAAAGGGCCTTCAACTGTAGAGATAAAAAGATCATTCTCCCAGATAAAAGTAACTTTGCCGTGTCTATTCATATGAACCTCTCAGATAATAATAACCTCATAAAAATATTTCGTATTTTACATTTATTCAGTAGTTATCTACGATATTTTCAAACGATAAAACCATTATTTAAAGTAATTCGCATGACTTAAATTTAAATTTTCTGCCCTGCGTTATCCACTTTAATAAATTTTTATCATTATTAATTATTAGCACAAAGATTTATATTATTTCAAGTTTAGAAGAAAATCAAACCTGCATTGACCAAGTTTAATTCCGCTTTTTAGTGATTTAAATTGTGGCTCGCAATTCGATATTATTACCGGCTATATCTTTTAAATAAAGTGAACGCCCCATTCCTTGTGCACCATATCTTTCTTCAAAGTCGCCAACCGCAACCCCTTTACTTTGAAGGTATTCTTTCAATGCAGATTCATCAAAGGCTTCTATTTGCAGACAAAAGTGGTCAACGTTATTGCCGGTAGGTTTAGGCGCATCGCCGCCAGCTTTACCTAACGCTGAATTAACATCAACGATATCGATCAGCGAAGCGCCTGCTCTCAGCTGAGTTAAACCAATATCATCGGGTAATTTACGTTCTACTGCACAACCTAAAACATTGCAGTAAAAATTAATCAGTTCTTGATAAAGTACTGTACGTAAAACGATATGATCGATTGCAATAGGCTTAATCATAAAAACTCCCGAGTTAACATGTATGTTTGAAGTGGATAACGTGTCAGACAATTTTAAAGTATAGAATACACAAAGATAACATCAACATGACATACGTTAACTATTAAGCGTAAGCGAAAATAATACCGGTTGTTATACAAGCACTTCTAAATATAAGCTCAGTGTGACCTTAGTATAAACATTCTATTGGTATAAATTTTAAGACATGTGTTGATTTACATTAGGAAGGATGTATCTCCATGCACTAAGAACAATGCATGGAGATAGAGTAAAGCGTTATAACACTTTAGCAATTGATTGCGCTAAGTAATCAACATTACTATTAGCAATACCTGCAATACTCATTCGGCTTGAACCTACCATATAAATACTGTATTCATCTTGCAATTGCTGCACTTGCTCAGGTGTTATACCTAAGAAAGAGAACATGCCTTTTTGACGAGGGATAAAGCTAAAATCTCGTGTTACGCCACTCTCAATAAGCTTATCAACTAATAGCTGACGGTTGCCGTTGATGCGATTGCGCATTTCTGCAAGTTCACTATGCCATTGGGCACGTAATTCATCTGAATGCAGGATGGTTTCTACTAGGGCCGCACCATGTGCTGGTGGCATTGAATAAATACAACGAACAACACTGAGTAAAACAGAGTTTGCAATGTCAGCACTGTGTGAAGTTTCGCCAATGATAGAACAAGCGCCAATACGTTCACGATACAAGCCAAAGTTTTTAGAACATGAACTACAAACGATCATTTCTTTTACGCTATCAGCCATTAATCTAAGACCGTAAGCATCTTCGTCTAAACCTTCACCAAAACCTTGATAAGCCATATCAATTAACGGTAAAAAGCCAATGTCTTTTGCAACTTCAGCAATTTGTTGCCATTGTTCGTTGTTTAAATCCATACCACTTGGATTATGACAACAAGCATGAAGCAAGACAGTATCGGCAGCTTTAACTTCTTTTAAAGCAGCCAACATACCATCAAAATCAAGAGTTTTGTTTTCATAGTCATAATAAGGATAAGTTTTAACGTTTAAGCCTGCCGCTTGAAACACACCAGTATGGTTTGCCCAAGTTGGGTTACTCACCCAAATAGTAGCACCCGCTTTACATGAGTTAATAAACTCAGCAGCCACGCGTAATGCACCAGTGCCGCCAGGAGTAGAAACCGTGCGGGCACGATTTTCAATCAACACTTTATGATGACCAAAGACTAATTTAGCCATTTCTTCGTTAAAAAGTGATGAACCTGTTGGGCCAATATAAACTTTGGTATCTTCGGTATCGAGTCGATGCTTTTCAGCGGCTTTTACACATTGTAAAACAGCAGTATGACCTGCTTCATTTTTGTAGACACCTACACCTAAGTCGATTTTTTTAGGGTTAGAATCTTCACGATATTTAGCCAACAAGCCTAAAATAGGATCGGCAGGCAACGCCGTTAAGCTACCAAACATTTTTGGGTTTACCTTTTACGAAGAGAGGGTGTTGAGCGATTATACTCCGGGCTTGGAGCCGCTAAATTAAACCCTGTGATTAAAGGCTAAGCATAACGGCTATCCGGCTAAAATTAAAGCATAAAAATTAAAAAATCTCATGCTAAATAGCCTAAAAAGAACTAGCTGATAACGCATAGTTATAGCAAGCGAATTAACGCTAGAATATTGAATCTGTGGTAATTACGGGTAAATCATCTGTATTGGATGTAGTCTCTATCGGTAAGCTGTTGATGAGGTTAAATTTCACATCCTGAAAACTCTTTACAATCGTGGCTGATAATTAAAGTAAATAAGCCAGATTTAATTAAAAATAAATATCACTCATTGTGTATTTAATGCTGTAGAGCAAGCCAGTTAGCCAATGGCATGACTAACTGGAGATCATCAAATAAATACACAAAAGTTAAAGCTGAGTCGTAAGCGCCGCGATAAGGCCGATTATACCGCCAAAAACACCACCCCAAACCACCAGCCAACCTAAGTGCTCACGGATCATTCTTTGCACTATTTCTTTAACCAGTTGTGGAGTTAATTCATTAAGTCGCTTTTCAATTATATCGCTTACTTTTTCGCGCATACCCGCCATTATGTTCGGTTGCTCTAACTCTTCACGCAAAATGGCATTAAATTCATCACTTTGGCTTATTTCGATAACCGAGGCGCGCATTTTTTCAATAAAAGGTTCTCGCATAGGTTGTAAGGCTTCTGTGCCTCCAACCATCGCTAACATGCCGCCAAAGGAAGATTGCTCAACCACACTCACTAAGTTATCAAAAGCAGGCGATAAATCGACTTTATTTATAACGGGAGCAAGATCAATTGTCATAGCAGGGTTATCGCCGCCAGCTAAAAAACGGTCGATGTTTTCTTCGGTAAAAAACTGCTCCATCATTAACGCTCGAATCGCTACTTTAAAATCTTCAAAACGCGCAGGAATAACACCAGAACCATATAAAAAAGGCACTCGCTCAAATAACATGTGTATGGCAAGCCAATTGGTTATTGCACCAGATAAAGCAAATAAACCGACAGTAAAAATAATATTGTTTGCGACTGCATAGCCAATAATAATGGCTATAAGGGCTAGAAAGTTGGTGATAAAACTCTTATTCACAAAAGCTCCGTTACTTTGAGGGTGGTGATTCTGGTTATGGTATCAATTGCTTGCGGTTGCGCCAATAATTCATTTATCAGTTGCCAACATTAGCAGTATTACAACATGCTAATTTGCTATTTTAGTTGCAATATTAAACAATCATTGAAATAGTAAAATAAAATAATAAAAAGGGATTTTATGAATATTCGCACAACCTTCCCAACGTTAGTCACAATATGTAGTACTTTATGCTTGTTATTAAGCGCCAACATCTATGCTGAACAAAACATTAAAAAGCCAATAGCCAAAATTATTACCGCCCAAGATACAAACAGCAATCAAAGTGAATGGCGAACCGTTAAGGTTGAAAACATGGTGTTGCTAACACTCCCTCATGGCAAAGTTGTTATCGAGTTAGCTCCACAGTTTTCCCCAAAACATGTAGAACAATTCACCCAGCTAACAAAAGCAGGGCATTACAATGACAACAAATTTTATCGAGTCATTGACGGTTTTGTTGCACAAGCCGGCCCGGTTGATGGCAGTAAGGCCGACAACTCTGTTGCTTTATTATCGCTTGAAGGCGATTGGCCAACAGATGACACTTTTTCGTTTACATTAGTGCAAAATAAAGACTTATTTGCCGAACAAACCGGTTTTAAAGATGGCTTCGCACTTGCCCATAACCCCAGTGAAAATAGAGCTTGGTTAGCACATTGCCCAGGTATTATTGCCATGGCGCGAGGTAACGAAGCAGACTCAGGTTCAAGCCATTTTTATATAACTAATGGTCAAGCACCCAGGTATTTAGATCGCATAATGAGTATCTTTGGTCGAGTTATTTATGGCATGAACCATGTACAGTCAATAACGCGCACGGCTGTTATCGAGGGTGATACTGAAGTATCCACTACTGCTCATACGCCAATACTGTCAATGCAAATGATGGCTGATGTGCCCAAAACTGAGCAAATACACCTTCAAGTAACTAATACCGAAAGTCATTTGTTTGCGACTAAGCTTGCTGATCGTGTTAAGCGTGAAAACGCTTTCTTCTTTAAGAAACCACCACCTGTACTTGATGTCTGCCAAACCCCTGTATTGTCTCGCTTAATAAACAATAAAAACATCTAGTATTAATGACTAATATCCCCATAGGCGAGTTATCTCAAGTTCCCAGAAACCTTAAGCATAATTAGTAGTATTTTCAATTAATTAGGCTTAAGGTTTATGGGAATGTTATAGTCAAAACAATCGCTACACATAACAAATAAATTATAATATCTGCGCGTTAGGCAACCCAGTGTATTTCAACAATATCGATTGATGTTACTTGAATTTAATTCAGTTTTGCTTTTATAGTAGCCATTCGAATAGCTGATTGTTTAACTTTTACAATAATTTGTCGCTAAATGTTAGTGCTTTAAATTCTAAAATTTAACCAACATCAACCATTGAGTCATTGGAACTAATCATGAGTAGTAATTCAACAAATACCCGCCGAGCTTTTTTAGAAAAAGCATTCAACACCGGTGTATGGGCAACCGTAGCAACCAGTGGTTTGCTTAGTTCACTAGTAAAAGCGATGGCAGATGTCCCCACAGAATT
This sequence comes from Colwellia sp. Arc7-D, assembly GCF_003061515.1. Classification (NCBI taxonomy): domain Bacteria; kingdom Pseudomonadati; phylum Pseudomonadota; class Gammaproteobacteria; order Alteromonadales; family Colwelliaceae; genus Colwellia; species Colwellia sp. Arc7-D. Next base: position 4,165,557 of record NZ_CP028924.1, read on the forward strand.
ACCGCTGGGTCAGTCAATTTATAACTTTGCTGGCGACGTAAAAGTAGATGGTAAAATAATTACAAAAGATAATATGGCAAAAACGGTTATCAGAGCCAATTCATTGGTTGTTACTGGTGAAGATGGCTGGATAATATTTGCTGTTGGAAAAGATGCACACCACCTTAGAGAAAACTCTCATCTGGCCTTAGAAAGTTCAGGGGTCTTTGAGGAGGCTATGCGTTTACTTGCTGGATCTGTTTTATCAGTATTTGCCACGCGTAAGCCAAACGAAAAACAATACAAAATGCACACATCGACTGCCACAGTAGGTATTCGTGGTACAGCTGTTTACGCAGAATCTGATACGGCGCTCAACCGCAGCTATATTTGTACTTGTTATGGTAATGTGAAAATAAGTGCTCGCGCTAACCCAAGTATTTCTGAAAACATTCAAAGCGCTCATCATGACAGTCCACGCTATATTTATGCTGATGCAAGCCAAGGTGATATTATTCAGCCAGCGCCGATGAAAAACCATAATGATGCAGAATTACAGTTAATTGAGGCTATTGTTGGCCGTACCACACCATTTTCGTCGGTTTAAAAGCCGGATCAAAATGCACTAAAACCAAGAAAAAGCTTTTAATTATTGCAGCAACTCATGGTTGGTAAACATTAAAATGATATTTCAGCGCTCAAAAAAAAACATCCTAAATTTTTGTATTATTTTATATATTTTTATTAGTACAACACCATTAATAGAAGTACCTATTTTAAACACTGTAGAGATGTTCATTTCTGACGTGCGCTTAAAAATGACGATGCCAGAAGGAGTAGATAATAGAGTTGTTATTGCCGATATCGATGAAGCCAGTATTCGAGAATTAGGACGTTGGCCTTGGAATAGAGCCATTTTAGCTGAATTTGTTGACACTATGTTCGACCATTATCAAATTAAAGTACTTGGCTTTGATGTTGTGTTTTCTGAACCTGATGATGTCAGTGGCTTTATGGTTTTAAAACAGCTTGATTCGCTTAAAATTGACGATGAACAATATCTTGCTACAAGCGAAAAATTAAAACAACAACTGGCGTATGACAAAATATTTTCAGCGTCTATAAAGGGTCGTAACATAGTATTAGGTATGGTTTTCGACCAAGCCAATTCTGATGAAGTTAATGATTTAAAACAACCAATCACCACAATCGAAGCCGCACTTGCAGAAAAAACTTTTGTTGCAAAACCTATTGGCTACACGGGTAACATCGACATTTTACATCAAGCAACCGACAGTGTTGGTTTTTTTGACAACCCTAATATTTCTGAAGACGGTTTATATCGTAAAGTGCCACTCTTTCAGCTTTATCAAAATGGCTTTCATCCTTCTTTAGCGTTAGCGATTACACGAAAAGCTATTGGTGACCAAGATTACTACTTTAACATTCAAAAAACTGGTCAGTATGTTGCAATCGAGCAAGTGCAACTGGGTAGTTTAATTATTCCAGTAGATAAAACTGGCTCGGTTATTGTGCCTTATCGGGGCGGTGAAGGGAGTTTTCCTTACATTTCTGTCAAAGATATTATGAACAAACGTGTCGCTAAAGATGCACTTAAAGATCGTATTGTTATTTTAGGCACTTCAGCGCCAGGACTACAAGATATAAGGGCAACACCGGTAGATAGCGCGCTGCCTGGTGTTGAAGTTCATGCCAATATTATTACCGGCATACTGGATCAGCGTATTCCTTATCAACCGAGTTATGCTCTGGGTGTTGAGCTCACTATTATTATAATTTTGGGCTTACTGATGATGGTGGTATGCAATTACTTATCGCCCATCATGACCATGCTTTTTACCTCAACACTTATCACTGTTTACCTTATTTTAAACTTGTTTTTATGGCAACAAGGCATAGTTATTTTCCTCGCCTCACCATTATTATTGATACTCATGATCTTTGTTGTGCATATGTCATGGGGCTTTGTTGCTGAAAATAACACTAAAAATACAGTCAAAAAATTGTTTGGCCAGTATGTTCCCCCTGGGTTAGTTGATGAAATGGTTAATAAGCCAGAATGGATCACTCAAGAAGGCCAATCACGTGAGTTAACCGTATTATTTGCAGATATACGAGGCTTTACATCAATTTCTGAACGCCTATCCCCCCAAGAGCTCAGTGAGTTATTAAACTTATTTTTAACCCCATTAACCAAAGTGATATACGACGAACGAGGCACTATTGATAAATATATAGGCGATTGCATCATGGCTTTTTGGGGAGCCCCTTTACCCGATAGTAGACACGCAGAACAAGGCGTTGCAGCCGCGTTAAAAATGCTAGAAAAAGTAAAACATCTGCAATCAAGTTTTTCTGCTCGTGGTTGGCCAGAAGTTAATATTGGTATTGGTTTAAATACTGGCATGATGAGCGTTGGCAATATGGGTTCTGAATACCGTATGGCTTACACCGTTTTAGGCGATGCCGTCAACTTAGGTGCTCGTGTAGAAGGATTAACCAAGCAATATGGCGTTGCTTTGATCGTGACTGAATATACTAAGCAGGCCGCACCAAATTTCATTTACCGAAAATTAGATCGCGTAAAAGTAAAAGGCAAAGTTGAAGCCGTTAACATATATGAAGTGGTTAATTTTATTGACTTAGTGACTGATGAATTAAAACAAGAAATCGATCAGTTTCATTTAGCTTATGAATTATATTGTCAACAAAAGTGGGATGAAGCAGCTGTAATTCTTAATAACTTAATGAGCCAACCTAACGATAAAAGCAACATTGTTTTATATCAAATATATTTGCAACGCATTGATGACTATAAGGCATCTCCCCCTGTTAAAAACTGGGATGGTGTATATAGTCATCAAACTAAATAAGCGTCTTTATGAAGACTTAGTATTATGTTGTTTATATTGCTCTTTCATTTTTCGACCTTTGCGATAAAGTGCAGGGCGTAAAGCTCGACGCAGTTTTGGAAATAAATATGATACGGTTGTTAGCCAGCCACTGACTTTGGGTAACGATATTTCAGTTTTTTCACCACGTGCCACACTAACTATAGCATCGGCAACTTGTTGAGCACTGCTCATAGGCTGTGAAAAGACAATGTCTTCTACTTTATCAATTTCTGACATGATAAAGCCGGTATCAATAGGCCCCGGCGAAACCAACCCAACATAAATCCCCGTATTTTGTAGTTCATCAGCCAAAGAGTAAGTAAATGCACGTAAACCTGCTTTTGTTGCCGCGTAAGTTGCTGCGCCTTGTAAAGGGGTTCTACCCGCGAGCGAGCCAACATTGACTATTGCGCCGCCTCCGGCTTTTTGTAAATACGGTAACATTAAACACGACAGTTGGATCGGCGCGCGTAAGTTAATATCTACCATTTTGGCAAGATCATTTGCTTGGTTTAATGCCACCTCACCACGCTGATGAAAGCCAGCATTATTGATTAACACATCAACAGTCCCAAATGCCTGTGCAGCTTTAATCAGTAAAGACTCATTGGCTGATGCATCATTAATATCCATAGCAATATTGATGACCGATGTGATTGACGCGAGCTCTTCAGTGATTTTATCTAACGCTTCTTGTCCACGTGCCACTAAAACTAAATTAGCCCCTAAACTAGCAAAAGTTCGTGCGGTTGCTGCACCAACGCCAGCTGAGGCGCCAGTAATAATGACCGTTTTGTTATTAAAATCAGAATTCATCGTAGTGTTCTCTTTTATTTATGCAGATAATTCGTTTGTTATAACGGATAACGTATGTATTTTGTTACAGTATATTGTGTAAATAAGTTGTTAAAGTGGTGAAAAAACACCAACAATTTCATAAGATAGCAGCATATCAACAAAGGGCTCGATAATGAAAACAAAATATTTAGCGGCAGTCATTGTCGCCAGCTTTACTCTCTCTGCTTGTATAGCAACACAAACTAACCAAAACTCAACAGCGCAAAGTGCCGCTGTTGAAAGTAATAACCATAAAGTATTCAGTCAAAACTATGTTTTTAAAGAGCTAGATAATGGCTTACGTGTCTTAATTGTTAAAACTGATTACCCAGATTTAGTTTCTGTACAAATTCCTGTATCAGTAGGCGCTCGTGATGAAGACGAAGTAGGACGAACAGGATTTGCTCACTTTTTTGAACACATGATGTTTAAAGGTTCAGAGAAATATCCCCAAACAGTGTATGCAGATTTATTCAAAAATGCGGGTGTAGATAATGGTGCCTATACCACTAACGATTACACTAACTATCATTTAGATTTTTCTAAAGATCATCTTGATAAAGTACTAGAAATTCAAGCCGATCATTTTAAAAACCTCAGCTACACTGAAGCACAATTTAAAACAGAAGCGTTAACCGTTAAGGGCGAATATTTAAAGAACAATGCCAGCCCTACCCGAAAATTGCTTGCTGCAGTGCGAAAAGAAGCCTTCGATACTCATACTTATAAACACACCACTATGGGATTTTTTGAAGATGTAGAAGCAATGCCTGAACAATCTGCTTATGGTGAAAAATTCTTCAAACAGTTTTATAAGCCCGAATATGTTTCATTGGTTATTGTCGGTGATGTCGACCCAAATGCAACCATGGCAATGGTTGAAAAGCATTGGGGCAACTGGCAAAAGGGTGACTTTGTTAACAATATTACACCAGAGCCTAAGCAACTAGCACCTAAGTACGTGCATGAAAAATTCGACGGTTTACCAGGTCACTGGTTATTAGTATCTTATAAAGGTGCTGACTGGCAACCGAAGAAAAAAGATCGCGCAGCATTAGATTTAATATCAGAATTGTATTTTTCAAATAACTCAGCGCTGTATCAAGAGTTAGTGGTAGACAAACAATTAGCCAGCCAGATGTTTAACTATAATCCAGAGACTAAAGATGCTGGTTTACGACACGTCTTTATAAAAGTGAACGAAGAAAAAGATTTAGCCACTGTCCGTGATGCTATTAATCAAACATACGCAAAAGCGCGCACCGAATTAGTCTCAGCTGAAAAGCTTGATAATTTAAAGTCGAACCTAAAATATAGCTTTGTGAATAGCTTAGACTCTTCAGAGTCAATTGCATCAACTTTAGCAAGCTATATGCATTTTGACCGCGATCCTGAAACTATTAATCATCTTTATAATAGCTTCGATAATATTTCTGCTGATGATATTAAACGCATTGCTAACAAATACTTTATTGATGAAAACCGCACAACGGTGACTTTATCTGCTTTAGATAAGGTGGCGGGCTTTGAAAAAGAAGTCACGTTAAACACCGCTGTTGCAAACCTTAAAATGAAAAAGTCTCAACCGACTAAAGCGCAATTTACCGTATTAGACAAAACGAATGACTCACCGTTAATCGATGTTAACTTTTTGTTTTACACTGGCGCAGCAGCAGATCCTGTAGGTAAAAAAGGCACAGCGGCATTAATGGCACGTATGTTAACTCAAGGGGGTTCACAAACGCGTAGTTACAAGGAAATTCAACAAAATTTATATCCTATCGCTGGACAGTTTACCTCGCAACTTGATAAAGAAATGATGTCGTTTACTGGCCGTGTTCATAAAGACAATGCTGATTTATGGTACTCACTCATCAGTGACCAATTATTAAATCCAGGATGGCGCGAAGATGACTTTAAACGTCTGAAAAAAGAATTAATTGATGGCATTAAATCAGGACTCAAAGCCTCTAATGATGAAGAACTAGGTAAAGAGGTTTTATACAGCGAGTTATATCAAGGCCATACTTACGCGCATTTTAACAGCGGCGACCTGTCTGATTTAGACACTATTTCACTTGACGATGTTAAAGCATTTTATAAAACGCAACTAACTCAAGCTAAATTACATCTAGGTATTACTGGTGCGCTTTCAAATACTTTAAAAACGCAAATGTTTAGTGATTTAGCGCGCTTACCTGTTGGTGATGAAAAACGATTAAACATTGCAAAAGCGCCAATGCTAAAAGGTCATCATGCCACTATTGTAGAAAAGAATGCGCAATCTACGGCGGTTTCTTTTGGTTTCCCAATCAAGACTATTCGTAACGACAACGATTGGGCAGCACTATGGCTTGTTCGTTCTTATTTTGGAGAGCACAGAAGCTCGAACAGCTACCTTTATCAACAAATACGCCAAGAACGTGGCATGAACTACGGTGATTATGCTTATATTGAGTACTTCCCACGCGGTATGCATCAAACAAAACCTGATGCAAACTTGGGGCGTTCAAGTCAGATCTTCCAAGTATGGTTGCGCCCGTTACGTTCAAATAATGACGCACACTTCGCTACGCGTGCTGCTTTATATGAATTAGATAAATTAATTAAAAATGGTATGAGCGAAAAGGACTTTCAAGCTACACGTAATTATTTAACTAATTATGCCCCGCAGCTGGTAGCGAGCCAAGATCAGCAATTAGGGTATGCACTTGATAGTGAGTTTTATCAAACTGATGAGTTTGTTAAATATGTGCGCGAGCAATTTGCAAAACTCTCATTAGCAGATGTAAACCGAGTGATTAAAGCAAACTTGCAAACCGATAACATTCATTATGTATTTATTTCAGGTGACGGCGAAGACATGAAAAATCGTTTATTGTCAGAGCAAACTTCACCATTAAAATACAATTCTGAAAAACCAGCAGAGTTATTAGCGACTGATAAAATTATTGAAAGCTATAAACTGGCTCTACCAAGTAAAAACGTCAAAGTATTAGCGGTTGATGCAGTATTTAAATAGCCTTTACCGAGCAGAATAACGTAACGATTAACTTGCTTCAAAACACCACGCTTGTCGTGGTGTTTTTATATCGGATTTACGATATATCGCAGACTGACTAACGAGCACTAAGAAGTTAATTTTTTCGCATGGGACTGCGTTCTAATTTTAGGCGTTAAGGCAAAAGTACCCTGAAGATACACATTGATGATCTTTAAAGGTTAACTGCTCGTATTTAATTGCTACAATCAGGCACTCTCGTTCATTAACCATTCATTTTTCTTTGGTATAATGAAAACAAGTTATTCAAATTGTTAATTTTCTTTAAGGTCGTATTTATGCAGTGTAAAAAATCCATTATCAGTTTAATTGTTGTATCGTTGGCATTCACCGGTTGTGCGAGTACTAATAAAGAAAAAGGTGCTGCTATTGGCGCTATTACTGGCGCAGTAATTGGAAAATCGACCAGTAATCATAAAAATAAACGTGCTGTTTGGGGTGCTGCTATTGGTGCTATTGCGGGTGTTGCTATTGGTGATTACATGGATAAACAAGAGCAAGAGTTTCGTGACGAATTGTCAGGCTCAGGTATTGAAGTAGTAAGAGAAGGTGATAATTTACGCTTAATCATGCCAGCCAACATTACTTTTGCTACAGGCCAAGCTTATATTACGTCAGGGTTTTACAGTACCTTGGACGATATAGCACGTGTATTAAATAAATATGAAAAAACCTTATTAAGTATTGAAGGTCATACCGATAGCCAAGGTGGTGCAGAGTTTAATCAAAACTTATCTGAGCAACGTGCGGGTAGTGTTAAACAGTATTTAACGAACCAAGATATTATGGCTAGTCGATTACAAACAGTTGGTTACGGTGAGACACGTGCTGTTGCTGATAACACTACTGCCAATGGTCGTGCATTAAATCGTCGAGTAGAAATTCAAATTATTCCAAACCAAGCGTAACGCACTTTAAAATAGTTTACTCAGCGAAAATCAATATAAATACCACTGACATCAGTGGTATTTTTTTGGACTATTTTCAGTAAGTAAGTAATATAAAGTATAAAAATCAAACATTATTAATACTCATACAAACTAAAACTCGTTACTTAACCTGAAAGTAAAAGGTTTCTTCAACTTAAAGGACAAAAGGACTTATGGATTTATTTAGCCTCAATATTAATCTAGATGAAGTCGTGAAAAATATAATGCAGCTATTTATCGCATTAGTATTGCCAATTATGACCGCATGGGAAAGAGAAACAAGTAGTAGGTCAGCGGGCTTAAGAACCTTCCCTTTAGTATCAATGGCAGCTTGTACCTTCACTATTCTTGCCATGTCTATTTTTAACGACCAAGACGCTCAATCTAAAGTTATTGCGGGTATTGTCACCGGCATCGGTTTTATCGGTGGTGGTGCAATTTTAAAAGACTCATCACAGGTTAGCGGAACATCAACAGCGGCGGCAATTTGGTCTACAGGAGCTATAGGGATTGCGGTGGGTTTAGAACGTATAGAAATTGCAATTGCGTTAAGTATTATGACTTTTGCAACGCTTAAAATTATAGGTAGAGTGAAAAAAGAAGTCCCTAAGGATTAATAGAAGTCTTTAAAGGGCTAAGGTTTGAGTTTTATCTTCACTGACGATGTATTTATTCACTCTAGTTAAACTCATTTTATACTGCTGCTTTTAAAATGAGTTTCTAGCCGTGTTATCGCACCATCTTTTGTTAAAAATTACACAATCTAAATATACTTACTTTAATTTTAGTTAGTTACGCTGATTTTCTACTGTAATATGTATATCGTAAAAATATCAGCGTTTAAACTAACAGCACTATTTGCCGCTATTGGATTGAAAATATTGAGTGTTTTCCTGATTGTACCAGCAATAATATTGACCAGGCTGCACATAAGGATTTTTCGGTCTCTGTTTCAGGCTTTTTTTAAATATCTGAACAATGGCATTCCAGTAATTTTGCAAAATTCTTCCCCTTAAATAGCTCATTAACTAACTACAAACTTGGTTACGACCGTATGTTTTTGCTTTATACAAACTGACGTCTGCTTGATTCATAAACTCTTTAATCCCAATACTTGTTTCATCTTTAAAAGTGGGCGAATAGCTCGTTACCCCTGCACTGATAGTAATGTTATGGTATTTTGCATTGACAGCATGCGGGATATTTAGCTCATTAACCGACTTAACCAAATCGTTGGCTATTTTTGTAGCACCTACTAAGTCGGTAAATGGCAGTAAAATAACAAACTCCTCTCCACCAAATCTGGCAACAAGATCTGTAGTGCGCTTTCTAGTTGCCACTAAACACTGAGCGACTAGGGTTAAGCATTCATCGCCTTTCACATGGCCAAATTCATCGTTGTAATGTTTAAAGTGGTCAATATCGACCATAATAAGTGATATATCTCCTGCCCCTCGTATTACAGCTTGCCAGTCATGAACTAACTGGTTATCAAAACAGAACCGATTAGCAATACCGGTTAAAGCATCGGTTTTTGAAACCAGTTCCAGCTCTTTAGTGTGCTTCACTAATTTAATATGATTTTTTACACGACTGAATAGGATTTTAGGCAAAGTATCTGAGGCAATATAATCAATAGCCCCTAAATCTAGCATTTGCTCCTCTTCTATTTCACTGTAATGATCACTAATAAAAATCATTTGAATGTGCTCTGTCGACTTATGCTGTTTCACAAATTTACACACATCCGCGCTAGTCATTTGAGCTAATTGTGTTGATGAAAGTACTATGTCAATGTTGCCATTTAAAATAGCTTTTAACGCCATTAAACCATCACTTGCTGTTTGTATTTGAAAGTGAGTGCCAAATATATTGCGCCAATCTGTCAATTGATTTTCGAACTCATTAACCAGTAATAGGGTTAGCTTGGAGTTACTTTTTGGTGTTAACTTACTATTATGTAAAGTAGAAGCTATTGCGTACACATTATCTTGAGAGGTTGGTGCTGAAGCCATCTAATCCTCCAAATTAGCTTTCGAGAGAAAGCAATGTTGAAATAATATAAAATCAAAACTCAGCAACACCAAATCAGATCAACGATAGATTATGATGAACACATGTTCAAATTTTGAAAAGTGCGAAAGTTAAACGCACGCCTAGAGCGTGCGTTTAGTTGAACTATTGCGAAATACTAATGCTTAACCATTTCCAATTTATCAACCACCGATTTAACGTCGGTTGTATTTTTGGCAATAGCAACAGCTAGTTGTTTTGCTGCATCTGAGTCAACTTGACCTGATAATGTAACCACGCCTTTTATGACTTCTACTTCGATAGCGGTTCCGCTTACTTCTGATTCAAATAAAAGCTTTGTTTTTACAACTGTTTCAATTTTGGAATCTGTTAATGCGATAAGCATTTTACTGTCTTTGGTAGATTTATTATCTATTACTGTCAAACGGTTATCGACTGAATTTACACCTTCTAGGCTAGCAACTAACTCTTCAGCCAACGCTTTATCAACATCGCTTTCAACTTTACCCGTTAGAATGACTACACCGTTTTTCACATCAGTATTGATGTCGAAAGAATTCAGATTCGTATTAAATAATAAAGTGCTTTCGGCTTTACCATCTAACCAAGCGTCTTTTGAGGTATCTTTCCATGTGTTCTCTGCATATGCTGCTGACGAGCCAACTGTTAATAATGTTAACGCAATAATTGAACGAATTGAGTTTTTCATATTATTCTCCTTTTAGTTAAGACAACAATACTAATGCCACATCTATGCCAGTAAAATAAAGCACTGATTAATAACGATATAATTTATTTTGTCCATTTATTTTTTGTGTTATTGAATCATCATCGCGATTTATTTACCGATTGGATTGTAAAAAGTACATAGGTGGGTAAAGTGAAAGTATCACAATGTGTATTACACAAACGTGTGATATTTATAAGCTACGTCAAAGTTGATGTTCGTAACGCCATGTTGAACATTAGCTTTTAAATGAATTACGTGATGTACGCCTGAACAAATACTCTCTAGCATAACAATATATTTCATTATATTATTACCTACAGCTTAATGAGGGTTTTATTTTTCTTATTATTTGTAAAATATCACTGCTATCTCCTCCAATTATCGAACTCACAAACAACATATGAAAACCAAATTAATTACTCGACCAGGCTATGTATTACTTCAGCAAGAGTTAAATAAACTCTGGCGAGAAGACCGTCCAGAAACAACCCGAAAAGTTTCGTGGGCGGCAAGTTTAGGGGATCGAAGTGAGAACGCTGATTATCAATATAATAAAAAGCGTTTGCGAGAGATTGATCGCCGCGTGCGTTATCTTCGAAAAATACTCGAAGAGTTAAAAGTTGTCGATTACGGCCCTCAACAAGAAGGCAAAGTATTTTTCGGTGCTTGGGTCAGTTTAGAAAATGACGACAATGAAACGCTAAAGTTTCGCATTGTTGGTCCAGAAGAAATCTATGGTCGCAACGACTACTCTTCAATTGACTCACCGATTTCACGCGCATGTTTAAAGAAAGAAGTTGATGACGAAGTCGTGGTTAAAACGCCTACGGGTGAAAAAATTTGGTACGTTAACGCCATTCAATATGAAAAATAATTAATGAAAATAATGCAATAGTCTAACAATCGATACTTTTTGAAATTTCATATTAAATTTAACACTCGATATATCTACTTACCTCGATAATTACCGACAACTAAAAGGAGTTTTGATGTCCGTACAAAATAAGATTAAACAAAAAACGCGTGAATTTATAGATTCTAGACATATGCTTAGAGGTATTACCATTGCTTCTTTTCTAGAATCTACCATAGTCCCCATTCCTTTAGAGGCCGTATTAATTCCTCTTATGCAGGCACGCCGCGAAAAACTTTGGCTTATTGCATTCATGGCAACATTAGGCTGTATAGCTGGCGCTTTACTTGGTTATACACTGGGATATTATCTATTTGATATTGCTGGCGAGTGGGTTATCAACACATTTTCAAACCCCGAACAATTTGAAAATGTGAAACAAAAAATGCATGACCAAGGCTTTTGGTTTGTTATCACCTTAGGCATAGTGCCAATTCCGTTTCAAATAGCCATGCTGGCAGCTGGTGCAACTAAATATTCACTCACTTTATTTATAATAGCCTCGGCTATTGCAAGATCTATTCGATATTTTGGTCTAGCGATTGTCGTGTATTACGCCGGTAATCAAGCTGAGCGTATTATCAGTAAACATAAAACAAAAACCATGATCGCTTTAACGCTTTTAATATTAACTGCTTGGGCATTAAGTCGTATGCTTTAAAGATTGATGAATAGCACGCTCTATTTATTGATAATAGAAGTAATAAACTGCATTTTACACATAAATTAGATAACCATTAGACTGTGTAGTCACTAGTGATTGTTGAAGACTTGCGTTATTAATAGCTTGCATAAAAAGGTCACTAGGATTGTCGTTTAGCTGATCAGCCACAAATAAAATTAATCAGTAAACTAACGATATTATCGAAATATTAACAACACTTAACATCTTGTTTTAAGCCTTAATAATTCATATAGTGTATGGAGTTTAGTGAGAAATCAAAACTTATAGCCACTGTCGATTCGTACTATAAATGAATAGTAGTATTACAGGGTTAATACTTTAATGCTATGGCGTGCAGTACTCTATACTTATTAGTCAAACAAGCGACAAAAATTTCAACCTAACAGAGGTGATAATTTCATATCTTCTGCGCTAGTAAATAGGTTTTTTATTTTTAAAGTAACACTTAAAACAATAGCTAAACCTCTCATTAAAAAGTCAAAACTTGACACCATTGGCGGTTATAAATAGTATTATTTAATATACGCTGCACATTTTTATTGTATGGATAAATATATGGACAGACAATTTATCGACCACATTTTTGATCCGAATGAAGAAACTAACGTTGGCGCTAAATTATTAAACCTACTGGCACTTGTTCGCAAACATTTAGATATGGAAGTCGCTTTCATTTCAGAGTTTGTTGGTAATGACCGCGTATTCAAATTAGTCGATAAGCAAACTTCAAGCTCAACAGTCTGCGTTGGAAATTCAGACGTGATTAAAGAAACTTATTGCCAAAAAATTGCTGATAATCAACTAGACCCCATAATCACTGATACTAAAGCTAACCCAATAACGAATGTAATGCCGATAACAAAGGAGTTGAACATTGGTTGTTATATTGGCGTTCCTATCGTTCTTTCTGATGGAGGGATGTACGGGACATTTTGTTGCTATAAGTCGCATCCCGATGACAGTTTAAATGGCAGAGATTTAACTTTTTTAACACTGATCTCCGAAGTTGCCGCTGAGCTTATTGAAAAAAATGTTCAATTCGAAATGTTAAACAAAGATGCCAAGCTAGCTATTGAAAATGTTATTAAAACCAAGGGTATCGATATTTATTTTCAACCAATATTTAGCTTAAACACTAATAAAATTTCAGGTTTTGAAGCCCTTTCACGCTTTACTTCGATACCTTATCGCACACCTGACATTTGGTTTAACGAGGCGGCTCAACTAGGCCTGGGTGAACCACTGGAAATGCTTGCTATACAAAATACACTCGATTATATAGACAAGTTTGATAAAGCGACTTATATATCAGTTAATACAGCTCCTGAACATATATTATCAGGTGCCATAGCAAAGGTTTTTGAGCAAATAGATTGTAATCAAATAGTGTTAGAATTAACTGAGCATACTCAGGTATTAGATTACCCCGCAATGCGCGAGGCTCTGAAACCACTACGTATCAAAGGTATGCGTTTAGCTATTGATGATGCAGGTGCTGGCTTTTCATCATTTCAACATATATTAGAGCTTGAAGCGGATATCATTAAACTTGATATTAGCCTAACGCAAAATATAAATAAGGAGAGAAGTAAATACCTTTTGGCTAAGGCTTTATGTGGTTTTGCTAAGGCGATTAACTGTATTATTCTTGCTGAGGGTGTTGAAACACAAGATGAACTCGATACACTGAGGGTGCTAGGTGTTGATAAAGTGCAAGGCTACCTGCTGGGTCGCCCAGCGCCATTTGAAGACGTTGTAAAGTATCAAACCACAACACTTTTAAATAAGCTTTCTGAGTAATTATCAACGTTTAAATAAATTTTGCTGCTTGCTACTGCTTATTGTACAACCCGCTTCAGCTAAATTTTTGTGGAATAATATAATAGCTCGTTTAGCCATATATATTATTCGACATTATCAATGTCTCTGTTATGTAACTAAAGGGTATTAATGTAAATACTTTAATACCCGAAAGTTTAAACTAACCAATAAGTAATTGTTTGTCGCTTAGATAAAAGCAAAAGCATCAGCATACATATGCTCTATTAATGCACCTTGCTCAACAAAATCGCCACGTACAACCGCAACCATTTCAAAGCGGCCAGCTAAATAGATATCATAATCAACTAAGTTATTAACATCATCCATTACCGCTTTATGTACCATGCCTGAACGACCTTTCCAATCAGCACTGGGCGCTTCAATCACTGGAATAAATTTACCATTAGCGAGTTTATTAATCATAGCGGCTGTTTGCTCTAACTCATAACACGCACTCGTGTCACGTAAGCCCCAGTAAACAATTACCTCTCGTTGAGAGTTCTGCAAAGCTAGATGCTCAAACATAGACTTCACATAAGAAAACCCGGTACCACCCGCAATAAGAAGTAGTGGGCGCTCACTACTTTCGCGTAACTGTGCATTACCAAAAGGCATTTCTACCGTAACTTCAGTATTAGCTTTTATGTGTTCTATCACTTGCATTGGATAACTGTCCGAACCAAAAGCACCAATTTGTAATTCTATTAGTTCAGCGCCAGGGCACTGGCAATTGAAAAAGGACGTTTATCTTCGTCACTCATTACAAAGTTTAAATACTGTCCGGCAGAGAAATCAACAGGCATGTTAGGCTTTAGAAGCGCCTTATAAACATGCTCCGTCAATGGTGTTAACGACGCTACCTGACATGTGATCACTTTCATTTATTCTTTACCTTATTACTGCATGCTGACTATATTAGCCGCATTTTTAATGTGAATTTTTGGTCTCGTTTGAGATATTAAGTTCATCCCAAATCTCGTCAACTTGGTCTTTAATTTCTTGCGTCATTTCTATGGGTTCACCCCACTCACGATTCGTTTCGCCAGGCCATTTATTCGTCGCATCTAAGCCCATTTTTGAACCTAAGCCTGAAACAGGTGACGCAAAATCTAAATAATCTATCGGTGTGTTCTCAATTAACACAGTATCGCGACTTGGATCCATGCGCGTTGTCATTGCCCAAATAACATCTTGCCAGTCTCGTGCATTAATATCATCGTCACATACAATAACAAACTTGGTGTACATAAATTGACGTAAAAACGACCAAACACCCATCATCACACGCTTAGCATGACCTGCATATTGCTTTTTAATGGTCACTACCGCTAGACGATATGAACACCCTTCTGGTGGCAAGTAAAAGTCTTGGATTTCAGGAAACTGTTTTTGCAAAATAGGGACAAACACTTCATTTAGCGCTACACCTAAAATCGCCGGTTCATCAGGCGGACGACCCGTGTAAGTGCTATGATAAATAGGATCTTTTCTATGCGTAATATGCGTTACGGTAAATACCGGAAAATCGTCAACTTCATTGTAGTAGCCAGTATGATCGCCATAGGGTCCCTCGGGTGCTACTTCATCCGGGTCAATATAGCCTTCAAGTACTATTTCAGCACTCGCAGGAACCTCTAAGTCACTACTTATGCACTTAGCAACTTCTGTTTTACTACCACGCAATAAGCCCGCGAAAGCATACTCTGACAAAGTATCTGGAACAGGCGTAACAGCTCCTAAAATGGTTGCCGGATCAGCACCAAGCGCAACAGCAACTGGATATTTTTCACCTGGAAAGGCTTTTTTAAACTCTTGAAAATCTAATGCACCACCGCGATGCGATAACCAACGCATAATCACTTTATTGCGACCTAACAATTGATTACGATAAATACCTAAATTTTGTCGTGATTTATGCGGCCCTTTAGTTACGGTTAATCCCCATGTGATCAAAGGAGCAACATCACCAGGCCAACATTTTTGTATTGGCAATTGAGTTAAATCAACTGCATCACCTTCAAGTACCACTTGCTGACATAGTGGTTTTTTAATCACCTTAACCGGCATGTTAAGCACTTGCTTGTATAAAGGTATTTTACTTAAAGCATCACGGAAACCTTTCGGTGGCTCTGGCTCTTTTAATGCTGCCAACAATGTGCCTACATCACGTAAGGCTTTTACATTTTCTTGCCCCATAGCCAAAGCAACGCGATCAGGCGTACCAAATAAATTGGTTAATACTGGCATTTTGTGTGGCATACCATTTTCGTCGATTGGGTTTTCAAATAACAATGCTGGACCGCCTTGTCTTAAGGTACGATCACTGATTTCTGTCATGGTTAAATCAGTAGAAATAGGCTGGCTAATCCGCTTGAGTTGACCTAATTTCTCTAGTTGAGAGATAAAATCTCTTAAATCACTGTATTTCATATTAGAATTTGATGAAAAATTTGTCGTACATTATAACGGTAATAAGCCTAAAACCCCTAATCGATAGCAGCATCAAGTTAATAATTCTGCTTTTATCGTATCCCATTTCAATTTATCGCCGATTAATTTTATATTACCCATAAAAAATGCCAGCTAATTGCTGGCATTTTTTAAAAAGTTAATAACTAGCTTATTGACGTTTCATCGAATCAAAAAATTCGTCATTAGTTTTCGTCATAGCCAATTTATCAATCATGAATTCCATCGCATCAATCTCACCCATTTCATGAACGATTTTACGCAGTATCCACATTTTCTGTAGTTCATCAGGCTTAGTTAAAAGCTCTTCGCGACGCGTGCCACTGCGGTTAAAGTGGATAGCAGGGAAAACACGTTTTTCAGCAATTTTGCGTGAAAGGTGTAATTCCATATTACCTGTACCTTTAAACTCTTCGTAGATAACTTCATCCATTTTAGAGCCAGTATCAACAAGCGCTGTTGCGATGATAGTTAAGCTACCACCTTCTTCGATATTACGAGCAGCACCGAAAAATCGCTTTGGACGGTGTAATGCGTTCGCATCAACACCACCGGTTAATATTTTACCTGACGATGGAATAACAGTGTTGTATGCACGTGCAAGTCGAGTGATTGAATCTAATAAAATCACAACATCTTTTTTATGCTCAACTAAGCGCTTTGCTTTTTCGATAACCATTTCGGCAACTTGAACATGACGATTGGCTGGTTCGTCAAAAGTTGAAGCAATTACTTCACCCTTAACTAAGCGCTGCATTTCAGTTACTTCTTCTGGACGCTCATCAATCAGTAATACCATTAACTCCGCATCAGGGTGGTTATGCGCAATACTTTGAGCGATGTTTTGTAACAATAAGGTCTTACCCGCTTTTGGAGGAGCAACAATCAAACCACGTTGCCCTTTACCAATTGGAGATGCTAAATCTAAAACACGTGCGGTAATATCTTCGGTAGAACCATTTCCACGTTCCATTGTTAAACGGTCAGTAGGGTGAATAGGCGTTAAGTTTTCAAAAAGGATTTTATTGCGAGAGTTTTCTGGACGGTCAAAGTTTACTTCATTAACTTTTAAAAGAGCGAAGTAACGTTCGCCATCTTTTGGTGGGCGAATTTTACCGGT
Source organism: Colwellia sp. Arc7-D (assembly GCF_003061515.1). Classification (NCBI taxonomy): domain Bacteria; kingdom Pseudomonadati; phylum Pseudomonadota; class Gammaproteobacteria; order Alteromonadales; family Colwelliaceae; genus Colwellia; species Colwellia sp. Arc7-D. The sequence goes on from NZ_CP028924.1 coordinate 4,183,050, forward strand.
AATGGTATCGCCTGTTCGCATACTAAATCGACGTATCTGGCTTGGTGATACATAAATATCATCTGGGCCTGCTAAATAGGAAGAATCCGCTGAGCGTAAAAATCCAAAGCCGTCTTGTAGAATTTCTAAAACACCGCTACCAAAAATATCCTCACCACTTTTAGCGTGGGCTTTTAATATGGCAAAAATAATGTCTTGTTTGCGGTTACGAGCTAAATGCTCCAATTTCATTGATTCTGCGAGTTTAACCAGTTCGCTGATCGACTTTTCTTTAAGTTCGTTAAGATTCATATTGGGGGTTCTTAAACTATTTAGGTTGTTATGCTGTGCCGTTTGGCAATTTAGGATGTTTAAATATGGTTTTTTTTGAAATGTTCTTTCTTTAGAAAACTAAATTTAGCATTAAAAAGTAAACCAGTAAAGGATCACTTAATTGATCTTATGATAAATAATAAAAAGGTCCGATAATTCGGACCTTTTTTTATAAATTGTTATCAATAAACTCTTTTAATTGAGTTTTTGATAAAGCGCCAACTTTCGTATCGGCTACAGCACCATCTTTAAACAGTAACAAGGTAGGAATACCACGAATACCGTATTTAGGTGGGGTGTTAGAATTTTGATCAATGTTTAATTTACCGATAGTTAATTTACCAGCATATTCTTCAGCTACATCGTTTAACAATGGCGCGATCATTTTACATGGTCCACACCATTCAGCCCAAAAATCAACAAGGATTAGACCTGATGCATTGATTACATCTGTGTCAAAACTATCATCAGTTAACTGAACAATTTTATCGCTCATTTATATCTCCATTAAAGGTGGCCTATAGCCAATTGGTTAAGATTATACCTTCATCACAACTAATTACCAACTATCGTATATAACAGTTATGTGTATTAAATTTAAATCATATATAACAGTTATGTGTATTAAATTTAAAAAATCAACTAGAGCCATCATTTTATTGTCGCTTTTATGTGAATCTAATTTTTATTAATTGCGTAACCTGTTAAGCTAGCGGTATGAAAAAAACACACTTAACAGAAATAAAGTTCTCGGAACTTAAGCTCGAGCCTACCGTTGTTAGCGGCCTCGAATCTATGGGCTTTGAATATTGCACTGCAATTCAAGCAAAGTCTTTACCTATACTGATGACAGGCAAAGATATTGCCGGTCAAGCACAAACTGGCGAAGGTAAAACAATTGCCTTTTTAGCGGCAACATTTCATCACTTATTACAGAAAAAAGATGTAACCCATAATCAACCACGTGCGTTAATTATGGCGCCTACACGTGAGCTTGCTATTCAAATTCATCGCGATGCGCTCGAAATGGCGAAAAGCACGGGTTTACGCCTCGGCTGTGTTTATGGCGGTGAAGGTTATGAAAGTCAGCGTTTAGAACTTGAACAAGGTGTAGATATTTTAATCGGCACTTGTGGTCGCTTACTTGATTACTTGAAACAAGGTATTTATAACCTTAGTAATATTGAAGTCGTTGTATTAGATGAAGCTGATCGTATGTTCGATCTAGGCTTTATTAAAGACATTCGCTATATGTTCAATAAAATGCCTGCTGCTACTGAACGTTTGAGCATGCTGTATTCTGCAACCTTATCATTTCGTGTTAAAGAGTTAGCTTTTGAACACATGAATGATCCTGAAAGTGTTGAAGTAGAACCTGATCAAAAAACTAATATTCGTATCAGTGAAGAATTATTTTACCCTTCTAATGAAGATAAAATGTGCTTACTACAAACACTGATTGAAGAAGACTGGCCTGACAAAGCTATTATTTTTGCCAACACTAAACATGTTTGTGAAAAAATTCATGCACACCTAGAAGCAGATAAAATTCGCGTTGGCATGCTTACGGGCGATGTTATTCAAAAGAAACGTTTGAAAATTTTAGAGCAATTTACTGCCGGTGAATTAGACGTGCTAGTTGCTACCGATGTTGCAGCCCGTGGTTTACATATTCCTGCCGTTACGCATGTATTTAACTACGACTTGCCAGACGATTGCGAAGATTATGTTCATCGTATTGGAAGAACAGGCCGAGCCGGTGCTTCTGGTCATGCTATTAGTTTAGCTTGTGAGCAATATGTTTTTAATTTGCCAGCGATTGAAACTTATATCGACCATGCATTACCGGTCAGTAAATATGATCACGAAGCATTATTAACCGACTTACCTAGACCTAAGCCACGTCCACGTCGCCATAAACCTCACAATGGTGGCCAAAATCGTAGCCGTAGTTCAAGTAATAGGCCTCAAAGGAACAGTTAGTTAATGACGACCACTTCCATGGAGACTTTATCACCTCTATATGCTGTGGTCGATTTAGGTTCTAATAGCTTCCATATGTTAATTACGCGACAACTTGCCGATAGCGTGCAAGTTGTTGACAAAGTTAAGCGTAAAGTTCGCCTTGCCGCTGGCTTGAATGAACAAAACATATTGTCTGAGCAAGCCATGGCAAAAGGCTTAGAATGTTTACGCTTTTTTGCCGAACGCTTGCAAGATATTCCTGTTCAAAACATCCGCATAGTTGCCACCGCAACGTTAAGACTCGCGAATAATCGCGCTGATTTTATTACCAAAGCCGAAGCGATATTAAACCTTCCTGTGACACTATTAAGCGGTATTGCTGAAGCGGAACATATATACCTTGGCGTAGCCCACACAAGTTCAAGTGCTAATAAACGTTTAGTGTTAGATATTGGTGGTGCCAGTACTGAGCTCATTGTTGGTCGAGGTTTTACCGTTAAAAAAGCCCATAGTCTTGATATAGGCTGCGTTACTTTTAATCAACAATACTTTCCAAATGGAACGCTTTCAGAAGAAAACTTCAAGCAAGCCATATCTGCCGCTGAACTCGCTATTTCATATATAAAACAAGACTTTGTCGACATTGGTTGGCAATGTGTACTCGGTGGTTCAGGTACCATGCAAGCATTAGCAGAAATGCTAATTTATCAACATAAACCGAGTATTATTTCATTAGAATATCTCTATCAAGTTAAAACACAAATACTTGATTTTGATCTTATTAACAACATTAACATTGCAGGACTATCGATAGAAAGAAGTCCTGTTATTGCTAGTGGGTTAGCTATTTTAATTGCTTTGTTTCAGCAATTGTCGATCAAAGAGTTAACACTTTCTAGCGGAGCATTACGTGAAGGCTTGTTATATGAAATGCTACCTAACAGCCATAAAACCAATATTCGCCAACGCACTATCAGTTCTTTAAGCCAGCGTTTTCATATTGATCAGCTACATGCTAATAATGTAAAACGACAAATAAAAACTATATTTTCACAACTTAAATCTATTTGGTCATTACCTGACGAAAATGCATTAGCACTATTATTGGCCAGCGCTGATTTACATGAAATAGGCTTGTTATTGGCATATAAATATCATCAGCAACATAGTGCTTATATTTTGAATCATGCTGATTTAGCTGGCTTTAGTCAATCAGATAGACAATTACTGGTTAGCTTTGTCTCGCTTTATAAAGGGGACATAAAACTCGCAATCATTGAGCAACAATCGGCGATTGACCTTGAAACGGCTAAGAAGTTATTAATTATTCTGCGTTTAGCTATAAAGTTGTGTCATCGCAGTAAAGACGATGACTGCCCAAACTATCGTGTATCGCTAAACGATCATGTATTACAGTTACATTTACCGCGAGCTTGGCTGATTGAGCACACACTGATCCATGACGAATTAAAGCAAGAGAATCACCATATTGCTAAACTCGGTTATGGTTTGAGTATAATGTGCGATAAGTAAGTCGTAGATTAGGCATTATGGAATGCTAAGTAAAAAAACCTCTTTCCAATTACTTTAAACGCTGTTCAAGTAATAGAGACTTTAAGCAAGCAGCAATAATTATGAAAATTTTGAGATAAAAAAGCCGTAATATTTTTATCACGGCATTTATATATCAGTTACTCATAAAGCATCAAATACTGTCGTACTTTATGTTTTTTGCTCTTCTTTTAACCAACGCGCAACTTGCTTAGCAAAGTAAGTTAAAATTCCGTCAGCACCAGCACGTTTAAAGGCTAATAAACCCTCCATTACACAGGGCTTTTCTGCCAACCAACCATTTTGAATAGCAGCCATGTGCATGGCATATTCGCCACTGACTTGATACGCATAAGTTGGCACTTGAAAAGTGTCTTTTACTCGGCGAACCACGTCTAAATAAGGCATACCTGGCTTAATCATCACCATATCTGCGCCTTCATGAATATCTTGTGCGACTTCATGAAGTGCTTCATTACTGTTCGCTGGATCCATTTGATAAGAAAACTTATTACCACCTTTAATATTACCCGCAGAACCCACCGCATCACGAAATGGACCATAATAACTCGACGCATATTTAGCTGAATAAGCCAGTATTTTAGTATTGACATAATGATGCGTTTCTAACATTTTTCGAATAGCGCTTATACGGCCATCCATCATATCGGAAGGAGCAACAATATCCGCACCTGCTTGTGCATGAGATAACGCTTGTTTAACTAATATATCTTTAGTTATATCGTTAAGCACATAGCCGTGCTCATCAATAATGCCATCTTGGCCATGAGTAGTGAAAGGGTCTAAGGCAACGTCTGTGATCACCCCTAAACTTGGAAATTTTTCTTTTACCGCGCGAACAGTTCGCTGAGCTAAACCGTCAGGATTATAGGCTTCTTCTGCCAACAGTGACTTTTTATCTGCGGGTGTGACAGGAAAAATAGCAATGGCGGGTACGCCTAAGTCGGTTAATTCTTGACACTCTGCTAATAGTAAATCAATACTTTTGCGCTCTACTCCCGGCATTGACTCAATAATTTCACACTGGTTTTCACCTTCTAAAACAAAAACTGGATAGATTAAATCATTAACCGTAAGCTGATGCTCAGACATTAAACGTCGTGAAAAGTCATCAGAGCGCATACGGCGCATTCTACGGGCAGGATATTGACCAAAGACGTTATTCATACTTATTTCCTATAACAATGTAAATTTTATTCATACCAACAGAATTAATGAATCGCGCAAAATATAGAGCGATACGGCACACTAGATTTTTTTAAGATGCGCTAACTCGACAGGTTTATTTTTTCAATTGGCATAACTTGTACTTGATCTCGACCAGCGGCTTTTGCTTTATAGAGTGCTTTATCGACATACTCAAAAATAATTTCTGGTGTAATTTCTTTCTCTTGCTGATAAGTGGTAACACCACAACTTACGGTTAATTTAATAACGTTTTCATTATTATAAACCTGTTGCTGTCGTACATTTTCACATATCTCTTGAGCTAGTGCTAAAGCGCCTTTATCATCGGTTTCGGGCAGAATTAAGCAAAACTCTTCGCCACCATATCGGCAGCCGACATCAGAGCTTCTCCGTAATAGTGATTTAATCATGCTAGCTACTTCTACAATGCATTTATCACCGGCTAAATGACCAAAGCTATCGTTTACATTCTTAAAGTGATCAATATCGACTAAGAGAATACTTAATGGCGTTAAGTTACGGCGGCTACGTCTAAATTCAGCCACTATTTTTTGATCGTAATAACGACGATTATAAAGTCCTGATAAATCATCAAGAGTATTCTTTTCTTTTAGCTCTTGATTAACCGCTTCTAATTCTTGTAAAGCTATATTTAACTCTAACGTTCTTTCTTGAACTCGACTCTCTAATTGCTCTTGGCTTTCATCCTGCAAAATTTGTAGCTCTTTCTGTGCTAATTCAGAGGTTTTTACGCTCGACATAACCTGTTGCTGAGCTAACTTTTCATCACGTAATTGACAGAAGTATGTATGTCCCATCAAATACGTAACCATGATGGCCATAACCCAAAAAGCGCTCATATCTACACAGTTAATAATATGGGCAGAAAAACTAAGATAATAGAGTAAATAAGCCAAAACATTAAAGCTTAATTGTACAATGAGGATTAATGAGAATATTTTCAATAGGTCAACGTTTACTGTCTTTTCACATTTGGTGACATACAGTAATGCAAGTAAACTAATACTGGTGGAAATTTGCGTTAATAGCCAAGTATGGTTAGGGCTAAACAGAAAACTTAAGGGCACTATCAGTGCGATAATAATTGATAAGCGCAGCAATAATTGATAACTATTATGCTCATCTTTTTTGAGTGCAAATAACTTAATCGTAAAAATAAAAAATATAATGTTAGATAAGTTGGCGAGTAAAATACTCTCAACATTGAAGAAATATAGGTTATTGGTCAATAATGCGAGTAATGAAATGCCCCCAGCAACTAAAATACTTAATGATTTTACCGTAAAGAATAACGCTAATGTCGCCACACTGTAACTGCGTGAAGCTTTAGCCCATGTAAAACACATCAAGAGTAAAATTAGACTACTACCAATAAAAATATGTTGTATATGCAATTGCAACAGCACACTCGTTTTTGCCACTAAATGAGTACCATGAGCCATTACCCCAAAACTGGTAAATAGAGTAATAAGACAAAAAATTAGGCTGTTAATTACATTACGCATTGTTAGTACTTAAACTAAAAAAGGTGTCAGAGTTAAGCTTAGTTTGTTTAATTATTTCCTGCTCACTGTAATTCATTAATTCGGCTAAAACCGTCACAATATAAGGTAAATAACTGGGTTCATTTCGGCTACTTTTAGGCTTGGGACGAATATTTCTTGGCGTTAAATAAGGTGCATCAGTTTCTATCATTAGTCTATCTAATGGAATTAAAGAAACAATATCGCGTAACTGCTGTCCTCTTCGCTCATCACAAAGCCAACCCGTAATTCCAATATACATATTAGCCGATAAACATTGTTCTAATTCTCGTTGATTACCAGTAAAACAATGAGAAACCATGGCTGGAATTCGAGAAAAATAAGGTCTTAATATTTCAAACCAAGGTTCAAAGGCATCTCTTTGATGCAAGAATAAAGGCAATTGGAGTTCTGATGCTAAGATCACTTGCTGAGTAAAAACATTTTTTTGGTTTGCTGCAGTTGAAAAGTTGCGATTAAAATCTAATCCACACTCACCAATGGCTTTAACACAGGAGTTTGCAGCTAAAACACCCAATTTGTCTTGAAAGTTTAATGCAGCGTTATCAGCATCGTGCGGGTGAATACCAACAGTACTATATAAATAATCAGGATGTTGTTGGCAAAGTTTTATAGCCTGCTGACTTTCTTCAAGATTGGTCCCCGTAATAACCATGGCACTTACATTTGCCTGTTTAGCACGCATAAGCACTTCTTCACGGTCCTTATCAAAACGCGCGTTGGTTAAGTTAACTCCAATATCAATCAAAAAACAAACTCTTTACTGAAATGCATATCACCATATTCTTTGGATTTAAGCATATTGAAGGCTTCGACTATAACACCCATAATATTAATGACTTGCTTAACTAAGCAGTCAAAAAAAAACAAGATTATAAGCGAAGTTCTCTGCACTATTTTACATCCTCTGGCTCTGCTGTTTCTTTGTAATAAAGCGAAGCGATAATTATGCCTAGCTCAAATAGCAACAACATAGGTACTGCCAACATGGTTTGAGAAATAATATCAGGGGGAGTTAGCAACATACCAACAATAAAGGCACCAACAACAATATAAGGGCGTTTAGTCCGTAAGCTTTCTGGGGTTGTTACGCCTGTCCAACACAATAATATGATGGCAATTGGAATTTCAAATGCCGCGCCAAAAGCAAAAAAAAGTTTTAACACGAAATCTAAGTAGCTACTGATGTCCGTGGCTATGGTAACGCCATCGGGTGCGACCGATGAAAAGAATGTAAAAGCTACTGGAAATACCACGTAGTAAGCAAAGGCAATACCACCATAAAACAATAGCGTACTACCAAACATTAAAGGCGCAATTAAGCGCTTTTCGTTTTTATACAAACCAGGTGCAATAAATGACCACAACTGATACAAAATGTAAGGCATAGTAATAAATATTGATAAGACTATGGTCAGTTTAAACGGTGTAAAGAAAGGTGATGCTACGTCAGTAGCGATCATTTGTGTCCCTTCAGGCATCACAGCCAAAAGCGGCTGTGCAACATATTGATAAATATCTTGAGCGAAGTAGATTAACGAACAAAAAACAACGAGAACACCTAGCACGGCATGTAATAGCCGTGTTCTTAGTTCTAATAGATGATCAAATAATGTGTGGTTTTGCTTAGCAGTTGAACTCATTTAGTCTGCTTTTCATCTTTATTATCATTTAGCTTATCAATATCATCTTTAGACTTTATTGACTGTTCAGCTGTTTGATAGGGATTATTTACCATTTCTGCCGCTTCTTTTAGAGACTTTACAGAAGCCTCAATTTCTGGCGACAGATCCTTCATGCCTGATTGTTCAGCTTTCTTTAAATTTGCATGCAATTCCTGAATACGCAACTCTTCAGTGAGTTCGTTTTTAACGCTTTCACTAAAGCCACGAATACTCGCGATCCAACCCCTAACGGTTCGAATTGCAACGGGCAATCGCTCTGGGCCGAGAACCACAAGGCCAATAATCGCGATTAATGATAATTCCCAAAAGCCAATATCAAACATTAGACTTTATCTTTCTCTTTTTCATCCACAGCGCTCTTACTTGCTGTTTTATCACCTAAACTATCACTTGAAGTAGAATCTTCTTCTGAAGCTTGGTCTTTTTTAGCGGGTTCATCAGAAACAGCACCTTTAAAGCCTTTGATTGCTGAACCTAAATCAGTGCCTAAATTACGTAATTTTTTAGTGCCAAATAACAACACAACAATCACTGCAATAATTAATAATTGCCAAATACTTATACCGCCCATAAAAAAACTCCTATAATTTAATTGAATTCATTATAAAGTTTATAGAAATAAAATCACCAACTGATATGCTAAATGTCTAGGTAAAACAAAATTTGATAAGAATGTATTGTAAAAATCGATGTTATTGGCATTTATGCCTAGTATTTTTTTACTTTGTGTTTGCAAATTCAGCACAAGCTTTCACTTCACAAGAAGAAAAAGCGCATGTTGATCAAAAAGATGATCACTGGATGCAAGGATTGCATGAAACGGTTTCTGATTCCGTTTATCAATCTGCGCAATGGTTTGATAGCTTTTTTATCGCAAATGATAGTGAAGAACAACAAAATCCAACAACAACCGCAAAAATTCGTTTTGCCTGGTTGCCAAAAAGTCGTGACTGGAGCGAGGTAAAAACCCGCTTTCGCATACGGGTTAAGTTACCGCATTTTCAAGATAGAGTAAGTTTAGTACTCTCTGATGAAGCAGATGATCAACTCAATAACTTACCTTTAGAGTCGGCAAACACAAATTCGAGTGTTGAAGAAGAAAAATTCTCTTTAGCCTTAAACTATACCCAAGAAAAAAGAGATGATCGCTTGATGAACTATCGCTTAGGTATTTCAGGCGGTGACATATTTGTTAGAGCAAAACATAAGCGTCGTTTCGACTTGAGCCCAACACAAAGCTTCTTAGTTGAACCGTCACTCTATTACTTTCTCGACGAAGGTCTCGGCGCTAAGCTTTTACTCGAGTATGATTACCAGTTAAGCCAAAAATCTCAATTTCGCATTAACTACAGCATCCGAGGTTCGGCAGAGTTTAGTGGTATTCGTTGGAAACATGGATTCTACAAATTACATCAAATCAACGAAACCACAGCTTCAGTTATTAGCTTACAAGTAGAGGGTGAGCGTAACGGCGAACGAGGATTTGTCGTTGATAATTATACTTTAGGTTATAGATATCGTTTTAATGCCCTAAGAGAATGGCTATTTTTTGAAATAGAGCCTTTTTTAGAGTTTCCAGAAGATAAAAACTATACCACAACCCCTGGTATTGCATTACGCATCGAAGGATATTTCCATAAAGGCTAATAGTTTCAATGTTAGTGGGTTGCTATGCTCGATACATAGCAACAACATTGTTTTCAACTTTAGCTTTTTCAATTTTTCCTGGTCGGCTAATATGATAACCCTGACCAAATTCACAACCTACATTTTGCAGCTTTTTCAACATAACTTCAGACTCAATGCCTTCAGCCACTAAACGGTAGCCAAATTTTGTACCTAATTCATGTAACGCTTTCACTAATGAAAGGTTTTTATCACTTTTGTTTATCGAACGGATAAAGCTACGGTCGAGTTTAATAAACTCAAACGGATAGTTATGTAAAAAATTAAAAGAGGATAAGCCTGCGCCGTAATCATCTAAAGCTAATTTAACACCAAACTCTTTAAGTTTTCGTAAACCCTTAAGTGCTAATTCGGTATGTCGAGAAAAAGCAGACTCGTTAAATTCCAAAATAAGTCGCTCTGGCTCTATGGTATTATTGCTAATCAGTCCCATCAGCTTGGTTAATTGATTCGCTTGTATTAAATGACGTCCTGAGAGGTTAATACCAATATAAGCATGTTTATATTCTTCAGATTGTTTCCACAGTTTTAGTTGCGCACAAACTTCTTCAATAACCCATGTTTCTATATCCAAAATCATACCAGTTTCTTCTGCCATAAAAAGAAACTCACTAGGTGTTAATAAGCCTTTAGTTGGATGATTCCAACGTAAAAGCACTTCAAAACCTAAAGTTTTTGTTGAGCTTAAATCTGAAATTTTTTGATAATGTAATTCAAACTCTTTGCTTTTTATTGCCTGTCTAAGCTCTTGTTCAAGTGTCATGCTCGCAATGATTTTTTCTCGCATACTATCATCAAAGAAAACGTATCGACCGCGACCTAAACTTTTTGCTTGATACATAGCCGCATCAGCATCACGTAGTATTTCATTAGCATCTTTATAGCTAACGCGACTTTGCGCGATACCTATGCTGGCGTTTGAATATAAGGTATGGCCATTAAGTTCAAAGGGTTGTGCAATTGATGTGATGATACGAGTAGCAATTTCTTCAATATCATCAGGTGATTGCAACGAATCAAGTAACACGACAAACTCATCGCCACCTAATCTTGCCAAAATATCATTATCACGAACACAATCTCGTAACCTTCTTGAAATTTCAATTAAGAACTGATCACCAGCATGATGACCCAAGGTGTCATTAATCATCTTAAATCGATCTAAATCAATAAACAAAACTGCAAACCTATGATTTGGATGACGTTTTAAGTGTCGAATAGTATAGGTTAATCGATCTGAAAACATTGCTCGATTGGGTAGCTCTGTTAAGGCATCGTGATGAGCTTCATGATATAAACGCGCTTCTGCTTTTCGTCTTTCTTCAATTTGCATACGCAAATTTAGGTTAGTTGCTTGCAGTTCCTCTGTACGTTTATTAATAATTTTCTCAAGTGCTTCATGGCTTTGTAGCGCTTGTTGTTGAACTTTTTGTCGTATAATCTCAATCGCAATATGGTGACTAACAAAGCGAAGTAGCTCAAGATCTTTATTCTGATAAGCATCTTTATCTTGATAATGTTGAATGGCTATAACACCAAAAACTTCCCCATGGTCAGATAACGGTGCGGCCAAAAAAGCCTGAGGTAATTTATCTTCAGGATAGGGTTGAGTAAACGCAGATTGAGTAACTTCACCTTGCTCTGCTAATGTGTATATCATTCCATCACTCAGCAGTATCGGTTTGCCCGTTTTTATCGGCATTTCGGAAAGACCGTCACTAAGTTTGCGTGTTTTTGGTTGTGCTAATTTTTCATCACAATAATAGGGAAACGCTAATTGACTTTTATCATCTGACAATAGTGCAATATAAAAATTTTTGGCTGGTAAAAGTTTACTTACTTCTCGATGCAATGCTTGATAAAACTCGTCTATATCATATGATTTAGCCGTTAGCTCAGAAATATTAAGTAAGACTTGATGCGCTCTAACCGCTAACTGTCTTTCAGCAATTTCACTCTGTAATTGCTGATTCGTTTGCGTTAATTTAACTGTGCGTTGGTGAATACTTGACGTTAATAACTCTCTACTGCGAACACGATCGATTGCTGTAACTAAATGTTCAGCAATACCTTCTAATATTTGACAATCTCTTGCAGAAAAACTTAATGCCTCATCGTAACTTTGTAAGGCGATAACACCAATAATATTTCCGTTTCTTTTAAGTGGCACACCTAACCAGTCTTTAAATTCGGAGCCATACAATACAATTTCATCAGCGTTCGCAAGGTTTAATCGCATACTTTCCGAGCAATGAACTGGCTGTTGACGCAATAACACTAACCCCGAAAGGCTTTTTCGCCAATGAGTGAGATCAACTTGTTCGCACAAACCTTTTTCTAATGGGTTATGACAATGAGTTAATTGTAATTCGTCAGATGAGTTTAAAAGGGCTATATGAAAACTGTCAGTAACCAACAAGGTTTTAATTACGGATTCAAGGGCGTGATAAAACGCATTCATATCAGTTATTGAACTGGCTAATTCAGACAGTTGTAACAACCCTGATTGCATGGTTTTAATTTGTCGATATTTATTAAGTAACCGCTTTAATCTAGGAAGTTGACGTACCGCTTGTGTAGTTTCCGTCGCAGGAAATACCATGGTGTAAATTCCATTTTTTTATTATTAGTATTATTTTTATACGACTAGTCTAACAAAATAAAATTGATTAGCTAGACCTTAGCGTAATTTATTCAATGTCATCCATCGCATTAAGTTAATTTATTAAGAGGTTAGTGATAAAAAACACTTGAACTAATAGCTTAATCCATTAGTTCAAGTGTAAGTTATTTATACTTGTTTAGATTAATTTTAGACATAAAAAAACCGGCAGAAGCCGGTTTAAAATAAATAGATTTTCGAGCTATGTAGCCATTGCACCTTTTAATTTAGCCAGTGCATTTTTCTCTAATTGGCGAACACGTTCAGCTGATATTTCATATTTATTCGCTAACTCTTGTAAAGTTGACTTATCATCAAGTAACCAACGAGTACGAATAATATCTTGGCTGCGATCGTCAAGACCAACTAAGGCATTACTTAGCCTTTTATTAGCATGTTGCTCCCAGTTCGAATCTTCTACTTCTGTAGCAAGATCAGATTGCTTATCTTCTAGATATTGCGCTGGAGAATATGTGCTTGCACTAGCGTTATCATCATCGTCAGTTGATAACTCAAAGGCTTGGTCCTGGTTACTCATACGAGATTCCATTTCCAAAACATCTTTAGTCGTAACACCAAGTGTTTCAGCTACGTTACTAACTTCTTCATGACTAAACCAACCTAAACGCTTTTTATTTTTACGTAAGTTAAAAAATAATTTTCGTTGTGCTTTAGTTGTAGCAACTTTAACTATGCGCCAGTTTTTTAGTACAAACTCATGAATTTCAGCTTTAATCCAGTGCACAGCAAAAGATACTAGGCGAACACCAACTTCAGGATTAAAACGTTTTACCGCTTTCATCAGTCCGATATTACCTTCCTGAATTAAATCAGCTTGTGGTAAGCCGTAGCCTGCATAGCCCTTAGCAACATGAATAACAAAACGAAGATGCGACATAATTAATTCTTGTGCCGCTTTTAAATCATTTTCAGAATATAAACGAGTTGCTAACTCATGCTCTTTTTCCGCCGTCAGCATTGGAATGCTATACGAAGATTGCACGTATGCTTCAATGCTGCCACTTTTAGGAACAGTTAACGCCATTGATTGCATTGATTCACTCATTTAATAACTCCTCTATCTAAATCTAATCTACTCGTGATAATAACATATTTACGCAAACCACCTCAAGATACAGATTTAGTGGTAAATAATAGGGGTGTATGACCGATCATCACGATTTTAATAGGTCAACATTAGCTTAGAAGACAGTGGTAAACAACACTCTCTTTCAATTTTTTTGTCAACAAACTGTTAAACTTTGTCACCAATATAAAAATTAGCATTAATAACAAGGTGATATAAAGCCTGCAAAGACTTATAAAACCATAACAACTAATCTGCAGTTGGTTCAATCGCTCGTATATGTTGTCGTACAGAAATAAAGCTACCCAATAAACCTAGGCCTATCGCGGTCGACTGCAAAATAATTAATTCATTAAAAGATAAGCCCGCCAGTACAAATTGGCTTTGATATAGATCGGTTAACTGACGTAATGCGCCAGAAAGATAGCTGGCTAAAATAGCCACACAAATACTGGCGACAAAGCCACCTAGTACTCCATACCATACACCAGCGTATAAGAAGGGTCGTTGTATAAAGCTGTCGGTCGCGCCCACTAATTTCATTACCGCTATCGCATCTTTTTGATGAAGTATTGCCAAGCGAATAGTATTGCCAATAATTAAAACCACTGACAAACATAATAATAGTGCAATACCAAGCACAACGTCTTCAATGAGCTCCGCCATAGCTTGCAAGCGCGTTAACCATTCTAAATCGAGCTTACCTTGGTCAACACCACGTTCTTGCTCTAATTTAAGTAACAATTCTCGAGCAGCTTGGGCTTGGCTAAAGCGTTGTGTTGGCGTGACTAATAATGTCGCAGGTAAGGGGTTATCATCTAAATATTCTAAGGCTTGACCAAAACCAGAACTAATCTTAAATTCCGTTAATGCCTGTTCAGCCGAAATATAAACAACATTAGCTACTTCAGGGTAAAGCTGAATACGTTGTACAAGGCTTTGTGCTGCTTTATCAGGAGTCGATAGTTTTAAAAACAAAGTGATTTCGGAGGCAGAGTCCCACTGATCCGTAACCGTTTGAGTGTTTTTAACAAATAAATGTAAAGTTGCGGGTAAGGTTAAGCTAATACCTAAAACAAGCACCGTCATCACCGAGGTAAAAGGTGTCCGCCACAAGTCACCTAAGCTACCTATTGCTTGTTGTAAGTGCCTTAGTACCCTATCGGTAAAGCGTGCAGTCCAGTTTAAGTGTTGGCCTTTATGGCGCGTGTCGTTAGCTGCCATTGTGTTCACCCATTGCTTGTAGCCCATCAACAATACCATCGGTAATCATATGCCCTTGCTTTAGGGTGAGTGTTCTATATTTCATTCGAGCAATAAGCCCTAGATCATGAGTAGCAATGAGCACACTAACGCCCATATCATTGAACTCTTCAAATAACCGGATAATATCTAACGACAATTTCGGGTCTAAATTACCCGTTGGCTCATCGGCTAATAAAATGGGGGGCTTGTTAACAATAGCTCGTGCAATACCTACACGCTGTTGCTCCCCACCTGAAAGCATATTCGGAAAACACTTTAATTTACTGGTTAAATGAACTTTATCAAGCGCGGCCTCAACACGTTTACGCGTTTCTTTTTGGCTGTAACCTTCAATAATCAGGGGGAGTGCTACGTTTTCAAATACGGTGCGATCGGCTAATAGATTATGATTTTGAAATATCATGCCAATACCACGTCGAACATAAGGTATTTGTGAGTATTTAATAGTAGATAATTCAGTGCCGTTTATTTCAATGCTTCCAGTACTGGGCTTTTCCATCATACTCATGAGCTTCAATAAAGTACTTTTACCTGCCCCAGAGTGACCCGTTAAAAACGCCATTTCACCGGGAGCAATAGTAAAGCTCACTTTTTTAAGTGCTAAAAATCCTCCTGGATAAGTTTTGCTAACGTCATTAAATCGGATCATATTAAATCTTATCTTTCTTATGCTTCGTGAGTAAATAATGCTTCGATAAAGTCATTGCCATTAAATGGTCTTAAATCGTCGATACCTTCTCCAACACCTAGATAGCGAATTGGAATAGCATGCTTGTCTGCGACAGCAAAAACAACACCGCCCTTTGCAGTACCATCGAGCTTGGTCAAGGTTAAACCTGTTAAGCCTACGGCTTCGTTAAAAAGTTTAGTTTGGCTTAGCGCATTTTGCCCTGTACCAGCATCCAGCGTTAACATCACTTCATGCGGTGCATTAACATCGAGCTTTTTCATAACACGAACAACTTTTTTAAGTTCTTCCATTAAATGACTTTTATTTTGCAAACGCCCTGCAGTGTCGGCAATAAGCACATCAACACCACGTGCTTTTGCAGCACTAATAGCATCAAATATAACCGAGGCACTATCAGCACCCGTATGTTGAGCAACCACTGGAATGTCGTTTCGCTCGCCCCATACTTGTAATTGTTCAACAGCCGCCGCACGGAAAGTATCGCCCGCAGCTAACATTACCGATTTGCCTTCTGCTTGAAATTGTTTAGCTAGCTTACCAATGGTGGTAGTTTTACCCACACCATTAACGCCAACCATTAAAATGACAAAAGGGCCATTGGTTGAGTCAATTTCTAACGGCTGAGTCACCGGTTCAATAATTTTTTTAAGCTCAATCTTTAATAACTCATATAATGCTTCGGCATCTTTTAAATCACGACGAGATGCTGACTCTGTTAATGAATTGATAATTTTAGTTGTTGTTTCTACCCCCACATCGGCGAGTAATAAATGCGTTTCGAGTTCTTCGAATAATTCTTCGTCTATTTTTTTACCACTAAATAAACTGACAAGTCCGCCGCCCAAGTTTTGGCGTGTTTTTGTTAAACTTTGCTTTAAGCGAGTGAAAAAGCCAGCTTTTGGCTCTGGCTCTGGCTCTGGCTCTGGCTCTGGCTCTGCAGGAAATTCTTCAACAACAGCCCCATCAATTGCAACAACTTCCGCTAATGGTGGCACGCTAAATTCAGCAAGTCGTTTTTCATCAACAGCTGCAGTGGTTGTTACTTGCGCTTCATTCTCGATGGATTGCTCAACGTCTTCAATGCCTTGTTCAACGTCGCTTTTAGCTTCTGAAGTCGCTTTTTCTTGTTCTTTATTACCCAGACCTAACCAGGAAAACATACCTTTTTTCTTCGACATAAATGTATTTACAATATTAGTTGGATGTATGAGTTTACTACTAAAATCATTTGACTAGAATAGGTTCAAAGGTGAACAATTCCTAAGATCAAGTTGGTATTCGTGAGTAAACAAGGATAAAATTATCGATATAGTATCACCTAACCTGCCGACAAAAAACAAAAGCTGTTTAAGTTATGAGCAAAGTCAAAAAACAATCTGATAAAAATGCCCCTAAAGGCCAAATTCGCATCATTGCAGGTCAATTTCGTGGGCGAAAATTGCCCGTATTAATGGCAGATGGTTTACGGCCAACCACTGATAGAGTGAAAGAAACCGTATTTAATTGGCTAATGCCTTATATTCAAGACGCTAATTGCTTAGATTGCTTTGCCGGGTCTGGCGGATTAGGCTTTGAAGCCATATCACGTGGTGCAAGTGCTGTAACATTAGTCGAATTAAATAAACTTGCAGCCCAGCAGTTAAAAGACAATAAAGCACTTCTCAAAGCAGATAATATTCAAGTTATTCAGCAAAATGCTTTAGATTTTTTACACAATAACCAACAGAGTTATTCGTTAGTGTTTATTGATCCACCTTTTAGAAAGGGCTTAGCGCAACAAACAGCTCAATTGTTAAGTGAAAAAGGTTTAACGGATGATGCCTTAATATATGTTGAGATGGAAACTGATCATAATACGCAAATAATGCCAAGCCACTGGCAACTGCTAAAAGAGAAAGTTGCCGGGCAAGTTGTTTATCGACTTTATCAGAATAGTGCGGATTGAACTCAAAAGAGAGCACTGTAACTATTGCAATAATATAGCGATATAAGCCGCTATATTATTAATTTTTATAGTTAATGTGTAATAGCTTTAGGCTTTAGCATAAGATCATGAAAATCAAAGCTAAAATCTGTCGATTCAGATACCGCCGTCATAGTGACAAAGTTAATGCTACCATCTGAATTTAGCTTGAAATTCACATAAGCATCCGCTTCTAAAGTACGGTCGTCCCAGCGAACAATAAAGGTGTTGTGCTGATAATGCACTAACTTACCAAGCAATGCCGGCGTATTAGCAAACTGCATGACCAAATCATCGTTCGTTAAACTAATGGTAATTTCACCATACCAATTATCAACATAGCTTTGAGCATAATGAGCGAGTGATAAAGGGGGAGTTGAATTCTTATCAATATTTGCGGCTACTTTTGCTAACTGTGTTTTTTTCTTAGTGGTTTTTTCTCCCTGTAATTTCGCATAATGTTCAACCCAATCTTTTGCAGGCAACTCAAGATATTCGGTTAAAACTTGTTGAGATAATGCGTTAAGGGCAAATCCTGACTGCTGATTAGTTAAAATTATCATAGCTAAATTTTCTTCTGGCACCATCACCACTTTTGACACCATACCTAATATTCCTCCGGTATGTCGTACCACTTTGACCCCGTGATAATCTTTTACAAACCAACCTAAAGCATATGCATAAAAATGCGTTTTATCTTGCGCTGTTGTTTGTTGCGAAACAGGTAATAATGTACGTGCTTGCCACATCTCACGACTTTGCTGCTCACTAAAAAGTCTTAACGTTGTATCATCAACATCATATTGTCCGCGATTAAGCTGTGCTTTAAGCCATAACGACATATCATTTACACTAGATGCCACAGAGCCCGCAGAAGAAAATTGTTCTAAAAAGTTACCACCAACAACGTTTAACTCTCCGTCTAGAGGTACATGAGCACGAGCAACATTTTTATTGTTTTTGGCAATCAAAGAAAACTTAGCTCGGGTATTATTCATTCCTAATCGATCGAAAATACGTGTTTGAATTACTTCTTGCCAAGGCTGTCCGGTTAGTTTTGCAATGATCTCTCCTGCAATAACATACATTAAATTATCGTAAGCAAATTCGCTACGAAAGCTCGATACTTGCGGTAAATACTTTAAACCTTTAATAACATCTTGGTTGGTAAGGGTGGTTTCAGGCCATATCATTAAATCGCCAGCACCTAACCCTAAACCACTGTTATGTGATAGCAAGTCGATGATTGTAAACTCACGCGTAACATAGGCATCGGGTAGTTGAAACTCTGGAATAATATCAATAACTTTTGTTTGCCAAGTTAACTTCCCTTCATCCACTAAGCCTGCCAATAACGCCGAGGTCATCGCTTTGGTATTTGACGCTATACCAAATAAGGTATCTGCATTTACTGGCGCTTTACTGCCGTGTTTAAGCACGCCAAAGCCCTTACTTAGCACCACCTCGTTATCTTTAATGATAGCGACAGCAATACCTGGCACTTGAAAAGTGCTCATGATTTTATGAACAGATGATTCAATACGCTCAATTTTATTACTATTACTAGCACTAAGCGTTTGTGCATTTACGTTCTGAAGTGTCGATAGCGCAATTAAGCCAGCACATAGCCCGATATAATTTAATTTCATCTAACTTCCTTGGTTGATTATTTGATCATTCATAAAAATCGGACACCTAAAATAACTTTAAATAAGCTTTTAAAACCTAAGTCCATTTTATAATAAAGAGATTAAAGTGTGTGGCTTACATCGTCAACATCAAGTAATTCTGCTTGGTTAAAAACGGTTTGTGGCAGAATATAATTAGCAAAACTCACTAAATCATTATTACTTAAATGCTGTTGAAATAAAGACTTACTAATATATTCTTGAGGTAGATACTGACGCGTTAACTCACTAAAGTCAGTTTCGTTAACACTTAAAAGGTCAATCGACTTAGGTGCTAAAATACGTAAAAAGTCTGGCGCAAGTGCAATCAAGTTAATGTTAGCTTGAATACTGACATAACTACTGCTCGCTTGCGGCGTAATATGGATAGTTAAGTAATGCATGCCTTTAATGGCATTAATGGAGTAACCAAAAGGTTCAAAAACAAAGTCATCCAATATATAACCCGCTAGAAGTCGATCTAATTGTAAAAATTCTCTAATTTCATTAGCAGCTAAACCAAGGGTAGTAAGTTTATCAGAAGCTTTTTGGCAAATTTGGTAAGCGATTAACTCGTATGATTTATCTTCTTGGTTCAACTTAAAATGGGTATCTTGATTAAATATATAATTATGATGACCGTCTAATTCGCCAAATCGAAATGATTTACCTTTTACGTATTGTCCAAGCAAAGCAATATCATCACCAAAACTACTTAACTGGGCATGAGCGAAATACTCATTTTTTCTTTGATAAGTGATCTGCTGAATTTTACTCATCCCGACTTGTTGAATAAAATATTCAACAGAATGTACTAAACGGGTATTGCCACAGGTAATAATAAGTAGACGATCATGCCAAACAAATAAACTAGATTCCGATAGCAAAAATGCTTTACAGTCTTTATTTTCAATCGTTGATAATATTTTTGCATTACAACATTGTACAAGTGCTTGCCAAAAATTTTCTTCGAGGTCAGCGATTAATGAAATTTGCGTGGCATCAATGATAATTTCAGCTTTCTTTTCTGAACCTTCAAAAAACAATTCATTTATCCTCGGTTATCTAGCTTTCAATTAATTCGACCAAGCGTTTTATAAATCAGTAAACGCATTTGACTAGGCAGTGTTAATTTCTATACCTAGATTTGAAAGGCCTTCTTCTAATACCAAGGCTTTGGCTTTAACACAACTTGCCTTGTTTTCACTGGCTGATGTTAAGAAGTCAAATAACTCATTTTGTGTGGCAATTTCCCACTGCATTAATGGGTGTTCACGAATTTGCTGCTCTGAGATCATTATCTCGTCTTCTTCTGGCGTTATTTCGTCAATTTGCTGAGCTAAGCTCAACTCAACATAATAACTAACACTGTTTTCTGACAACTTACTCACGTTGATAAAACCATCGCTTTCAGGGTCTTGCATTGCTTGAAATAACGACATTAATGCCATTGCACTATCAAGCGCAGGAAATACCCCTAAAAAATCAAATAATTCAGGATCAGGCACTTGTTCTTCAAGTTTTGCTATTTGGGCATCATAGTTAATTTTGCAACGGTTGGCTTTATCTAACCATTGCCAAATAAGGTCTAACTGATTTCTCAAAATCTTAAAATTACCAAACTCGGTATGCTCTGAAAACATTTGATAATTTGGTATCATGCGCTCAAGTAATGCTGCACAAAATGCCACCTGTTGCCATTGGCTTAATTTATTAAAAGGTAGGTTTATCGACACGTAGAGTCTCGTTATTTAGATTGAAAAAGGAAGGTATTATATACCGATATACCATTAAGATGCGAGTTACATCAAGTTGCAAGCGCCCAGTTTAACCGGCATGTTTTTATCCATAATGAGTTCGTTAAAACGGTGGCATTAAAAATAGGGTTTATGAACGGATAAAAGTACTGTTTACAAAAATTACCCGTAGTTATCGCTTATTTGCTTAATTTTGTTATCTGCTTCTGCGCATACTCAAAGCGCAATCGATATTCAGTTAGTTTATCTTCGAGCTCATTAATTTGCTGGTCTAATTTTCGATTTAACTCAGTGTTTTCATCACGAAGATATTTTATTGTTTCACGGGCTTTATTATATTCTACTTCTTGCTTGCCTTTATTTTCTTGATGCAGCAGTCTATTTTTCGCTGTTCTTGCTCTATCTTGGTCTAACTCTGCTTTAACAGTTGTTAATTGTGTTTGTTTTTTATTTAAATCTTGCTCTATTTTTTCTAAATTTTCTAAGGCCTGGGTATAAGAAAGCTCTAATTCAGAAAACTTAGACATTGCTGTTTCTGTCTTTGTCACTTGTGCTTCGAGCTGCTGCGTTAAATCAGACGCTGTTGTATCAGCCTGTCGCTGTAACTCGGTAAGTGCTTTGTTTTTATCGGTTAAAACCTGTAGATGCCCGGTCACCACTTGCTTATGGTTTTCATCTTGCTTATCAATGGCTTGTTTAAACTTCAACTGCTCATTTTCATTTTGACTTAACAGATCATTGATTTTTTCTAGTTGGGTATGATTTTCTTGCGATAAATCGGCAATAGTTTGTTGGCTATTTTTCGCCTCAGTAACACTTTGTTCTAGGGTTTGTGTTAACTCAGCTATCTGCTTAGTTTGTTGTTCATTGTTGCTGTTATGCTTGAGTTCGGCTTGTTCTAAAGACGTTTTTAAATGTAAATTATCGGCATTAAGTTTAGCGGATACTGACAACTCTTTTTGCAATTGCTGTTCAAGTGAATTCACCGTCTCCGCTACCTGAAATTGTTGCTTATTAGCGGCAACTAGTTCTTCATTGGCTTCTGCAAGCTTGTTTTCAAGTGCTTGTGTATCGCGCTCCGCTTCGTGAATTTGTTTAATGACCTGTTCATTATCGACTGACAATTGCTTTAAAACGAGGGAATTTTTTTCTTGCTCATTAAGCCACTTGTCATTAATTTGTTGTTTTTCTTTTTCATATTGCTGTTGTGCAGAAACCGCGTCTTGCTCAATTTGGACTATCGTTTGCTCTTGGCTATTCACTTTTAAAGTTAAGTCACTATTTTCGTGCTCTACTTTAGTTATCGTTGCTTGCTGCTGATCAATACTTACTTGTTTATTTTTCAGCTCTTTCTGTAAAGTAGAAATTTGCTCATGTAATAAGTTTGCTTGTTGCTGTTCATGATTCAACTGCTCACTACTTGACAGTAATTTATGCTCTTGTTCTGCTTTTAAGTATTCTAACTCACTCGATACTTGATCAAATTTAAGCTGTAAATCAGAGTATTGCTGATTTTGAACCGCAAGCGTTGCAGCTTTAGCCTTGTCATTTTTGGCTAATGCGTCTTTTTCTGTGGTTAATTCATTTAGCGTTGTTGTCGCATTTTCTGCAGCTAAACTTACGGTTTTTAATTGCTGTTGCTGCTGCTCGTTCTCTTGATTAAGTGTTGCAACTTGTTTAACTAACTGTGAGTTTTCAGCCAGTTTATCTTTCAAAATTTGTTCTGAGTCTGTTAGCTTAGCGCTGTTAAGATTTTCTGCGTTGGAGAGTTCTTCTTGAAGTTGTGCTAATTGGTTATGCTGCGCTTTTTGTTCTGCTTTTAATATTTCAAGCTCACTATTATTTTCTTGTTGGCTTTTAGTAGCCAGTAATTGCTGCGACTGAAACTGTTCTTCAAGCGCCATATAAAGTGGGTGCGTGGTAACAATTTCAGGGCTAACGTCAATATTATCGCTATAATTAGTGAGTAATGCAGTGATTTTATCTTCAATTTGTAAATAAATATCACCCGCCAAGTTTTGGATGTTTTCTTCAATATCACTTGGTAATTTTTTCTGAACAGTCATACGGTATAAATCCCTAACCCTACATCAATTAAACACCATCAGCCAAAATCATCCTATCAGACGTTTAATGTAGATTCATCAATTAATACTGTTCTGGCTAAAAATTAAACGAAGGCTTCGTAATATCTTAAATTTTAAGCAAAAAAAAAAAGACCAACAGGTCTTTTTTTTACTAGCTTTACTTAAGTGTTATTTTTCAGCTTCAACTGTTACTGGTGAAAAGCGAATAGCATTTACTTTAGCTGTTGATTCACTCTGATTACGCAATTGAGCTAAACGATTAACTTGACCAACAGAGCCTAACATTGCGTGAATTGGAATAAACAAACCACGTTTATGAAAATCAAGTACTTGCTCATCACTTAATGCTTGAATTTTCTTTTCGTCAACACTGTATAAGCCAACAAGTTTCTTAGTTTCACCTGAAGCAAAATTTACATTAAGCTCAAGTTCTAGTAATAAATCATTATCGACTAATTCTTTAATGAATTTTTCGTTCATTACTTCATTGTCGTATAAACGACCCAGTGAATCTTGTACGCCTTTAAAGAACTCTGTGTCATTGCCTTCAGCATCAAACAACTCATGTTCATTATCTTCGCCGACAAATTTACTGTCTAAATCTATACAAGCCGTTAATGTTTTTTCTTTCTCAGGGTCTAGACCTAGAGAAAAAGGTGACATTGAAATACTTTGCGGAACATAAACTGCCTGCCAAGAATCTTCTTTATAATATAAGTTTTCGCCGGACTCTAAGCCCAACATAACAACACTACGGTAACGTTCGCTACCTTGATCTTTTACAAATACAACAGGGTAACTCGTGGCCGCTTGAGAAAACTCGGGTGCGGTGATCGGTGCAATATGTTGAGTAGATACATTTGATAAATCACGTTTTGCAGCGATTTTAATATTCTGATGAGTTTCTTTTTTAATCGGGGTAATGTTAGCCATGAATAGGGTCTCTTTTTACTGCGTCTTTAATCTTTGTCATTTTTGACACATGTTTTGTTGTGATAATAGTTATGGAGACACGCGAAGTCGCTTTCAATGGTATAATCAAATTATCTTCAGATATTTTTAATTACACTTGAGTTATTTTAGAAAAATTATACCTTAAATTTATTTAAAAACAGAAAGTTAACCTATGAATATAACAAAATACTTTTGTGCCGTAGCCATTTTGATCAGCCCAGTTATTTTAGCATCACCCAAAATAACGGTCAGTTTTGGCGATTCAAATGGTTTTGCACAAGTAAAAATTAAAAACGAAACATTCGAGCCTTTAGCTTGTTATGTCGCTATAGATGGCCACAGAATAAAATTTCAATTACAAGTTAAGTCTTCATCCCCTTGGATAAGTGCTACAGATAAACAGTTCAACTACCAAAATTTTAGTACTTGGTGTGACTACTTAGAAATTCATCCTAAGTATAAATCCTATCAAATATATTAATTTTTCGGGTATATAAACCTTAGTTACGCCCACATATCTGCACCACTAAGCAAATATAATTCTAAGTACACATACAAAATAGTATTAGTAAGAGCAATAATCACCACATTGATATATCCACTTAAGTCAGCAATCTTCGCATAGCTAAATTTACAATAAAAACAACACTCCAATCTGCAATGATTTCTCAATTTTTCATTTTACAATCTTAGACACGTGTCAGCCCAAAAAAATTGGAAACTCCTCAAAACAAAACGCTAATGATAACAATTATCAGTTGCGTTACGTTTTGTAACACCTTATAATATTTTGCATAACAACAATCGCTTTTTCGATAAAAACTAGGTTCAAAATAAGATGAAACTCAATTTCAACACTCTCATAGCGGCAGCAATATCTACGACAACTTTTATTGCTTCTGCAGGCGAAAATTTATGGGTTTATGCTAAAGGTACAGACACACGTCCAGCTAACAGCTATGAATTTAAAATTGCTGACACTATTCGTTTAGATAAAAATGCGGGTGATCATTACACCTTTCACGATATTCGACCTGAAATTGAATACGGTGTAACGGATAAACTCACCATTGCCGCTGAAGCGATTATTTTTATTCACGATTACGATGTAGGCTCAGAAGCAGATGGCGCGCCATGTCCAATGTGTGAAGCAGGCGATGGTACTGGCAAATTTAGCGATACACAATTTGCCGGTTACGAGTTGGCCATGAAATATAATGTTTTAAGCCCGTATAAAGATGCTTTCGGCTTTTCATATGGATTAAGTTATGAGCGTCGTGACAAGTATCGTTTAGATGGTGCTGACATTGATCAAAACTCATTTGTTGGAACGCTATTTTTCCAGAAAGATTTTCTTGATGACACTGTAATTACCGTACTTAATATTAAAACTGAATTTGAACGCAGAAAATCAGGTTCGGTTGTCGAAGATGAGTTTGCCGTTGATATCTCAGCAGGTATTTCATACCGTTTCGCACCACAATGGTTTATCGGCCTAGAGTTTAGACACCAGTCTGATTATTTAAACCCTCAAGATAAAGCAGAACAAGGCAATACTGAAGGCGGTTTTGATGAAGAAGGTTACACCCTTGGTTTAGATAAAACTAATTTTGATTTAACTGACTTCCGTATTGGCAGCCAACATCAAAACGGTAACTATTTTGGACCTACATTGCATTTTGCAGAAAAAAAATGGTGGGCTACAGCGGGCGTTTTATGGCAAATCAGTGGCGGCGGCTCTGAATATGCCGATGTACGAAATGGCCGTAACTGGGATGAGCATGAAAAAATGCACATCGGCTTATCATACGGCTATGAATTTTAATATTTTCAATTGTGTTGATTGACCTCAATAAGGCTTACATTCATTTGTAAGTCTTTTTCGTATTAACCATATACAGCGGATTACTTAGATCATGAGCATGTTACGCAGACGATTTTTGAAAGGTTTAGTCGCTACAGCGGCAAGTTTCGCGCTACCTATTCAGCTCGCATTTGCAAAAAATTATTTGACGATTGAACAGGCCCAAAAAATATTGTGGCCAGACCAAAACCTTACACCAACACCAATCACGTTAAGCGAAGCACAGGCAGATCTAATTGAAGAACTTGCTGATATTCGCGTCCGTAATCATTTTATAAATGGCTGGCGCTCTGAAGATGGTGGATGGTTTATTGTTGATCAAGTCATAGGTAAACACGAAAATATCGATTTAGCAGTAGCGATTAGTGCTGAAGGTAAAGTGATGGGTATTGAAGTACTTACTTATCGTGAAACCTATGGTGATCAAATTATGCATCCAAAATGGCGAGCACAATTTTACGGTAAAGATAGCAGCGAATTTTTAAAGTTAGATAAACAAATCAGAAACATTTCTGGTGCAACACTGTCATGCCGACATGTTACTGACGGTATTAACCGACTTAACCACACTTGGTCTACCGTGTTGAGTAAGGTAGCGCGTTAATGGATAAAACATGTGGCCTCTAATCACACAATAAAGCGCTGTAAGCCTTTGCTTGGTACCTTTATCGAAGTTGATTTGTATGGTGATCTACCAGAAAAAGATCTCGTGCATTGGTCAAATATCGCGTTCAATGAAATAGAACGCATCCACCATGCGCTGAGTTTTCACGCTCCAGAAAGTGACATATCAGTATTGAATAGAGCACTATTAACTGCACCACAATCTGCACACAATCTTACCGACGACCTATCAGTTATCTTAGCTTTTGCTCATGCGTTATTTAAAAGTACACAAGGCTATTACGATCTCAGCGTTGCTTCCAAATTAGTCAATGATAAGCACTTGCCTGAGCATTTATTTTTAGCTAATTCGTTCGAACATAATCAACCATTAGGCACATTTGCTGATGTCTTAATCAGTAACAACCAAATAAGCAGTAAGCGACCCATTATTATTGATTTAGGTGGAGTCGCGAAAGGTTATGCCGTTGACCAAGCGATTGCACTTTTACCCGAAGACATTTGCGGGAGCATTAATGCAGGTGGCGATATGCGTGTCATTGATTGGCAAAATAAAAAAGTAGAGATCAAATATGGCAAACGCTTCAGCGCCTTAAAAAAGCTACAAATGGCCAATACGGCATTAGCCACAAGTGCTAGTTATTATAATGAAGGTGGCTCACAATATTTTAATCCAATAGCTAACCATTATGTAAAAATTAAAGGCAGTATGTCGGTTTTTTCTGAAAAAGCCATGCACGCTGATGCATTAACGAAAGTTGCCTTGTTGGTCGAGCGCCAACAAGCAAAACAGATATTAACAGACTACAACGCCACTGCGATCAGCATTAATCGTTTTGGCTTTAGTCGTCAATTAATCTAGAGCATTTACATGTCGAATATCAGTCGAAAAATTGCCAAAAAATATCGTTATATTTTTTATTTTAATTTAGTAGTCAGTGCATTAAGCGGTGCAACTTTCTGGCTACTGCGAGAATTTGCCATGGTCGAAGGTGACTTTGGGCCTGAATCGCACTTTTTGCAATATCCAACTTTGCAACTTCACGGTTTTGCAGCATTTTTTATGCTAATGGCGTTAGGTGCTATATTTACTTCTCATATTCCAAAAACTTGGTACAAGGATCAAGCAAAAAAATCGGGGCTTACTATGCTCTGTTTTATCGTTTTTTCTCTCTTGTCAGCCTATTCACTTTATTATTTAGTTACTGAAGATTGGCACGTTTTACTTGGCAATGCCCATGCTATTGTCGGTATATGCTTACCCGCTTTACTCTATTTTCACATTCGTACAGGTCGAAAATCGACACGTGGAAAAAACCGTCAGCCGATCAAAAACAATGATAAAGCTCGATCATCTGCTGGTAAAGTTTCATGAAACGCCGCTCATTTTTAAAAACGGCATGCTTAGCAAGTAACTGCTTATTACCGGCATGCAAAAGCACAATGGTTCATGTGGAATCAAAGCGAGTCGGTAAGCAAATTTTCATCGAAAAAACATTATTTAATCACCGTAGTAACGTTACCGTAGCCTATAATAAATATGCTATTGGTGTGGTAAAAATTGATAATGATCACTTCGCAGCATCGTTATTAGCATGCACACACAATGGCTGCGCACTTACACCAACAGAACTTGGTTTTATTTGTCCTTGTCATGGCGCTAGATTTGACGCTTTATGGCAAGTAAAAAAAGGCCCTGCAGAACAAAATTTAACACGTTTTATCACCAGTACTAATTCACAGTCTGTCATTATCCACTTAACCGATTAAGCTATTGATTATGTTTAAATTTACAACGACGTTGAAGTCTATAACGCATTTATTTTTAGCTGTATTACCTTGTCTAAGTTATGGCTATACGGTCCCCGAGCCAAGTACCACTGAAACCATGACTATTTCTTATAATAAGTCGATAAAATCACTCGACGATAGTCGTACCAGTGACAATATTATGGTGCATCCCGAGCAAACTGTTCAAGCTCCGAATACGGTGGCAAATATAATTACACAGCAAGCAGGCGTTGCGCTCAATGGCCAAGGAGGATTATTTCAAAGTTACAATATTAGAGGCTTTAGTCGCTCACGTATTAAAACAGAAGTCGATGGCATACCTATTATCACCGATCGACGTGCAGGCAATGCCGTTTCTTTTATTCCAAGTGAATTAATTTCTGGGGTTTATATTCAAAAAGGACCTCAATCCACTTTATACGGTTCTGACGCCATGGGTGGCGTTATTAGTATTGCCACTAACGCATTTAATAGCTCAGCAGTGGGCATAACCATGCAGCCTCAAGATAATGCACAACATATTTGGGCACGCTTTAATGGTGAGTCAATTAGCGCCAGTGTAATTCATCGTCAAGCCGACAATGGACGTTCTCCAAGTAATGAAGGTACCTCCAGCACTGAACTGAACACTCAATATCAACAACTGGCCGCCACTTTATCGGCAGCATTCACGTGGCATGATATTGATATTTTTGCTTCGAGTATTATCAGCCAAGGTGATGACATTGGAAAAAGTTCCAGTACCTTTCCTCAGCAACGGATCAGTAGCTATCCACAAGACGATCACTTGTTGTCACAAATTGAATTTTCATCACTAGGACAATGGAAAGTAAAACTCTATCAACATCAACAACAATGGCAAACACACATAGTTCGTCTAGATGACAACCAAGCAACAGCCAGAAGTAATATCACTGACTACCAATCAAACACCTATGGTGCTTATGGCTCTTGGCTTGTAGATAATACCGTACTCGGCCTAGAGTGGTTCGGGCGTCATAATATCGATATTAGTGAGCGTGAATTTACTAGTGGTGGCGAGCTTGCTTGGGCAAAAACCGTGGTTGATGCCGATGAAGATACTTACGCAGCGTATATTTTACATGATTGGCATGTTAACAAACTCACCCTAGCTACAGGTGCACGATTTGACAGTATTAATGTCTCTGCTCAACAGCAAACTAAACGCGATAATTTTTTATCCTTATCTGCTGATATTTCTTACACACTATCAGCACAAACTTTCGCCAGCATACAAATCGCGAATGCGTTTCGCTTTCCAACAGTAAGTGAACTCTTTTTTTCTGGTGAAACACCCAGAGGGAATACCCAAGGAAATATGGATCTTGAACCTGAACAAAGCCTAGGGTTGCAAATATCGATAAACCACCAGTTAACACCTGAATTTTCCACACGTTTTAATGCCTACCATTATGATATTGATGACTATATAGAACGCTACACTCTCGATAACATTCGCTATTACCGTAACAGCGAGCGCGTAACGATCAGAGGCTTTGAACTCATTAATGATTGGCGCATTAACCCACAATGGCAAACAAGTTTAGGATTACAGTGGCAACAATCGCGTGATATAAATAACAATACGGTTGATGATGGTTTACCCAAAGCACTTAAATGGGCACTAAATTGGCAACATAATGCAATTAATATCCGTCAGCAATTAACGGTATTGCTCGAACGTTCTGATGTTGGTCCATCAGAAAGCACACAAGCTAGTGAACTTATTTGGCAAATAACAGGGGACTATCAACTCAGTGAAGATATAACCTTAAGTATGTCGATACTTAATATCACCGACAATGAATATCGAGCCTCAAGCGACGAAGACGCCGCTTATCAACCTGAGCGTACTATCAATATAAGTGGCTTATGGCGCTTTTAATTCACACAAACATCAAAGAACAAACGAGTAGTGATGAACTTTAATAGAATCAACCGCAGCACCCATCGATGGGCAAGTATAGCTATCGCCATACCCTTTTTGGTTATTTTAGTGACAGGGATTTTACTGTTATTAAAAAAAGAAGTTGAATACATTCAGCCAGCGAGCACAAAAGGTCAGTTCAACCAGCCCAGTATCAGTTTTTCGCAAATACTCACCATTGCTAAAACAGTAAAAGTTGCAGAAATAGACTCTTGGCAAGCCATAGATCGCTTAGATGTACGACCAAATAAAGGCATTATCAAAATACGCGCGAAGTCGCACTGGGAAATTCAAATTGATGCCACAACCGGAGAGGTTTTAAAAACGGCCTTTCGACGTTCAGATATCATTGAGCAGTTGCACGATGCAAGTTACTGGCAAGATAAAGCAAACCTCTGGTTTACACTGCCAATTGCCGTCATCATGATTGTCATCTCAATTACTGGGATCATTTTATTCTTTTTACCTTATTACCGCCGCAACAAAAACCAAAAGCTATTGAAAAATAAGCACTAATTTATTTAAAGATAATAGCAGTAATCAATGTTTTGGACCAATGAAGCTATAAGTGTTCCTAAACCTGAGACTAAGCCATGACGATTAATAGCGAGAACATCCAAGCACCAAATACCTATTCAAGTTAGTTAGTTTCATTTCATCTTATTTGTTATGATCTCTTTATAAAGAAAAAACGTATATCGATTACGTTTATAAGGGAATAAAATATGCTACAGGTGCTATTGGTTGATGACGATGCTGAATTTACAGAAGTCGCGTGCCAAATAATAGAATTTTTAGGTCATGATGTTTATGTAGCGTCTACCTTAAAAGAAGCAGAAGAATGGTTAACCAATCAACAATTTGATCATGTTTTGCTTGATTTTATGTTGCCCGATGGCAGCGGCTTACACTTGATAGATTTTTTGAAAAAAAATCAACTTAGCCCTTATGTGACTTTAATAACAGGTCACCCTTCGGTAAAAGGTATGCTTGCAGGCTTGTGTGGTCCAAAAGTTAACTACATTGTAAAACCATTACAACGCGAAGATATTGAAGCGACACTGAATAGAAACACCAAAAAGCCCAAAAAAATCAACAGTAAAATGCCAACATTACACTTTGGTTGCCTTGTAGGTGAGTCAAAACCTATGCAAGAGCTATATACTATGATTGAGCGCGTAGCTAAAACCTCAGCTAACGTAATGCTCATGGGAGAAAGTGGTGTAGGTAAAGAAGTTGTTGCGAATGCAATTCATGCATCCACTGGCGCAACTGACCCCATCATTGCTACCAACTGCGGGGCTTTATCAAAAGAGTTAATTAGTAGTGAGCTGTTTGGTCATGAAAAAGGCGCATTTACAGGCGCGGTTGCTCGCAAAGAAGGGGTATTTGTTAGGGCCGGCAATGGCACACTTTTTCTTGATGAAATAACTGAAATGCCGCTCGACATGCAACCAAATTTATTACGCGCATTAGAAAATAAGCGTGTTATCCCGGTTGGTGGTACACAAGAAATTGAAGTTAATTGTCGTGTAGTTTCTGCTACAAACAGAACAATGGCTGAATTAGCTGAAGGAAAAGTAATTCGTGAAGATGTGTATTATCGTTTAGCCGTTTTTCCAATTAGCATCCCATCATTGAGCGAAAGAAAAGAAGACATTCCTTTA
Organism: Colwellia sp. Arc7-D; assembly: GCF_003061515.1. Taxonomy (NCBI): domain Bacteria; kingdom Pseudomonadati; phylum Pseudomonadota; class Gammaproteobacteria; order Alteromonadales; family Colwelliaceae; genus Colwellia; species Colwellia sp. Arc7-D. The sequence continues at coordinate 4,215,051 of NZ_CP028924.1, forward strand.
CTTGCCGAAGTGTTTTTACAACAGCTGAACAATGAAAATGATGCAGAATTTGTTTGGACAACAGCACAATTAGAGACATTAAAAAATACCCCTTGGCCTGGTAATGTTAGGGAGCTTAGACACGCTATACACCGTGCTTTTATTATGAGTGAACCAGCAACCAAAACCATACAATTACCAAGTAGTTTTATCTCGCCCTTTGCTGCTGCAACAAATCAATCATCTGCCGTATCGGCAGGACAAACAATTGAAGGGCTTGAAAAAGAGCTTATTCGTGTCACCTTAGATAAAGTTGATGGCAACAAAACACAAGCAGCTGAAATGTTAGGCATAAGTACCAAAACCTTATACAACAGATTACATGCTTACGGTGACTTTACAGATTAATAGCAGAGTAAGTAGCTTTTAACAAACTATGATGAGGTAGTGCAGTGAATCAAGAAAACAACGATATTAATCATTTAATACATGATACTCGAGCGCCTTTAAATAGAATTTCTATGCAGGCAGAATTAATCAAAATGGTGTTAGAAAACGATATGCCAAAGGAAAAAGCAATAGCTGCCATCGATAAAATACTGGTCGCTTGCCAAGATTGTAGCAAACGTTTGCAAGATATTGCTGAACTGTCTCAATCGTAATGCTTTTTATTGTATATCAAACGTTTATAAAAATATTTCAGATGGTAATAATTGACCAGAAAGCGAGTAAACATGCCCATTAAAAAGCTTTTCGAAAACGCAGTATTTAACTGGGGGCTGATTACAAGTATCATCGTTATGGTGATAATAACTAATGGTTATTTAGCCATAAAAACCATTGAAGATTTATCTGATACTCAGGCCAGTTTATATAATACCGGAGATATTATAGGGGAAATAAATAACTTACATAATTTAGTTTTGATGGCTGAAACAGGCCAGCGTGGCTATTTACTGACTGAAATACCAGAATATTTAACCCCCTATGAAGATGCATTAGATAGCTTAAGCGATCAACTTACCAATACCCGAAAACTTCGCTCCGAAGTACCAGAACAAACAGAGCGAATTGCAGCTTTACTGATACTGGTAGAGCAAAAAACAAATGAATTAAAAAAGACCGTTGAATTAGCACTCGCTGACAAAGAAAAACGCGCGTTAAAACTTGTGATGACAGGTGCGGGTCGTAACTTGTATAAAGAGTTACGAGCCGAATTAGAATATATAAAAATACTCGAGATAAACCACCGAAACACCTTATTTGCCGTGCTTTCAACAGTTGAGCGAGAAGCAAAAGTTACTTTCGCTATTTCGGGTATTACCAGTGCTTTATTACTTTTAGGCTTAGCCTTTTTTGCCCGATTAAATACCAAAAGTGAAGTAAAATATCGTCTTCAACTTGAACAACAAAATGAAGAATTAGCGCAAAAAGTTGCTGCTCGAACCAAAGAACTCACGCTTTATTCAGATGAGTTATCACGCAGTAACCGTGAACTAGAAGATTTTGCCTTTGTAGCTTCACATGATTTACAAGAACCGCTAAGAAAAATTCGTGCTTTTGGTGACCGGTTACAAACAAACTACGCACAATCATTAGACGAAAAGGGCGCTGATTACATCAACAGAATGAAAAATGCGGCCGAGCGAATGTCAAATTTGATCAATGATTTGCTCGAGTTTTCGCGTATATCCACTCGCGGAAAACCTTTTACCAATGTGCCTTTACAACATCTTATTGAAAGTACCATTGGCGACATAGAGATCAGTATAGAAGAAAGCGGTGCAAAAATTTTACTGGATGATTTACCCGAAATTAATGCTGACGCGAGCCAAATGCACCACCTTTTTATAAACTTAATTTCTAACGCGATTAAGTTTCGAAAAGAAGATGTTAAGCCAATAATTATCATACAATATTGCCAACAAGAAATTGCTCAAGAGCAATGGCATATCATCACCGTAAAAGATAATGGCATTGGCTTTGAACAAGAGTTTGCCGATAAAATATTTGTACCTTTTCAACGGCTACATGCCAGAACTGAATATAAAGGTACGGGGATTGGTTTAGCCATAAGCAGGCGAATTGTAGAAAGGCATGGCGGTAAAATTTCAGCAACCAGTATATTGGGTGAGGGAACACAATTCAGGATTGAAATTCCTGTTAATAACACTTTAATTAACTTAACTGGAGAAGATACTAATGCTAAGTAGTAAAGGTAAACCTTTCACTATTTTGATGGCCGATGACGATGAAGATGATCGTTTATTAACACAAGACGCCTTACAAGAAAGTAGAGTTCGCAATAACTTATATTGTGTAGAAGACGGCGTGGAGCTACTCGAATACCTCAGAAGAGAAGGTAAATACGCAGATCCTGCCACCTCACCAAGACCGGGGTTAATTCTGCTTGATTTAAACATGCCAAGAAAAGATGGCAGAGAAGCACTGAAAGAAATTAAAGCAGATGCAGAATTACAAAATATACCGGTTGTTATTCTGACCACTTCAGGACAAGAAGAAGATAAAGTTAAAGGATATAACTTAGGCGCGGCATCTTATATTACTAAACCGGTTAACTTTGAAGGTTTAGTAGAGCTAATGAAAGCGCTAGGTAAATATTGGATAGAATTTGTTGAGTTACCCAATGAATAAATTATAAAAAGCCAATGAATATAAAAAATATGCCCACACCCGTTGCTCGTGTACTACTTGTTGAAGATGATGAAGATGATTACATTCTCACCAGTGAATATCTGAATCAGTTAGACTCACATACATTTGAAATAGACTGGGTAACCAATCCAACAAAAGCACTGGAGCAGCTTAACCTTGGAAAGCATGATATTTGCCTGCTTGATTATCAGCTTGGTGCATACAATGGTTTAACGGTATTAGAAAAAGCATCAAAAGCCGGCTGTTCTACACCTATAATAATGTTAACAGGCCAATCAGACGAGACGCTTGATCAGTCTGCGTTAGCTGCTGGCGCTGTTGATTATCTCGTTAAGGGTGAAATTACCACCTCAAGATTTGCTCGTGCTATTAGGTATGCCCTGGCTCGACAAGAAATTGAAAATGAACGGGTTGAGCGTATAAACGCCGAAATGCAAAATCAATCAAAAGATAGGTTTCTCGCACACTTAAGTCATGAACTTCGAACACCATTAACCTCAATACTCGGCTATACCGAAATATTATTAAACAGTAATAAAGCACCAAATGCTGAAACTGAACTCAATATTATATTCAATAATGGCAAACACTTATTAGGCTTGTTAAACAATGTCCTGGATTTATCAAAAATTGCCGTTGGTAAACTCGAATACAACTTTTCAACCATTAACTTAGACAGTTTCATCGCAGATATATTTTGCTTAATGCAAGTGCATGCTACAGATCAAAACCTTAAATTAGTAATGCACGCGCGCACCCCATTACCTTTAGAAATATATTCCGATCCTGTACGCCTTCGCCAAGTAATAATTAACTTACTTCATAACGGCATTAAATTTACCGAAAAAGGTCAAGTTTCGTTAAGTGTTTGGACTGAGCTAATCAATGAAAAAGAAATGCTGAAATTTTCAGTCGTAGACACAGGCCAAGGTATTCCAGAGAATATGTTAGGCAATATATTTAAGCCCTTTGAGCAAGTTGAAGATTTTATATCAAGAAAAGAACAAGGTGCAGGTTTAGGTTTATCAATTTGTACTGAATTAATTCAGCATATGGGCGGTTCAATCAACGTTCAATCTGTTGTAAATCAAGGTAGCGAATTTACATTTTCCATCGATCCTGGCGATATTGTTAATCAAGAACGAGTGCTACTGGCTTTTGAGCAAGAACATTCAACCCATGAATTTTTAACACTCACGCCATTACAAGGGCAGGTATTAGTCGTTGATGATATGGATGATATCAGACGATTAATTGGTCATATTTGTCAATCGTTTGGCCTCAATGTTAGTTATGCATCCAACGGCTTACAAGCAATAGAAGAATGTGAATTAGCTCGTGAAAAAGGTCATAGTTTTGATCTTGTTTTAATGGATATTCACATGCCAACATTAGACGGCAAACGAGCGATTCAAAAATTAAGAGCGTTAGATTTTAACAACCCTATTGTTGCTGTTACTGCTGCCACCATGAAAGGTGTAAAACAAGAGTTACTAGCACTTGGCTTTAATCATATTGTTGCCAAGCCAATAGACAAACACGAGCTATACCAAAGCTTAGCTAACTATCTCATGGTAGAAAACCAACCAAACTCAAATATATTGCAAGCCAGTGCACAGCGAATTTTAGTGGTTGAAGACGATGAAGACGCCGCTGATGTAACCGTACTATTACTTGAATCTCTAGGTGTTGAAGCAGTAAAAGCACAAACAGCTCAAATATGCCAAGACCTACTGCACAACGAAAGTAACTGGACGACAGTATTACTTGATCTGCATCTACCAGATGCCAACGGTCTCGATTTAGCTCAATCAATTAAACACACTTACCCAGATATAACACTAATATTAGTGAGTGGCGCAACAGTACCTGAACAGGCATTGAAACAGGCAGGTATTAATAAAGCGATATTAAAACCCATTAATCTTGATATTTTAAAAGCCCTGATCTAAAAGTCCTTAAATAGCTGCGTAATTAAGGGCTTCTAGACCTTAACAACCCTAAAATAATTACCTACCTACGTGTAAATGTTTCTAACACGCTAAACTCAGTACAATTCACAAAACAACAAAAGTCTTATTAAACAGCACTTTAATGTTATTAAAATATTGGTACGTATCTCGCTTATATAAAATCAATTAACTTCAGCGGGTGTAATACCCTCTTACATATCGAATTACTGTTCTCTAAAGTTGCCTAAGTAAGGCGGTTTTAAAAACCTCACTAAGTGATCTATTCATTAAGTTTGTGAGTATTAGTAATCGATTAAACGATGAATAAAACGAGGTACTTCTATGGATATTTTTGCCGCACTGAGCAGTGATCATGAAAAACAAAGATTGTTAATGAAAGCGTTAGTTGACACTACCGGTGATTCAGCTAGTAGACGCGACTTTTTTGTTGATTTAAAGCATCAACTCAAACAGCACTCTATTGCCGAAGAACGTCACTTTTACATGCCATTGATGAAGCTCGATAGCACAATAGAACTCGCTCGACATGCTATTGCTGAACATCATGATATCGACGAATTTATTGCAAAGTTAGAAACAACAGATATGGATTCACCCGTTTGGTTGAAAACCATGAAAGCATTACAACACAAAGTGCTCCATCACTTGGCTGAGGAAGAAAGAGAGTTTTTTCAACAGGCCGGTAAAAACTTAAGCGCTAGCCAAAAAACAGAGTTAGCTGTTCAATATCAAGCAGAGATGTCAAATTGATTAAAAAATTTACCTATAACTTCAACTCAACACTAATGCTGAGTTGGAAAAAAATATTACTAATAAGTGCGACTTTGCTTATTAGCTTTGGTATCAGTGCTGAAACCAAAGCTAATGATTTAGAGCTTACGTCAATTTTCGACCAACGTTCCGAGGCTGTAGGTGAAGCCATTGATAATCCATTTGCATTTTCACAACATAGGCTAAATTATATATTGCCTTTCTCTTATGTCAGTGATCCAAATACCCTCAGCGCTAGCGGTTTAAGTACTGAAAACGTTGACAACATAGAAGCAAAATATCAAATCAGCGTTAAGTTACCGTTATACCAAGTAGAAAATAGCACCTCTGGCTTATACATGGCTTTTACAGCGGTTTCATATTGGCAAGTTTACAATGGTGAAGCTTCAAAACCCTTTAGAGAAACTAATTATGAACCCGAATTATTTTATTCGTGGAGAAATGAGCTCACTTTCGCGGGTTTTAAATTCAACCAAATTCGGTTTGGATTAAGCCATCAATCTAATGGTCAAAGTGGTTTACGATCACGAAGCTGGAATAGATTATTTGCATCAGCAATGTTCAGTGATGCAGATTCCTTTTACCACATAAAAGCTTGGTATCGAATTAAGGAAGATGAAAAAGATGATCCCTTCGACTCAACTGGTGATGACAACCCAGATATAACCACATTTATGGGCCATACAGAGTTCGGTTACGGCACTACGCTTGGCGACTTCAATGTCATGGCGTTAATGAGAAACAACCTAAAAACCAGTAATAATAAAGGCAGTATTGAACTTAACCTTTCTTACCCAATAAGTGAAAGGTATGAGCTTTTAATGCAATATTTTAATGGCTATGGCGATTCGTTAGTCGATTATAATCGTCATCAACAACGCATTGGCTTCGGTGTTCAACTAAAGTTTATTTAAGCAAAGTTAATCTAATTTATTAGCCCAACTTAACCAGCGATCGAAAATAGGAGTCATTGCATGTTTATCGTGAAATATTATCTTATTGGCGCCATTTTGGCATTTTTAGCACTTTTATTAACGAGCACACTCTACTTTAAAGTTATTTTTGCTTGGGTTGGCCTGTCTTTATCGCTAGTTAGCTTAGCTTATATTTTCGATTTACCTTGGATTTTCAGAAAAAAAAGTAATGGCAGCATACCTTTCTATATTCGTTGGATTTTTATTCCTTTTTTATTAGGCACACAACTGTATAACGCATGGGCGAGAAAATATGACAAAGTACCTGCCATTCAAGAAATTGAGAAAAACCTGTTTTTGGCATGCCGACTTTTTCCGTCAGATATTCCTTATTTAAGAAAACAAGGTGTCAGTGCAATACTGGACGTTACTGCCGAGTTCGATGGTTTAGATTGGACAGCCGAGAATGAAGAATTAGCTTATTATAATTTACCTGTATTAGATCACAAAAGTCCTAAGTCAGAAGAGTTACTTAAAGCGGTTCATTGGGTAGACAACCATATTTCAAATGCTAATGGCGTAGTTATACATTGTGCTTTGGGTCGTGGTAGATCAGTTTTGGTGATGGCAGCTTATTTATTAAGTAAAAATAAATCGCTCAACGTTGCTCAAGCATTAGAAAAAATAACAGGAATACGCTCGACTGCAGGGTTGAATAAGGCGCAGCTGCGAGCATTAGTACAGTTTAATAAAGATAACTTATTCACAAAACAAAATAATATCTGGATAATCGCCAACCCAGTATCTGGCGGTGGTAAATGGCTGGAAAATAAAGCCGAAGTGATTCAACGATTATCCCCCTATTTTGTTTGCAATATTTTAGAAACAACCAAAGAAATTTCTGCTAAAACGTTAACCCAACAAGCGATTAAAAACGGGGCCAATACTATTATTGCCAGCGGTGGTGATGGCACATTAACTGAAGTAGCAACAGAATTAGTAGAAACAGATATAACCATGGGGATTTTACCTATGGGTACAGCGAACGCACTTGCACATGTACTTTTTGGCATCAGCTCAAAATTTATTCCGCTTAGCACAGCATGCGACGTTATTATTGCGGGTCAAAAAACTAAAATTGATAGTGCTAAATGCAACGAAAACTTAATGCTACTGCTTGCAGGTTTAGGTTTTGAAAACAAGATGATCACTGGTGCTAATCGAGAAGAGAAAAATAACGGTGGTCAATTCGCATACCTACAAGCATTTTTCCAAGCAGTAAACAGCAATGAAGTATTAGCCCTGAAAATAAAAATAGATGATCACCCTGAACAATCTGTCGATACAACGAGTTTAGTTATCGCCAATGCCGCACCATTCACCACGATATTAGCGCAAGGCAGAGGTGCACCGAATATTAAAGATGGTTTACTCGATGTTACTTGGATATCACCTCAACAAGACATGACTGATAATGTACTAAGTTTAGCTGAATTAGCTTGGTCTGGCCTTACCGAGCAATCACAGCCCGTTCAAAGTGAACATAACTATGCTAAGAAAATTGTTATCACTGCAGATCATGAACTTGAATATGTTATTGATGGAGAAGTATTTTCAACGAATCGTTTACATATAGAGGTTATGCCAAAATCGTTAAATATCTTAAGTAATGACGAATAAAGTTAGCATTACTCTTAATTTAATAAGGCTATAAAGTAATTAACCACAAAATTGCAGGCTTAACAATTTACCCTGTAAAAGTTACATGGCTTCTTTACCTAATCGATCAACACAAAAAATTAACATATCAATATCAGTAGCTTATGGATTGGCATAAGTCTTGATTATCTTTAATGACATCTTAATAACCACGGCATATAAAGAGGCTAACAATGAACAGCATAATTATCCCAATTGATTCTGATGATGATGACATTCAATAAAGAGTTGAATTTACATAAAAATACTAAAAGCACACGCTAAGAAAATTAAGGAAAACAATGAAATTAATTGAGTTAGATAAATTCTGGCCACTCATCAACGAAAAGCTTCAACTATGGTTAGAGGCAGGTATTCAGCACCTGCCAAATATGGTTGTGGCAGTTTTCATCGCGATTATATTTTCCATTATCGCCAGAATTGTCGGAAATGTTACTCGAAAGGTATTAAGAAAGGCCCTCGACTCCAAACAAATAGCTGACTTGCTATCATCGATTATTAAAGTTGTTGTGCTACTTTCAGGCATATTTGTGGCATTAGATTTTCTTGGTTTACAAGGCACAGTTACCTCATTATTAGCCGGTGCGGGTATTATTGGTTTAGCCATAGGTTTTGCCTTTCAAGATATGACCGAGAACTTGATTGCTGGTATTGCTATGGGTATTAGAAAACCATTTCAAATCGGTGACATTGTAAAAACAGAAGAAATTTTTGGTACCGTTAAAACCATCAATTTACGCAATACATTGGTTGAAACCTTTTTCGGACAGCTGGAAGTGATTCCAAACAAAATACTCTTTAGAAATGTGCTAACCAATTACAGCATTAATGGCATAAGACGTATTGAAGTACCTGTAGGTATATCTTACGCGGATGATCCTGAAGTGGCCGCTGAGGTTATTGTAGAAGCACTCAATGAGTGTGACTTTATTATCAAACAAGATGAAACGGCAGTTTTTGCAGAAAGCTTTGCAGACAGTAGTATTAATTTATTAGTTTGGTTTTGGATAGATTATCCAGGCGAAACCGGGTTTATGAAAGCAAGACATGAAGCGATAGTAAAAATAAAATCATCGCTCGAACAAGCTGACATATTAATACCATTCCCAATAAGAACGTTAGATTTTGGTGCTAAAGGTGGTGAAAAATTAAATACCATGTTGAGCCAAAAGGCGGATAAAAATGGTGATGATAAAGCGAGTTCAAAAAAATGCTGTAATAGCTCAACTACTAACGAAATTGACAGCAAAAATGCTTAATTGAGCCATACTCAATTAAATAACAAAAATGCACAATTTAATATTTTTAATCACAATAAGCTAACAACCTAAAAGGAAAGCAAAATGAAAGCAAAAACATACTATGCACACATAAAATCTATCTTAACGGTATTGTTGCTGAGCAGCGCTTTAGGTGCTTGTGCCACAATAGAAGGTGCCGGACAAGATATAGAAAGTGCAGGTGAAGCAGTACAAGATGCTGCTGATGGTTAATACCTTATTTGCACGAAAATAATTAACTATATTAAGCGTCACTTAACCACTGGCGCTTTTAATTATTTGAGTCAACTTAAACCAATTTATCTGAAACTTTTTGATATAAATTTAGGTCTATATTATTCGATTGTTTAACTGCTAGTTTTTCTAACCATGTGATCGCGTTAAGTAACTCTGCCGTACAATCCGATGACCTGATATATCTGTAGTAATTCACCCAAGGAAATTTAATATGAATGATAAAAAAACCGCTAGTGGAAAATGCCCTGTGATGCACGGTGGAGCGACAGAAAGCTCAATGACAAATATGCAATGGTGGCCAAAAGCGTTAAATCTCGACATTCTTCATCAGCATGATAGTAAAACTAATCCAATGGCCCCAGATTTTAATTATCGCGAAACAGTGAAAAACCTCGATATAGCGGCTCTAAACAAAGATTTGCACGAATTAATGACTGATAGCCAAGATTGGTGGCCTGCTGACTGGGGACATTATGGTGGTTTAATGATTCGTATGACTTGGCATGCTGCAGGTACATATCGTATCGCTGATGGCCGAGGTGGTGCAGCAACCGGAAATCAACGATTTACTCCGATAAACTCTTGGCCTGACAATGCAAATTTAGATAAAGCACGTCGCTTACTTTGGCCGATCAAAAAGAAATACGGTAACCAACTTAGCTGGGCAGATTTAATTACTTATGCCGGTACTATCGCTTACCAATCTATGGGTTTAAAAACCTTTGGTTTCGCATTTGGTCGTGAAGATATTTGGCATCCAGAAAAAGATACTTACTGGGGTGCAGAAAAAGAATGGCTTGCGCCAAGTGACAGTGAGAATAGCCGTTATTCAGGCGAACGTGATTTAGAAAACCCACTAGCCTCAGTAATGATGGGATTGATCTACGTCAACCCTGAAGGTGTAGATGGCAATCCAGATCCTTTAAAAACAGCCCATGATATACGCGTTACTTTTGAGCGTATGGCAATGAACGATGAAGAAACGGTTGCACTAACTGCGGGTGGTCATACGGTAGGTAAATGTCACGGTAATGGTGATGCATCAAAACTTGGCAGAGAACCAGAGGCCGCCGACATTTCTGAACAAGGCACGGGCTGGAACAACAAAGCCGAGCGCGGTATTGGCCGCGACACAGTAACAAGTGGTATTGAAGGTGCTTGGACAACAAACCCTACCCAATGGGATAACGGTTACTTCTCTATGTTACTTAAACACGAATGGGAACTCAAAAAGAGCCCCGCTGGTGCTTGGCAATGGCAGCCTGTCGACATTAAAGAAGAAGATAAACCTGTTGATGTTGAAGACCCAACAGTTCGCACTATGCCAATCATGACAGACGCTGATATGGCCATGAAAATGGATCCAGCTTATCGTGAGATAACTGAGCGATTTGCTAATGATGCAGAATATTTTTCTGATGTTTTCGCGCGTGCATGGTTCAAATTAACCCATCGCGATATGGGTCCAAAAGTTCGCTATTTAGGAGCAGAAGTACCGCAAGAAGATCTGATTTGGCAAGACCCTGTACCTGCTGGTATGACTGATTATGACGTTGAATCAGTGAAAGAAAAAATAACAGCCAGCGGCTTAAGTATTAGTGACATGGTTGCCACCGCTTGGGATAGCGCACGAACCTATCGTGACTCTGACAAACGTGGTGGTGCTAATGGTGCACGTATTCGCCTTGCGCCACAAAAAGATTGGCAAGGTAACGAACCAGCTCGCCTAAGCAAAGTATTAACAACGCTTGAAGGTATTGCTGTCAGTAGCGGTGTCAGCATTGCTGACGTTATTGTGTTAGCCGGTAATGTTGGTATTGAACAGGCAGCTAAAGCTGCTGGTGTAGATGTTACTGTACCTTTTGCCCCTGGCCGCGGTGATACTACAGATGAGTTAACTGATGTCGACTCATTCGAAGTATTAGAACCGTTGCATGATGCATATCGTAATTGGCTTAAAGGTGATTACAAAGTTAGCGCGGAAGAGCTAATGCTTGATCGTACACAACTGATGGGATTAACCGCACATGAAATGACCGTATTAATTGGCGGCATGCGTATGTTAGGCACTAACCACGGTGGCACTAAACATGGTGTATTCACAGAAAGTGAAGGTGTATTGTCAAACGATTATTTCGTGAACTTAACGGATATGAACTATAAGTGGCAGCCTGTAGGCGACAACTTATATGAAATTCGTGAACGTAAATCAGATAAAGTTAAATGGACAGCAACACGTGTTGATCTAATATTTGGTTCAAACTCTATTCTTCGTGCTTACAGTGAAGTTTATGCGCAGGATGATAATAAAGAAAAATTTGTTCATGACTTTGTCGCGGCGTGGGTAAAAGTAATGAACGCTGATCGCTTCGATTTAGCATAATATTTCTTTAGAACAGCCCCCTACACAAATAATGTAACCCTAAGTGTAGGGGATTAATTTTCTGCCAGACTTTATCCAAATAAGGTTTGGCAGAAACATTCCTTTTTAGCTCTTCTATTTCTACTTCATAAACTCTACGCCGTAAATTCTGCAGACTAATTCAAACGTTATCCGATGTCATAGATATAAAAGACGAATAAACGATGTTATTTATCGTTTGTCTCTAACTTTTTAGATAAGTTCTCGACTACATCTGCAGCATTGTAGCCTGACTCGTTAGTCATAACGCCTTTGCCCATGCGAATCTCTAAAATACTGTGTACTTCTTTGCGGCTATTAGCACTACTAAATGACACACCTATCTCGTTAGTTGGGCGAGAGTATGTTTCACATGTTAATAAACCACAACGGCGCTCAATGCGTTGTTGGCGTGACAAACCAATAGCTGAAGCAGGTTCAACTTTTTCAGATTCAACAAAAGTTTCTTTACTGGTTACTACAAACCAATCAAAGCCTTGTGCTTGAGTGAGTTCAGCAGATCTTAATAAAGCATAATCTGCGGCGTCGGCAACACTAGTTGAGACACTTTTAAACTGCACACGAAACCTGTCGTTAGTAATTTTTTGCTCACTATAACCCACTGAACCTTTATTTGCAGGACGGTAATCCGGCTTTGAAGAACAAGCTGTTACCAGTAAAGTCATCAAAATAATTGTAATAAGTGTTTTCATTTTTCACCTCGGTTATTTTTAGTTGTTTGCCAATTATTAGTAATAGCTCGTTGTTCTTGAGCTCTATCCATAGCAGGTCCTTTGATCATATCGTCAATAGCGCTATCAAGTTGAGCATTGTTGGACGCCGTACGATAATCTGCCAAATTTTCTGCCAGATTTACTTTTTCTGTTAGCTTAAGCTGCCATTGCGTGTTTTCTTTACAGGCAATATTAACGCTAGTTTTTTGCTCGTTTACGTGTTGAAACTGACGACAGTAATCGCCTGCATGGTTGGTAAAACTTAAATTTGCCGTTATTGCATCGCCTTGTGTTGTTATTGACATTTCACCACTCGGCACCTGATCTAAGGCTTGCGCTACCCCTGCGGTAATGACTGACGATTGTTGCTGTGATTGCATCAAAGTTACAGTACCAACACCAAATAGCATGGCAACGCCGGCCGCTAAAGCATAATGTTTTTGTATGCTTTTATTGATACTTTTCCAACGTGACAAACTAACAACATTTCCCCTGTCACTGAAGGTTTATCTTGCGCTATTTTTTTATCAATTTTTTTAGCTAGTTGCAACAAATCATCAGCAACAGGTGTTGTATCCATAATGGCCGAATTTTCTACCACCCAATGATCTACCTGTGCTAATTCAGCTAAGCGCATCACTAAATCGTCATCAGTTTCCAGCGCACAACGTACGGCTTCCATATCTTCTTCGCTAAGTTCCGCATCTAAAAAAGCACTTAACATTTCATCACTTATTTTCATGCGTCTGCTCCTAATCGATAAGGTTTCATCATATCCACTAATGCGGCACGCGCTCGCGATAACCGACTCATCACAGTACCAACCGGGATTTCCATTGATGATGCCACCTCTTTATATGACATACCTTGTACCGCGACTAAAGATAAAATAGCACGCTGTTCGTCAGGTAACGTATTCATCGCTACATTAACATGGCCTAGCATTTCTTTGCTGTCGAATACTTGCTGTTCATCCATGCTTTTTGGTTCTTGCAATTCAGGCTTAAGCACAGCATTTTGTCTAACTTTACGAGCACGGTATTCATCAATCCATACATTGCGACAAACTTTAAATGCCCATTTAGTGACATCAACTTCAGCAGGCACGCCTTTTGTTAGTATTTTTTCCAACGTAGTTTGCACTAAGTCGTCTGCATCAGCAGCATTCCCCGTTAATGAGTAGGCAAAGCGTCTTAGCATTGGTAGTATGTTTTCAATGGTTTTATGCATGTTTTTACTCCTCTTACTTAAGAAGACGTGTGTAAAAGTTTTTTATTCCATAAAAGGAAATATATTTTCAGTTGAAACGTTTTATTAACACCACACTTATTTTTGAGGCTCAAGATTAACATGAAAACCTTAACCATTACCGCCATGTTTCTTACTGCTTTTAGTACATTTATTCCTGCTCAACAATTGTCTACAGGTAATGTTATTGGACAAGTTAGTGTTATAGAGCGCACAGCAAACGATATTACTCGGAGATTAGATAACCCGCCAGTGTTAGCACCTTTTGCGCTAAGTGCTTTACCCGACATTGATAAAGTCATTACAGAGCCTCTTAATGCTTTGCCAGCCACATTAGCAATAACAACCACCGCAGGTAAAAGTCTTTGGTTTGATGTTGAAGTAGAAGATGGTTGGCGGGCTGTTCAAGGACAATGGCTACTTTTAGCTGACAATATAAGCAAAAAGCACCTAATTGAACATGGTGCACAAATTATTTCAGAATATCGATATACCGGGTTAGGCCTGGCATTGCTGCGCTTTAGCGTGCCCGCCGCCTTTGATTCTAAACAAGCGTTAAGTAATATCCTCTCAGACCAAACAGCGCTTAGTTTAGCGAGAAACCATATTTATCAAGTACAAAATCGAGCGAGTCTACCTGAAGTAAACCTAGCCAATAAGAGCATTAAATCACTAAACAACACTATTCCAGCATGTGATTTCGACGTAAAGGTTGGCATAGTTGATAGTGCGATTGACACAAAACATAGTGCTTTTAAAAGTGCTGATATTACTGAAAAATCCTTTTTACCTGATGACTTAAATGCATCAGTGCAACACGGTACCGTAATCGCCAGTTTATTGGTCGGGGAAAGTAAACAATTAGTACCACTTTTGCCGAAAGGTAAAGTATATTCCGCGCAAGTATTTTATCAACAATCAGATTACGCCCAGGGCGCGACTTTATCGGCCATCATCTCTGGTATAAATTGGCTGCTAGAGCAAAACGTGACTGTGATTAATATGAGTTTGGCTGGGCCTGATAATCAAATTTTACATAGTGTACTCAACGCCGCTATCGCAAAAGGCGCTATAGTCATTGCCGCTGCAGGCAATGAAGGCCCTGCGGCTCCGCCTATGTACCCGGCTGCTTATCAAGATGTAATTGCGGTTAGTGCAATAGACAAAAATCAACAAGCTTATCGTTGGTCAAATCGAGGCGATTATGTCGACTACTCGGCATTAGGTGTTAATGTATTAACCGCCAAAAGCGGTCAACGTATTGGTCGGGAGTCTGGTACATCGATCGCCGCGCCACAGGTTACAGCCGCAATAGCCTGTTTAACCGCAACGTATGGTAAAGATAAGAAAAAAATATTAGATAAGCTAAATGTATCAGCCGTAGATTTGGGCCCTAAAGGCAAGGACCCTATTTACGGTATAGGCGCGATATTACGCCGCTAAAATTGTACTTTAATCGACAATGAAGAGGTTGTTTGACTATAGGTTTGGCTATCAAGTTGCGAGCGGTAATCACCATATTCAAGCTTACTAACCAGCGCTAGATGTTTGTTAAGTTCTAATTGCCATTGCGCTTGAAAAATATTTCTATGTTCATCTGCTTTCGATTCAAGCTGACTGGGCATATCATCATTGTTATATGCTTGAAAGTCTTTCGATTGAAAGCGCCAGCCTATTGCAGCTTTTTGCGCTAAGCCAAATAATTCAAATTTTTGCGAAAGCTTAATGTTCACCCCATAACCACTATAATTAAATCGCGCATCAGTAGCGGTTTCCTTGTCTGCACTAACGCCGAGCATAAACATAATGTCACCGTCGTTAATAAAGTGGAACAATTCAGCACTAGCACCATAGCCGTCGGCATTACGGTTAGACATAACCGCAAACTTTTTACTTTTAACCTTGGCGCTAGTACGCAAAAACGTTTGTGGTTGAAGAAAAGTACCTAAGTAAATGCTGGCTTGTTGAAAATTTAAAAACGTCTCTCCATCTAGTTTGGCTTTTGCGCCATCATAGCGTAAACCTAGATCTTTTTTACGCCATTGATAACTCCCATCAACACTAATTTGATGTAAGGCTAAGTCAAAAGCATCAAACTCTTGGTAATCTTGTTCATTATAACGATATGAAGCCGCTAATTTCGCTTTATCATTGATTTTCCAAAGTCCGGTAACCGCTGCGGTTTTTTCCAAGCCGCTATCGCCTTGTGAAGAAACCTCATCAAGCTCATCAACACTCAGCGCAGAGTTACTGATAATACCTAAAGAAACCTCACCTTTAACACTTACTGGCTCTGACGTTGCCGCCGATAGTTGCATACTTATTGCACACGCTAAACTACTTAAAATATATTTCATCTCAATCACCTCAAATAAAAAAGCGCCAGGGTTGCTGGCGCGCTTAAAGCATTTTTTAAATTTATAATCCAATATCTAAGTTATTTACCAAGCTATTAGTGACTTCAGCTGCCGTTGCTGCAGCTAGCTCGGTGTTAATTTGCTCAGTAACAACATTGTTGATCTGGCTATTAACGTTTTCAGTGATTGCCGTTTGAGTATTTGAAGTGATGGCATCGGCAACATTAGCGGTCACCGTTTGCTCAATGACTTGCGTAGTTTGACCTGCAGCATCTAACGATACGATATTTTGCACATTACTTGATATTTGCTGAGATACTTGCGACGTGTTAGCAAATGAATTGGCGTTATCAATAGTAGGGTTTAGGGCCACATTTTCAGGTGTTATCATCGTTTCACTAGGTACAACTTCTTCAGTTTCTTCTGCTGTGCCATTTTCTGGTAAGGCTAACAAATTTGCACTTGTTGTTTGGCTAAGTGACTGACTCAAGCTTGATGCTGTATCTACTAAGGTATTGTTTACGACATTGCCTGAAAGTTGAGTGGCTACTGCTGAGCTGTTAACAAAAGAAGTAGCGCTATCAATATTTGGATTTAATGCGGCAAGTTCAGGTGTTGCTAACGCTTCGTTTGATGTGATTGCGTCAGACTCTTCTGGTACTTCACTTTCGGGTAACGTTGGAAATGCTATGCTTGTTACTTGATTAAGTGACTGAGCTAACGTTGCTGTCGCACCAGAGATAACACTGATATTTTCGCCAACATTATTTGATAGGCTATTGTTCAACTCACTATTGTTATCTAAAACGCCTGCAGTACTGATATTCGTTGCGTTACTCGAAGGCTGATCTTCATTTTCGTTCGGCGCAGACTCTGAAGCATTCGCTTCCTCACTGTTAGCCTTAGCTTGCGTATCGCTTTCAACTGAAGTATCAGATTGTGTCGACATTTGAGCTGAGTTATCAGAACTATCTACTTGCTGAGAAACTTTAGTTTCTTGGTTAACTTGGGTGTTTTGGCTAATTTCAATATCAGCGGCTTGCGCGATACTTACCCAACAACTCATACCACTTAATACCAATACTTGTGCAATTTTATTTAATTTAGTCATGTTTGCTTCCTCTAATGTCTGTTTATGTTAATGACACTGAGATAACGGCTAACGTGTGATATTTATTCCAAATTAATTTAAAAAATAGTTAAAACTAATTTTTTATTCATATATTTCAATAATTAAAAGTAAAAAATAAACCAATAAGATTTAAGAACTCAGTACCAGAAAGTATTCAACATTGAACCAGCCTTTTTAAGCTTTGATTGCTAGTTAGAAAACTTAACCAAACAAGGGGTGATGTGGTCGTTTTCATCGATGAAAACAGCAATTGTCACTCTTTTAGCTGACATTGAGGGTTTGTTGATATCAGAAGCTATATTCTTAAATGAATAACAATCTTCAAAGTAACGCAGGAGTAGTTATCAAAATGGTTAGGAACGACCAGTTAACCGAGTAAAATTTATTTTATTATTGAACGAAAAAAAGGCCTATATAGGCCTTTTTTAATTCAATTACTGTCAACCCATACTAGGACGGGTCAAACTATAATTAACAATCGTCATCTTCAGCGTCTACGCCTTCTTTAACTTCTTCACAAGCATCTTCAATGGCGTTACTTGCGTCTTTTTTCATTCCACCAAATTTATCGCTAACACTGGTTTTCATTTCATCTAACTTATGACCCGCATCGCTTGCCATTTCACTTACTTTTTCGCCAGCACCTTCAATCGCTTCACCAGCATCTTCTTTCATTTCACTTGCTTTTTCGCCCGCGGAATCAAGTGCGTTACCGGCATCTTTTTTCATTTCATTTAGTTTATCACCAGCATCTTTAGCCATATTGCCAGCACCTTTAACGGCTTCTTCAACTTTGTCACCTGCTTTTTCTGCATCTTTTTCACTACAAGCTGTTAAGCCAAACATTGCGACAAAGAAAATAAGTGTGGTTGATAATTTTTTAATAAAAGTCATGTGTTTTTCCCTAAATTTTTGGTGGTTTGTTTTACCACGAATTGTATTGATAATTAATGAGATAACCAACAATACAACGAAAATAAAAAATATAATTTTAGCAATACCCGCTGCTGCGCCAACGATACCACCAAAATCGAATATTACTGCAATAATAGCAACAACTAAAAAGTGAATGCCCAACTTAACATAATATATTTCTCAAATTAATAAGTTACAAACTACACATACATAAGCGTTTTTTGTACCAATATATGCTTTATTTATAACCTACTGAAAAATATTAACTAACGAGAGCTTCTCAATTTCATTATAGAACAGTAACTATATAAACAAGTGAAATATTTACCTACATAACTTGAATAAATGTTCAGATAGGCAATAAAAAAGGCCTATATAGGCCTTTTGATGTAATTATCGAATTAACGCTTAACAGTCTGTATCTTTAGCGTTTACACCTTCTTTTGCTTCTTCACAGGCATCTTCAATAGCATTGCCTGCATCAGTGGCCATATCGCCCATTTTATCACCTGCATCTTTCATAGCATTTCCAGCGTCATGTGCCATTTCATCTACTTTTTCACCCGCTGTTTCCGCTTTGTCGCCAGTACATGCGGCTAAACCTAATACCGCTACAAGTGTGATCATTGTTGTTGATAATTTTTTTATAAAAGTCATAATTTTTTCCTTAAATTTTTGGTGATTTACCACGGATGGCATTAGCGATTAATGAGATAACCAATAGTACAACGAAGATGAAGAATATAATTTTAGCAATACCTGCTGCTGTTCCTGCGATACCACCAAAACCAAATATTGCAGCAACGATCGCAACAACTAAAAATGTAAGTGCCCAGTTCAACATAGTATTCCCCTTGAATTAATTTAGTTTCAAACTACGTAGTACTTAATGCTTTATTCGTGCCAAACCTAACAAATAACTTAAGTCACTGTTAATAATCATTATTAATATAATTTAAAATTATTAGCTTTATAACTTTATATTATTCTATTGAAATTTTTACAGACAAGTTTGTATAACTTGCAGAGGTAGGAATCTCATCATGGTTGTTTTAATTAAAGTGGATCAGGGCTGTTGATGTGTTTTTACAACAAGATGATTATGCTGGTAGATAATGACTTTTTTATTTATTTGTATTGGTATAGTTAATATGGCATTAACAAACTAAATAGATAAAACCTTTATATAATCTATAAGTATCATCGCGACTTTACACTGATATTATAAAATTTTATTATCAATTCAGTGAATAAACCTAAAAAAAAGCCCATATAAAATGGGCTTGTTCTTACTGCATTGTGTCTTTCGTTGTTAATGACAAATTAAAAGTCGTATTTAAGCGTAATACTACTTGTTCTGCCATTAATCGTTCTTGCTCTGATAATATCATTCGCAGGAATGTTACCTTCTTCAGCTTCTGTTATACCTGTAGTGTCAAACAGATTATTAACATTTAAAGCAATGCTAAACGTGTCTGAAAGGTAATATTGAGCGAAGGCATTTACTTGCGTGTAGCCATCAAATTTAAGGATATCGTCTGCACTTTGATCACCACCATCTTGCGCATAAGCTTCTGAAGTACCTATTAAACTAAGACCCGCAGAGCCTTGCTCAAAGTTATAGCGAGTAGTAAGTGAATAAACAAAGTCAGCTTGTCTTCTTGGAGTATTTCCCACTGAAGCTGAGTTAACACCGTCTTTGGTGATTTCTGCATCAGTCCAAGTAACATTACCGCGAATGTCAAAATCACCAATGTAGTAAGCACTTTCTAACTCAAGACCATATGATTCATATACACGGTCAAAGAATTTTTGGCTTGTTGCTTCAAAATTTTGCTCTTGTGTTTCAGCAAAGAAAGCCGTCGCAAATACCGATAGTTTATCTTGGCGAAACTTAATGCCGGCTTCGAATTGGTCAACTTCATCAACAGCATCTTCATCGGCTACTGAGCCATCAGCTGCAATTTTACCGAAAGCTAAACGGTCAGCATTAGCGGTACCGCCATGGCTTAGTCGGCCAAAAACAGCTAAATCGTCATTTACAATGTAGTTAGCACCAATTGAGTAAGATGTGTAACTCCAATCATAATTAACAATAGAAGGCGCACTATTATTTACTGAAGATACGCTCATTTCAGGCACTGATATCTCGCCGTCTCTGTTCATGTCTATTTCAGATTGCACTGCACCAGCATATGTACCTGTGGCTTCACCACTGTCATGACGAACACTTGCATCGATAGTAAAATCGCCAAAAACTGAGTTAATGGCAATATAAGGTGCTGTTACATCATATTGAAGGTCGTAGTTACGTGTACAACAGTTGCCCCACGCTGGAACACCATAAGCAATTAAACCACTATCAGAAAAGCTTGTACCGTCAGCCGCTGCAACATTAACAAGTGCTGCGTTGTCGCCTTTCACTTCTGATAAATAAGAATTCCAAAGCCATGATTGCTCGATATTTTGTAATGACTTGTAATAACCAAAAGTGATGTTGGTATCACCAATAGTTTTTAAGATTTTTAAGTCATTAACCATAAAATCTAAGTTGCTCATTTCAACATCAAAGGTATGAATACGCATTAAGTTAGCGCCAGTATAAGCACTACCTTGTTGAGGCCCATTAGCATAAGTCAATTGCGCGCCTGTACCCGCTAAGCTATCAGCAAGTGTTTGGCTATCTTGAATGCTTTCAGGAAATGGCGAGGTAAAACTACCTTTCGTACTTGACGTTCTAAATCTGTTTTCAATCGACCAGTCATTACCTAAGTCAAATACAGCTTCTAAACCAACAGAGTCAACCGTTGGATTCATACCATCACGCATGTCTGCACGGCGAAGGTTGCCATTACCGTCAGTGCTCAATATTGAGGTGAAATATGCCGAATGAGGCGTATCAGATGAAGGGTCGAAACTACCCACTGACTTGCCATTTGAACTGGCTGGCATGGGTAAGTAAGCAATGGTTTTATCATCCAAATACTTGTAATAAAGTCTCACGTAACCTTTATCAAATTCTTTAGTAATGTTGGCTTTAATTTGTCCGCCTTTATTACCGGTATAACCCGCTTCTCTTGGTCCTTCACCTTGACGATAGAAACCACCAAGATGGAAATACATGCTGTCGTTTAGCTCGCCGCCAAACTCAAAATCGGTACGGGTATGATCATAATCTAAACCAATGGTTGTCGCTACGCTGCCAGAATCAGACTCACCTGTTTTACTGATGATATTAATGATGCCGCCTGGAGCATTTGTGGCGAGAGTAGAGGCTGAGCCACCACGAATTGATTCGATTGACGACATTGTACTATCAAGTCTAAGAAAAATATCGGCATTACCAAAAGCTATATCACCAAATTGTAAAATGGGTAATCCATCTTCTTGTAATTGTAGAAATTTTGCGCCACCAGCAGCTACAGGAAGACCACGTACAGCAATATTTGCGTTACCTTCACCACCAGACGATTCAGAACGAATACCAGGGATTGATCTAAAGGCTTCGGCTGAACTTCTCGGCGTTGTTACTTCTATTTGGTCAGCAGATAAGCTACTTACTGAGACACTTGATGCCATAACTGTAGAGCCTTTACCTGCAGCACCCGTAACAACTATTCGTTCAAAATCTAAGCCTTTTTTTTCTACTGCGGCTTCATCGGTTATTTCTGCGGCACTTAAGCTTGAGCATATAGCTAAAGTTAATGTGCTCAATAGTAATTTTTTATATGTGAACTGTTGCATTTGGTCACCCCATGTTGCTTTTATAGTATGTTTTTAATTATTAAAATAGTTATGTTTGATACTGCAATTAACTTAATCGATTAAGTTAATTATTATTTAAAATGTGATTACTTTGCAAGCACTTTTTAAATTTAATTTTTGTATTGTTATTATTTATTGATAACTAAGATGATTTTTAGATAGAACAACTAGCAGCTTTTGTTGGTTTATGAATTGTAGATCAATTTTGAATAGCTATACGTCTTAACTCAGTATTTGCCTGGGGCAGTTTATTCAAATACAGTTCTTTTACTATACAAGCTTATTGATTACTTAAGCTGTTAACGAATAAAGGGCATAAGTAAATTTTCACTTATGCCCTTTATATTATATAACCTTGCTAGCTTAGCTGCGACGCTCAGCTAAATCACATTCAATTTGTGTTAATTGAGCACGGTCAATTTTATAGAAAAGTATCAACACGGCTCCCAACAAAAAGAATACGGCGGGCAATATATTAAACATGTAACGAATACCTTCAATTGATTCAGATGTTTGGGTTTGATTAGCAACAAAACCAAATGCAGCAAGAATAAAACCCGGTAATGCACCACCTACAGCAGAGCCAAACTTCAATGAGAACATAGAAGCTGACACCGTTAAACCTGCACTATTGTTACCTGTATTCCACTCTCCGTACTCTACACAATCGGTATACATGGTGAATAACAAGGTGATTGCAATACCAAAGGTAATAATCCCTAGGGTGTGAACTATAGTTGTAAGTGCGACATTATCTGGGGAGATAGTAAAGCCAAAAAACAATAATATTGCATGGGAAAAATTAGTAACAAACATTAATTTATGTTTCTCAAAGCGTGCGACCAGCATAGGGGTAATCAGCGCACCAAATAGCTGCCCTAGTAAACCACATGAAATAATAAATGTGGTTTGATCCATCCACAAAAACACATTACTTCCGTCGTCATTCATATAGTATTTGGTGTAATAAGCGATTGACGCAAAACGTGCAACCAAGCCAACAACAACAAAAACCCCAGTACCAACCAGTATCAACCAAGACTTGTTCTTTAATAAAGTTGATATATCATCTTTGATACTAGCCTCATGCTTTTTAGGCATTACTCTTTCTCTGGTAACTGCAAAGGTATACCAAAAAACGGCGACGGAAAGCACTGCAAATAAAATGATAGTTAAGCGAAAACCAAGTAGCTCATCGCCACCACCTAAAAACTCAACTAAAGGCTTAGCGGAAGCCCCAACCACTAGCGAGCCTATTGAGGCAAAAATAAATCTAAATTGTGCCGCTTTAGTCCGTTCGCCTGATTCAGGATGAATAACCGCCATGAGCCCTGAATAAGGAACATTAATCGCGGTATAGGCCAACATCACCAATGAATAAGATACGTAAGCAAAAATTAATTTACCGGTGTCACCAAATTCAGGCCCTAAGAATAAAAGGTAACCAAGCAATGCATAAGGAATTGCCATCCAAAGCAAGTAAGGGCGGTACTTACCCCACTTAGTGGTTGTGCGATCAGCAAGTAAGCCCATTGCAGGATCACTAATGGCATCAATTACTTTTGTCACTAATAACATGGTTGCTGCCGCAGCAGCAGAAATACCGTACACATCCGTGTAATAATAAAGCAGGAACAGCGCAAAGAACCCCATATAGAAGTTTGAAGCCATATCTCCCATGCCATAACCTACCTTTTCTTTAAAAGATAATGGCTCCGTATTAAATTTTGTTGTCATAATTATAATCCCCCAAACTACACTCTTAACACCACACTAAGCAAAGGTTAACAGCACAGTTAACGCTTTGTAGTGTGTATATTTGACCATGCAATACAATTGATTTTTATTGTTGATAGTTTTTAAGCTAACTGAGCCAAAATTATAAAACGCTTTATCAAATAAAGAAGCAAATGCATATAGACTCGCTATATCCTATTGATTTAATAAAGGGCTTTTAGCAAAATAATAGCTAAAAATTAACACCTTACTCAATGCGTATTCTATTCTTATCATCTTAACAACTTAAAAAATAAAAATTATTCTTGATTAAAGTTGCATAGTATATAAACATAAGCCTTAATCGATTAAGATGCAACTTGAAATTAAATGGTAAAGTTATGAAAAATAATGTTCAGCTAATCACCTACATTGATAGGTTAACCGGTTCAGACACTAAAACATTAAACAACATTTTAAATGATCAGCTAGCAGATTTATTCTCTGGTATTCATTTATTGCCATTTTATTTCCCTATTGACGGAAGTGATGCAGGTTTCGACCCGATAGATCACACCCAAGTTGACAGCCGATTAGGTAATTGGAACGATATAAAAGCATTAGGTGAAGGACATGAATTAATGGCCGACCTTATTGTTAATCACATGTCGGCTAAGTCTAAAGAATTTAAAAGTGTATTACAGCATGGTCAAAAATCTCCGTATTGGGATCTGTTTTTAACAAAAGATAAAGTGTTCCCTGACGGCTTAAGTAAAAGTGAAGCAGACAAAATATACCGCCCTAGGCCTGGCAGTTGCTTTACTAACTTTGCGCTACCTAATAATGAAAGTGCCGATTTTTGGACAACGTTTACTGATAATCAAATAGATATAGACATTACATCAGAGAAAGGTAAAGAATATTTAATTCGTATTTTAAAAACATTTTCTGAAAATAATATTAAAATGATCCGCTTAGATGCGGCAGGTTATGCGCTGAAAAAAGCAGGCACCAGTTGCTTTATGCTAGATGAAACCTTTGAGTTCATTGATGAGCTAAGTAAAGCAGCAAATGATTTAGGTATTGAAACTCTAGTAGAAATTCATTCTTATTATCAAACTCAAATTGAAATTGCACAGCGAGTTGACCGAGTATATGACTTTGCTTTACCGCCTTTAGTGTTACACAGCATTTTTACTAAAGACTTTACTGCACTAGCAAAATGGTTAAATGTTTCACCCAAAAATTGTATTACCGTTTTAGATACACACGATGGCATCGGTATCATTGATGTGGGACCTATGAATGGTAAACCAGGCTTACTCAGTAATCATGAAATTGATAATCTCGTGGAAACTATTCACCTAAACAGCGCTGGTGAGAGCCAAAAAGCAACAGGAGCCGCCGCGAGTAATGTCGATTTATATCAAGTAAATTGTACTTATTACGATGCACTTGGCCAAAGTGATTTTGACTATTTAGTTGCCAGAGCTATTCAGTTTTTTGCACCTGGAACACCGCAGGTATATTACGCAGGTTTGTTGGCTGAGAAAAATGCCATGGACTTATTATCTAATTCGAATGTTGGTAGGGATATTAATCGTCCGTACCTTGATATTACCGATATTGAAGAAGCGCTAAAGAAACCGTTTACCATAGCGATGATCGAACTTATTCAATTACGTAATAATTGTGCAGCTTTTAATGGTGAGTTTTCGATTGTCAGTGAAAAATCCACATTGAAAATGTCGTGGAAATACGAGCAGCAGAACATCACGCTAATGGTTGATTTAGTAGAAAATAACGCACATATTGAAATAAATGAAGATAATAGCTCTCGTACTATCAGCTTAAATAACCTATTGAACTTGTCTTAAGTAATGATGTATTACATATAATGCTAAATAGATATTAATACAGCGTTTTTTATATTTTAAAATCAGTAGTATACTAATCAGTAACTCTATAGTTGCTGATTTTTTATTAAAATAACGGTAAAAGGTAAACATGATTGACAAGAAAGTTTGGACGCTTAAAAGTGTTGCTAAAGAACTGGGTGTATCAAATGCCACCGTTTCAAATGCGTTCAATAGACCTGACCAACTATCCAAAAACAAACGCATTGATATTCTGGAGTCGTGCAAAAAATTAGGATATTCAGGTCCAAATAAAGCAGCCCAATCGTTAAGAAAAGGTCAGTCTAATATTGTGGCTTTAGTGCTGCCTGATAGCCTTGAATATATGGTAACAGACCCTGTAGCAAGTGACTTTGTTAAGGGTGTGTCGTCGGTTTTAGAAAAGAATAAAGTTAACTTACTTTTGTTTTCAGGTATATCAGATAACATTAATTCTGTTGCTGATTTTGTTGATGGCTTTATTTGTTATGGCTCACCTAGAAATCCTGAATTAATAGAACAGCTAAGAGTAACCTCGAAAAAAGTCGTCACTGCCGACTTTGATATAGACCGAAATGCTTCTGTTGGAATAGACAATGAAAAAGCGGCTTATGAGATTGCAAAACTGGCTATTAAATCAACCGATGATGAAGTTGCTATATTAGGCTTAAGGCTACTAGAGTCAGATCTAACTTGTCGTGTATATGAATTACCCACATCTAGTAATGCTATGTGTTCTATCTCTCATCAGCGTTTAAATGGCTACAGACAAGCACTTAAAGATTCGAATGTTAATTTAAGATCAGATCGTGTTTGGAATCTTCCTAAAAGTAATCATCATTTTGCATTAATTGCGGCTAAAGAAGCACTAACATCAATCCCTCGTCCTGATGTTTTACTTTGCATGAGTGATATTATTGCCTTGGCGGCAGTTAAAGAAATTCACGCAATGGGTCTTAAGGTTCCTGAAGATATTAGAGTGGTTGGCTTTGACGGAATTGATGAAGCTTTACGCTCGACACCACCAATAACTACTGTGCATCAAAATAGTGAAGAAAAAGGCATTAAAGCTGCTGAGCTCTTCATTAATAGAGCGACTAACTCAGTTGTGATTTCTTATCATATAGAACATGGAAAGAGTTGCTAACCGGCTATCAAAAACATATCACATTAGCAAACAGCGAAGTGAAAGCACTTCAAGCATTTACCGCTTATGGTGCCACTGCTTTTTGGCGTCATCAAAATTTCAATTATGTAAATGTAGATGAAACAATGAAAGATCACTATCAGGCCATGCAAAACATAGCGATTGATGTGTTAAAAATACCAAGTGACGAATTTAAGAAAGAATTGGCTATTTAATTGAAATAGTTTTAGGTGTAGCAAATAAGTTGACTAAAAGACTATTGCTCGCCTAAATTTAAATTTTCTATATTGATGCTTTAACTCACATTCATAACTTAAATCGAAAAACCATTAACAAATCAATGGCTATAGTTATAACGTTTAATTTTCGTAATGTCGGTGAAAATAACTATTTAGGCAAGTAATAAATGTAGTCGTTTGAGCCTGAAGTCGAATACGTTCTATAGGCTAAATGACTTATTCGCACTAAAAAAGAAAGATACTTTTAGAGGTTTGATGCGCTTTTTATTTTATTCAGCTCTTTATTTACTTTATTAATATTTATCGTTCCCTTTCTAAATGCTAAATACACAGGGAGTTCATAACTCTTAATATGATGAACATCTACCCTAAAATTAGGGTGTTGAGTTTGTAATAAGTATTCAGCTACAGTTTGACTCATAACAATTGCATCGACTCTTTCTTCCACTAGCATTTCAAATAAAATGTCATTTGTCGGGAATTTATGAATAGTTGCCTTATCTAGTTTATGCAAGCTTGGGATATCCAAATGAAAATTTATACCTCGATGTACACCAACTATTTTGTTAGATAAATCTAAATTCATATCTTTATCGCCCTTAGGGGCAAATATTGCAATTTTTGTCACATGTGTAGGTATGCTTGTGTAGTCTAAATATTCCTCCCTATGAGGAAATTTTCCTAATGAAAAAAAACAATCATAATTATTCTGTGGTATTTCTGTTTTTAACCTAGCCCAAGGTAAATTAACAATTTCAATGTCGATTTTAAGACTCTTGGATAGCGACTGAATTATATTTATATCGGAGCCAGTAAATACTTTTTTTGAATTATCGAAAGTAGAATAAGGAGGGTAATGGGTTGTAGCACATATATATTTTTCAGTGCCATTAGCATCAGTCGCTGCTATTAAAAGGTATAGCAAAATCACAGGTAATATAGGATTATTTTTTAACATAGGCTAATAGTGCCAAAAAACTTAATTAATTATATCTTTATTATATAACCAAAATTTGGATTAATACTGGAATTTCTAAAATTTATTAATCTAAATTATAAATAATCGTAACTTTCACTTACTAAACGGCAACCACTATCTTTTAAAGCCCAGATTGCCTATTTATGTCATTTTTCGCTTTCTCGGTTCTTTTGCCGTACCCCTTTGACTTATTTACGACAAGACTTAGCCTATGCTGACTAAGTTCACGGGTACAGTTCCTCTATTTCTTAGCTAAAGGACTAGCAACCAATAAAGCTTAAGCTATTGAAATATAGTACCTTACCTATTTTATATTTGTTTGAACGTTATTGATATCAGACTTTCAATAACGTTTAGCAACTTCAAATCCCTTATTATCTAAACAAAATATTGACAGGGTAGAACGTTTACTCTACCTTTAATGTAGAATAAACATTCTACCTATAGAGTCCTAATGCTTAGAGAACAAATTACTGTCAGTCTTGAAAACTCGTTTAGCCAATATGGTTTTGCTGAACCAAGCGTTGCTCAACTGAAAAATGCATGCAAGGTCAGCTTACGAACGCTATACAAGCACTACCCATCTAAAGAAGCGATGATCGTAGGTGCGTTAGAATATCGTCATCAAAGGTACCTTACTTTTCTACTTAACGACTCACCTGCTCGTGGTATTGAGTCAGTTTTACATATTTTTAATAAGCTTGAACTATGGATGAATGAATTTGCACCACATGGTTGCTTGTCAATGAATGCTATTGCTGCCTTTCCAGATAACGATCTTATAAATAAAGCAGTTAAAAAGCACAAAGAAGATGTTCTTCAGTTTCTAGGCCAACAAAGTAAAAGAAACGATCTTGCGATGGTTATTTTTTTACTTCATGAAGGGGTATCAAGCGCATGGCCAGTGCTAGGACGAAAAGCTGTTACATCTGCACAAAACACGCTATTACAACTTTTAAAGGAGGATAAATAATGACTATAATTCCTAAGAGAATGAAAGGAATCCAACTTATTGGCCATGGAGGAGCCGAAAATCTCCGATATTGTAGTGATATTCCAGTACCAACACCTACTTCAAATGATGTACTGATCCAGGTTTCTGCCGCTGGAGTAAATAATACTGATATCAATACTCGTACAGCTTGGTATTCAAAAAGTGATAGCAATAGCGCTGATGCTGGCTGGTCTGGTACGGCGTTAGCATTGCCTCGAATTCAAGGAGCTGACGTCTGTGGTATTATCGTTGCCGTAGGTGATAATGTCTGTGCAAGTCGAATAGGTGACCGCGTTCTAATCGAGCCTTGCCTTAACGAAGCCAACAGCCAAGCTCTTAATTCGCCTTGGTACTTTGGCTCTGAATGTGATGGCGGTTTTGCAGAATATACAGTAGTCGCAGCCAAACATGCCTATAAAGTTAATAGCCGACTCTCCGATGTCGAATTAGCGTCATTCCCTTGTTCTTATTCAACAGCAGAAAATATGCTTAGCAGAGCTAACGTATCTTCTCAGGATACCGTGTTAATATCTGGTGCTTCTGGTGGTGTTGGTTCGGCTGCAATTCAGCTTGCCAAAGCTCGTGGAGCGTATGTCATTGCTATCACCAGTCCAAGTAAAAATAAACAATTATTAGCGCTAGGTGCAGATCGAGTAATATCACGAGATGCTGACTTAATTGCAGCTTTTGGTGAAAATAGTATTGATGTTGTTATTGATCTAGTCGCTGGAAAACAGTGGCCTCAATTTTTACAATTGCTAAAACCAGGCAGTAGATACGCTGTATCTGGTGCAATTGGCGGAGCCTTAGTCGATTTGGATATCAGAACACTTTATTTAAAAGATTTAAGTTTTTTCGGCTGTACAGTACTGAACCCTGACATATTCCAAAAATTAATTACCTATATTGAGAAAGGTCAAATTCTTCCAATTGTTGCGGATACTTTCCCATTAGAAGAAATAAATGCAGCTCAAGAAGTTTTCTTACAAAAGAAACACACAGGTAAAATTGTTCTCAAAGTATCTCAATAATAACGATATTTTTAAGGATGGTTTTTCTAGTAACGGCGTCTGTATCGCAATAAATAATGATAGTCTCTGTGATTTGATATAAACAGATATTATCTGCAGTTTTAACGTTAACGAAATAGTTATAAATGTCAGTCAATAGCGAGCAAAAGTTATATGACAATTATTGATGCCTATGGCTGCTTTATCACAGGGCGGACTTGTTACTTGAAGGTAACAGTACCCCCTTTGTTGGCAAAGTTATCGGTCAGGACAAATAAAGTCATGCTACCTAAAAGCAGAGTGCAGAGAACTTTATATAAAAATAAATTATTTCACAAAAAAAAAGCGCTCATGTGAGCACTTTTTAATCATCAAAAATTTAATTATTCATTTTTACATAAGGGTAATTACTTCACCAGTACTTAGCTCAATCTCTACTGAGTACTTATTCATGTTTTTATCTACCTTATCGTCAAACTTTATCTTGATCTCTTTTTTATCATCGGCCTTAATTTTTCTTTTATCTTGTGACTTTTCCCATCTAGTCACAGTGACCGGTGAAGCCTGTGTTTCAGTATCGTAGATTTTATCTCCACCATTCTTGATTTCGACTAAATCACCGTTTACAGAAGTAGGCCAGTCAACAGAGATGCTTTCTATGAAAACATCTTTATTACTATCGTTATGAATATAGAACTTATATTCTTTCTTTTTTAAGTCCTTAAACTCTGCTCTAACTGCACCAACTGAACCACTGCTTGGCGCACCTAAAACAGCTTCAACAACACCTGTATTGTTTAAGTCACAGCTAAATGAGCCAGTTTCACCTGTCATGCCATTTAATGCAAAGCTGTTTACTAGGCTGTTATCATCGTTTTTATTGTTACCTTGTGCAGAACCACAGTCATCAGAGCCATCCATAAAGTCATCAGAACATGACAAATGGAATGCCGATTCACCACTAGTAGCGCCACTTAGCGTAACAGCAAAATCATTACCATAAGCATCTCTATCAACGATGAAGTTAATCAAATTACCTTCCTGTAGATTTTCAAACACTTGGCCTGCAGCTGTTGTAACTGTTGTACCATTTGCGCCATTCCAAATCATTGATAATTCAGTTAATGGTTTAATGTCACTACAAGTCAGCACTTGCTCTGGTGTTGGCGGTTTTTCAGGTACTACAACCGTTAGAGGAACAGTATCTTGAGCACTACAAGCTATACCAGAAGGTCTAAGGTTACCCGTTACTGTTAGCGTGTTGTTAAAGACATTATCAACACCAGGTAAAACAAACTGAGTACGAGTCAATTCAGCACTGCCACCTTGAGCTGCTAGATCAAGAGATCCAAGCGGTCCAAAACTATCAGAAGCTTCATCAACAAAACGTTCAGTACTGTTGTTTACAATGGTGTAGTTATAAAGCATTTCAACACCCGCAGATATTGATTGACCACTTTTGGTATCCATAGCAACTAAATCAACTGCACCATATTGGTCACCTAAACTTAAAGGTAATGAACATGATGTATGCATAGCTACTTTTTGTACCAAGTTACCTGTAGCGCTAAAGATTTCAATTATAGTATTTGAATCAAAATCGTTTTCATTAGCTGCTGCAGAGGTTGCAGTAACAACATCACCAATAGTTACATTGGCCTGAACGGTATCAAGAAATACTTTAGCCTTGTTACCTGTTTTGCCATTGCTCACTTTGATACGAACATTGTCACCAGCTGTACCACCAACGATACATTCTGCTTTACCACCTTGAGTGTTGCTAATAACACAATCGCCACCAAGATAACGTAAACTTACATTAACAGGCTTGCTATCACACGAAGCATTAGTAGGCATTTCATAAGTACAAGTTTCCGCAGTAGCAATTGGATCAGTTGGTGAGTTACATACTAACGCAACACCATTTTCACCCGCTAAACCGTCTAGTAACCAGCTATTTAATAAGCCTGCTTCATTGTTTTTACTATTACCTTGCGGAGCACCACAATCTTCAGGGCCATTCATACCAGAGTCAGAACATGACATATGGAAACGAGATGTACCTAAGCTATCACCATTAGCGTTGAATACTTCCCAATCAATGTCATTACCTGCACCAGCAAAACCGCTGATAGTAACCACATCGCCATTGTTAACATTACTACGAGTCGTTAACTCTGTATTATCAGTTTTACCGTAATAAGCAACAATGTTTACATTATCTTGACCATCCCAAATCATTGATAATGTATCTAGTGGCTTAGCATCACTACAAACAAAGTTAACTGGTTGCAGTGAAGGTATAATTGCACAAGTAGCATTAATATCTAAAGCACATTGGGCTATTGGAGCAACAAAACCTGCATCTACATCTACATTTTGCTCACCAGAACCTAGCGTAATACAACTGGTTGTACCCATATCGCCGTCAAAGTTCTCTACATCACTATCTATAGTCTCATCAATACCAACATTAGCATTAGTAAAACTTAAACCTGATGGAGCCGTAAATTTAACTCTATAGTCACCTGGGACCAAATCAGTGAAATTGTACATACCTGATGAATTAGTAAACACAGACGTTACTTCATTACCAAAGATATCAATAACAGTGCTGTTGCTACAGTCGAATAACTCAACCATTACGCCATCTAAACCATTTTCATTGTTTAGCACGCCATTGTTATCGCTATCAAGCCATACTTGGTCGCCCAAACTAGCCGGTAAATAAGCGCCTGCATCCAATGTCAGGTTTTGGTCTCTAACGCCTAATTCTATACATTCACTCGCGCCAGAATTTGGATTAGCATCACTATCTACGTCGGTACTCATACCAGTAAAGCGTGGACTAACTATGTATCCTGCTTGAGTCAAATAAGCTAAATCAAACTGTACTGCATAACTACCAGCAGAAAGGCCTTCAAAGAAGTACAAGCCACTCGCGTTGGTATTAGTCGTTATACCCGTAGAAATTAAGAAGTTATCAGCACCACAAATCATCAATTCAACAGGTACACCTTCTATACCATTGCTTAACTCATTAAGGTCTTGAATACCATTAGCATTGGTGTCATTCCATACGAAGTCGCCAATACGTGATTCATTAATTGTACGTATACCAGCATCAATATCCGTGTTGCTTTCACCTGAGGCTAAAGTAATACAACGTGTTGTACCCATAGTGCCATCTTGGTTGAAGTTTTCTGCGTCGCTATCCATTACATCAGGACCAACAACAGCAGTAGTAAACTCAAGACCAGCACTGGTAGTAAACTTAACCGTATATCCACCCGGTTTTAAGTTACCGAAGTTGTATAAGCCATTACTGTCAGTAACTGTTGGAAGCACAGGGTTGCCATAAATGTCGGTTACCTGAGTATTACTACAATTAAACAATTCTACGCTTATGCCAGCAACACCAAATTCATCAACAAACAAACCATTACGGTCAAGGTCATTCCAAACTGTATCACCTATAGACGCTGGAGCAATAACGCCGGCATCAACAGATAAGTTAGTTTGATTAGTCAAAATATCTACGTTAGCTGTACGGCCTGTTACCGCATCTGCATCACTATCAAAGTTTGTATCACCTTGATTTTGCAACGTATATACATAACCGTTAGGTAGCGTATATTCTACACAGTAGTTACCCGCTATAAGATCTGAGAAAAGGTAAAAGCCATTTGCATCAGTAGTGGTATTTGCAATTACATCTTCATCACCTGAAGTACAACTTGCATCACCATCAAGGTTTTCTAGTAATGAAACACCAACACTTGCAATACCAGCGCCACACTCAGTACCCATATCACCGGTATCACCTACAATGCCATTACCGTTCGTATCAGCACATTCTTGAATACCATTGCCGTTAAGGTCTTGCCATACACGGTCACCTAATGCTGCAGTTGAACTTACAAGTCCTGCATCAATAGTAATGTTATTGCTACCGGCTATCACTTCAATTGAGTTTTGGTTTGCAAAAACCGTCTGACAGGTACCATCGCCTTGAGCAACCACATCGCTATCGGCAACATCGTCATTGCCCATATTGTCTACAGTACATTCATAGCCTGCAGGTTTAACTACAGCGATACAATAATTGCCAGGAGCAATATCATCAAACAAGTAAAAACCATTGCTGTCTGTAATTTGTGACGTAACAATCATTTCATCAGTTGTACCACATACGCCATCAGAGCCAGTTGACAATAAGTTAACGGTTACATCAGCAATACCTGAATTACATTCTGTACCAGAATCGCCTAAATTACCTAGAATACCATCTGCAGGGAAGCTAGAATTGTTAGCACCACCATCGATACAATTTTGAATACCATCTAAATTAAGGTC
The DNA here is from genome assembly GCF_003061515.1 of Colwellia sp. Arc7-D. Taxonomy (NCBI): domain Bacteria; kingdom Pseudomonadati; phylum Pseudomonadota; class Gammaproteobacteria; order Alteromonadales; family Colwelliaceae; genus Colwellia; species Colwellia sp. Arc7-D. Next base: position 4,249,488 of record NZ_CP028924.1, read on the forward strand.
ATTCCATACACGGTCGCCAAGTGAAGCACTTGAACCCACTAAGCCCGCATCAAAAGAAAGGTCTTTATCACCGGCTACAACTACAATAGGGTTTTGGTTGTTATCAACGGTTTGACAAGTGCCATCCCCTTGGTCAACAAAATCGCTATCCACTAAATTGTCACCACCGACATTCTCGGTAGTACATTCAGTGCCAGCCGGTTTAACTATTGATACACAATAAGAACCAGGCTGAACACTATTAAATAAGTAAAAACCATTAGCATCGGTAGCTTGAGTAGCAACAAACGCTTCGTCGCCTGAACCACAATAGCCATCTGAACCAGCTGTTAATAAATTAACAGTAACATTAGCAACACCCGCATCACATTCTGCGCCAGCATCGCCAGCATTACCGATTATGCCATCAGCTGGGAAGTTGTTATCGTTTGCGCCACCATCGGTACAGTTTTGAATACCATCGGCATTAAGGTCAGACCATACACGGTCACCAATAATAGCGGTTTTTGCAGGAATACCACCTAAGTTACCTTTAGATTCACCTTCAAAATCAACAGTAAAATCACCGTTAAAGGTTGAGGTTTCCATTATTTGAGAGACAGAAACTACGCCTGTAGGAAATAAATTTTGCAGTAATCCTCCAGTGATCGTAAAGTTAAAATCTACTATATCGTTATTCGATGATGCATTGAAATAGCCAAAAGCACTGACCTCACCGGTAAGTAATTCACCCGATACTGTACCTACATTGGGTACATCAACTTCACCATAAACAAATAAATCATGGCCTGGGTTGCCACCAATTAAGGCACCGGTTTCATCAACGCTAATATTAATAATAAAGTGTTCTTCGCCACCAGAAACAGGATTGATATATATTGGGCGAAGGTTTGGTAATGTAAGTGATACCGGTAATGAATTAACAACCAACGTATTGTCAACAGCGTGGTAATTTGTTGTAGTAGGATCCTGCAAATTATAGCTTATCTGTGTCAGTTCTAATGTGTCGTTCAGCAACGCAGCTGTTGATAACTTTGGTACAGCTAACGCCATTAACACTGCACTAGTGGTTATCCAAAGGCGATGATTTTTGTGTAAATTTATCATGTAGGGCTCCAAAATTTGGCTCAAAAAATATTTCATATTTTCAATAACATTAGTCACAGTTCACCCTTAATACTTAGTGAAAAGGAAGAGCAATATTTTAAATTGAGAAAGGTGTTGGTGGAATACAGTGCAAATAAACCCAAGACTGCATTCCACTATTATAATTTACTTAGTTTTTTTGCGGCGAGAAAAACCCGCTAGGCCAAGAATGCCCGAGCCAAGTAACCACATGCTTGTTGGTTCAGGAACTGCTACACGAAGTCCGTTATCAGATAGTGCGCTGGTACTTGAAAAATTACTCATCCAGTCCCCAGAAAAACCTGATTTTGCAAGGATAATAGCACCAATGCTATTAATGCCACCAAAGAAGTCTGCAGCGTCACCGCCTGTTATTTCAAATAGGAAGTATAATGTTCCTGAGTTTTCAAAGCCGAATTGAGAAAGAACGCCAGTTAATAAGGTAGTATTAGTAGGTGAACGCATGTAGCCATCTGGTAAGGCTATACCTTTGCCTGAGCCGTCTTTGCCGGTAAGCCAACCACCTATTGATATACTGCCACTTTCAAAGTCACCATTATTATCAATTTTAGCCTCTAGTACGTAATCTTTACCATCGCCGTCAAGTTGGTACGTAAGGCCATTATAATGAAGTTCACTTGCATAACCTTTGGCAGTAAATTCATCAGTTTCTTCAAAGTATGTGGTTTCAAGCGATAAAGCTGATATATCTGGGCTATCTTGTAAATCAAAACCAGCCAAGCTAGCTTGGCTCGACATACTCATACCTATAAGCATTGCACCTAAAACGACACGGCTCCATATACTGCTTTTTACTTTTTGAACAATGTTTTTATTGTTATACATTATCAGTTACCTTATTTAAAAAATTTAACAAATATCGAAATCTAAAAATCATTAATTACTCAAGTTATCCTTAAGTATTAACTAATTAATTCCTCAAAAAGCTTTTAATTCACTAAAGTCTGATAATGCACAAAGCATACCAATTGTATTATTTAAATTTAAACGTTTAATATCAACAAATTAACTTTATGTGTAATTTTTTTTATACATATATCACTTAAATGTGTAAAATTTTTCGACAGTCTCCCTTGAAAATTAATAGTACTTTATAACCATGACATTAGAGCTGACAATTTATATTAAAACCTTTTTTTTCATTCAGTTAAGTTATGTTTTGGACAGCTATAACTGATATTAAGATCAGTAATAGTGATAACTTTTGATAACGTATCCTTACATTAAGATTTTAGTGTAATTGATCCGCTATATTCTTTGATGAAATATCAATTCTAAGTGTGTTGTGTCATATTTTTTTACAACTTATTTTATGCTTCTATAATATTTAAACGAAGTTTATGAAAAGTAAATACAGTAACAAAAAAGCAGTCCTATATTGGCTGCTTCTATATGTTTATTTTAGTAGAAATTATGGCGCCATTAAACACCAAAAATTTCAACTAAGAATCTATTAAAGTTTCTGTTGTGGTATATAAATAATATTGGAAATGTAAAGCAACTACTTTCAGCCATTTTTTACAAATAAAGTTAGATAAAAGCTAATATGATAACGCGGGAAAATGATAACAAAAAATAGCTTTAATTTGCGGAGCTTTTGGTAATACCAACCCTCACTATTATTGAATAAAAGGGTGAATTATAAAAAGTATATGTTGTTAAACGAAGTTAACTGTAGGTTTTACTGCTTTTTTGAAAGCTTTTTGTTTTGCTATGCACTATTCAAACAAGCTTGAGCGTTATCGATGCCATGTGATATTTTAAATACCACTTATTATATAAATCAACATAAAATATTAATCATCGAGCGCTTTGACGCGAATATATAATTTGCATAACGCTAACATATATTCGCCGAAGGCTTCCTCCTCAATCAATAAACCGTCAAAAATTTTTCGCTATCGCTTGTTTTTCCATATGATTAATTGTCTACCCCTACCTTATAGACCACTGTTCCTTCAGTATCTGGGTCGAGTTTTCCTGTCATTGTCCACGCTACTGAGCCAGAGCCATTGACAGCTGGCGCTTTTGTAACTGCACAATTACTAATAGATGTAGGTAGCGGAGTAATACAAGACGCGGACAAAAAGTGTGTAAACACGGGTGTTGAATCATAGACCACTATATTATCAAGCGGCTCCCGACTGGTATTGCGATAAATAATTGTATATACCAAGGTTTCGCCAGGTAAAGCACTCGTCTTATCAACCGACTTAACAATAATTAAACCCGCCTCTGACGCTAAACCTACCGTGGTTAGATCTGAGCGCACACTGGTATTATTAGCGATATCTGCACCAGTAAATGCCATGTCAGATTTAACTTCAATAAGATATTGCGCATTAGGGTCTGCCATAGCGGGTATTAATACTTTAGCGATGGTGCAAATTTGTTTATTTGTATCAGGATCAACTTGAATACTGCCATTAATCACCGGATCAGATGCTGCCAACTGACCATCACAGTCTTCATCTAAATATAGAATCGCCGACCAACCACTCATATCAGGTGTAGCTACCGGATTTATAATACTAAAACTAACATCACCAGGAGCCTCACTGGTAAAAGTATGAGGAAAAACAACAAAGCTTCCGGCAATGCCACTACGCTTATGATCTGGCGCAAAGGCTGGAGTTGCTATATCGCCAAAGGCAAGGTCGGTATAGGTCGTGCCTGCTAGTGCAGTGAAGCTAATTACATCGCGATCAGTATCAACTGTTGCGCCACTGTTTCCAACGGATTCTGTAACCGATATATAGCCACTGGGTGTCTGTGCCTGAATACTGATATTACTGTAGGTCGATGGCACCCATAACTCAAATCCTCCACTCGCATCGGTCAGTACGCTTTCCAATACGGTAGTACCGTCGAGAAGCTCAATGGGCACACTAGCACTTGCCTGCTCATCACCATCCAAAATACCGTTATATGCAGTACCTGCGCCCGCCCCGTTATCGACAAAAACATTACCTCGCACAATACTTCCATTGTAGTCACCAAAATTTTGATTTGGAATGGTAACACCGGCAACGGTAACCTCACGTGTATTAGTGGTAGTTGAAACAGTACCGCTAGGGTCTGACTCAGCAACCGGGCAGGTGGCTGGTGTCGGTACAGCCTCGCCATCAGCAGATATGATTTGGTAATCGCCATTTGCCACCGATGTAAATTCATAATAGCCTTCATTATTCGTCATGACCGAAATACAGGTATTATCGACTAAGTTGAACAACACAAGGGTACTATCTGCAGTTCCAATCTCGTCAGTGTTGAACTGACCATTATGATTTGCATCGCTATACAAGTAACCACTGACTATCACGCCTATAGTAGCAGGAACGAAGGTAACGCCATTGTTATTAAGTCCGGCGGAAGAAGTTCTACCAGCAGCAGCATCATCATCGCCGATTATAGTGGGTAAAAAAGCTGAACAGCGGCCACTGGCATCATCACTGGTGGTCATTTCCCAACAAGCACTGGTATTGCCATCAAGAGAATCACGGGTCAAGCTTAAAGACTGTCCCTTGCCTACGCCATCCAATTCTGCTTGAGTAACTGTGTTCCACGCGTTTAACGAAGCCGGTGGAGGGGTATTTAAATCATTTCCGGCTCCCCAGGCAATATAATCAATTAGGCCTAATGAAGAGTTAATTAACCACAACTCATCACCATCACGGTTTAAGTTATCATTAACATCCATCCAATCTTGAAACCCAGCTGCGGGTGCCTGAGTATCACCTGAATTAGGCCCTAACCAAATAACCGCATACTCACCATTAGCCAATGACGCGCCGCTTGGAAATATATAACTGGGATTATTTGCATCTCCGGTTAAAGAGTCGCCTCCATCGATATCATCAACATAAATGTTGCCGTCTACCAATTGCCAACCCGCCAATGAAATAGGGCCGCCGGATACATTGCTGATTTCAATAAACTGATCGTTACCATTTTTTGTGCGGGTTAACACCTCATTGATGATCACCTGACCTGCCAGAACGCCATATTGAATATCTGGCAATAATCCAAAATCAATATTGCTGATATCAGCTCCCGTTACAGTAATAGTGTTAAGGCCATTGGATGGCGTTCGAAATGCCCAAGCATTTGGAGCATTGGCAGTGACATCAGAAGAAAAATTATTGTCATCTACTACCAGTTGATAGCTACCATCAGGCACTCCATCGAAGCTATAAGCGCCGGTACTTGGGTCTACACTGGCTATTTCAACTGCATAATATGGGTCGAGATCAGAAACCAGTTTGACATAGGTGTTCTGATTGACCGCCCCCTCAGCATCGTGACTGCCGTTGTCGTTAGCATCGTAGTATACAAAGCCGCTGAGCTGGTTTAGTGTTCCCGCTGGGAATACTTCATACAACGATTTGGCAATATCACTGGTGGCATCAGGATCACCCTGATCAGAACCCAAAATCAAACCCACATTACTATATTGCCCTGATGCATCTACCTGAGCGGTTATCACTAGAGTGGCTGTTTCACCGTTAAGTAATGAGAAGCTATCCCAAATTCCGGTGGTGGAATTGAATAAACCCGATGATGGCGTACCACTGATGTTTGACAAATCGCTCGGCATGATATCTTGCACCACAATGTTTGTCGCCGAATCAGGGCCATTATTAACTATTTCCAAGGTGAAGGTGACCGTATCACCGATGGTGACTGAGGGATCATCAATTTGCTTGGTTAAAAACAAGTCGGCATTACCGCCACTCAGCACAGTTACAGCGTCATAGTTATTATTGGGGTTGGCATCAGATTGATCGCTAGCACTAATTTCAGCGTTATTACGCAAGGTACCTGTTTGACTAACATTTGCCTTAACTGTCATGGTTTGCGTAACACCTATTGCGACGGTACCAACTGTCCAGTCAATGGTGCCTGCACTGGCATTGTAAATGAAGCTACCACTAGTAACGCTAATATCAGTAGCCGGCACAGTCACTGATAACCCTGGTGTCATAGTATCTAGCAATTGTACACCTGTGGCTGTATCAGGACCGTTGTTTGTCACTTCAATGGTAAACTCCGCGGTATCACCCGGATAGACCACACGATCATTGACAAAAGTCTTTGTCACGTTCAAATCAGCTTCGATAACATCCACCGTAGCCGAATCACTATTATTAGCTGTTATCGCATCGTGCAGATCTGAAGCGGTAACCGAGGCGTTATTAACCAACGTTGCATTACTATCAACGCGGGCTACAATCACCACCTCTTGTTTATTACCTGCACCAACCGCTATAGCAGGGATATTCCAAGTAATAACACTACCACTAGCATCTAATGTTGCTGTGCCAACGGAAGTGGTGATATCTGTACCTGCATCGACAATAGTCAAACCATTAGGCAACACATCTGTCACTACCACATTGGTTGCGACCTGCGAACCAAGGCCGTCAACCGAACCGTTGTTTTCCAGTGTTATAGTAAACTCTACTGATTGACCGACTGTCAGAGGCGCACTGTTTGGAGCAACTGGAGCGGCACTCACAACTTTAGTCAATTGTAAATCCGCGTCAGGTACATCAATCACTGCCGATTTTGGACTTTCAGGCGTGGGGTCTACTTCATTAAATGCAGTAATCTCAGCCGTATTAGTAATTTGCTCTGGATTGTCCACCTTTGCAGTAATTATTAAGTTTGCAGAACTGCCAAACGGTAAATCACCAATAGCCCAAACGCCACCGTTATAACTTCCCACACTGGCAGTCGCCGTTAACTGCGTAACACCGACGGGTAATGTATCGCTGATCTGTAAGCCAGTAGCATCATCTGGCCCAGTCGTATTGTCGACAGTGATAGTGTAGGTCACCGTTTCACCGATGGCCGGAGTGGCGTTATCAACCACCTTACTTAAAGCAAGATCCACCTGTGGAGCCGTTACTGGCGTTACCAAGGTAAAGCTGTCATTCACAGAGTTATTATCTACTCTTTCATTCACTTCTGAATTGGTATATTTCACTGCCACCTGATTTGTCAGATCTCCAGTATCGGCAGGGGCAATAGCATTGATCACAATAGGCGGTAAGCTACTACCGTTTGCGAAAGTTTCGTCAGCTGAAGGTCGGTAATCACATGTAACCGTAACAGGTACTCCTGCGGTGAGACAGCTCCAAGCTGCATCGGTATTGGTCAAATCGACAAATGTTACTTCTTCGGGCAAGGTATCAACGACTTGTAAATCAGTTTGCAATGTACCTGCCAATCGAATCGACAAGTCAGAAGAGCCGTTATTAACTACGTCAATGACGTAAGAAAAACTGTCATTTCTGTCCAATTCTGAGACCGAAATTGGTGATGGCACTGTGGCATCTTTTGTGGCTATTTTGCTAACCCCAACATCAGCTTCAGGGCTACCTACCGAAGCGGTATCAAGGTTGTCAAACAGGTCAGGATCCACGACTTGAGGTACACCATAGCTACCGAACTCAAAAATGGTGGCGACATTCTCAACAAGACCGTCGTCTACTGTACCACCGAGTAGAAATGTAGCACGTTGATAAGTGGCATCAATAGTAAGCGCTACCGTTTCACCCACATCTAACTGGGTAATATCCCACTGCAATACATTATTAGTTTGGGTTAATGCGACACTACCACCATTAGGCGTTGTGATGCCATTATCGGGACTGCTGACACCATCAAATCCACTTTGTACTGAGGCTACATAAAGTGGAACCGGATCGGTTACACGTATGTCAGTTGCTGTGCTTGGACCATTATTGGTCAAGAGCAATGTAAACACGATGGCTTCATTATCAACCGGATTAGCATTATTAATTAACTTATTGATTTCCAATGCAGTAACTGCAGCTACTGTGCGGGTTGCTGAATCACTATTGTTGGTGGAGTTAGTATCAAACGACTCTGGAGCATCCACTGAAGCAGTGTTGACGTAATCTCCACCCTCTGTACTCGTGACGACCAATTCAATGATATCTGCCGTTCCACCTGGGGCTAGCCCACCAGGTAGAGTACAAATAACGGTTCGAGTCGATATATCATAGCCACAAGACCAACCTATACCACTAGCACTGACATATTCAGCCCCAACGGGAAGCACATCAGTCATAATTATTTCTGTCGAAGCTTCAGCGCCATTGACGTTATCTACATTCATAAAATAACTATAATCTTCACCAGCGAGCACTTCCGGTTTTGGACCGATAAACTTATTGATGGCTAAATCAACTCTGGCTTTTACGCCGGTACTTTCAGTCGCACTATTATTGGCAGGGTCTACTTCGGTGGCGTCAGAACTGACTGAGGCCGTATTATTTACTGTGGTTGCAAACACCGGAGCGGTAACCGCTAAATTAATTGTCGACGTACCAACTGGCAATGAGGTTACGGTACAACTGACCACCCCTGAATTATTATTGCAACTCCAGCCGCTGCCGCTAGCTGAAACAAAGGTTGTATTGGTGGCAGTAAGATCATCGATAACCACAACATTTGGGGCTGTGTCCGGACCAGCATTAACAACAGTTAGGGTATAATTGATCGTTTCACCCGTGCCAACAGGGTCAGCATTATCTGTTTTAGTAATCTGTAGGTCAGATAAAAAAACCGGATGAATTATTGCGCCTTTCGCATAGTAACTTGTGCGACCACACACATCAGAAACGACACCGCGAATCGTACATGGCATGTCAACATTCGTTTCAGGTGCAGTAAACGTAGTAGTGGCACCGTTAGGATTAGAAAAAGTGCCTCCACAAGTACTTTTCCATTGGTAAGTGTAAAGGCCACTTCCTTCAGTGACCGTAACTCCAAGCGATATAGCGTCACCTTCATCTATGTCGCTTGGCAGTTCAGCAGTAATCATTTCGATATTAGGTCGTTTCTCAACACCTGCATGCAACAATGAGCTGAAGTACACTCTTTGCGCGTTGACATCATCCGCTGTCCCTTTGGCATGACTGTGGCCGCCTTCATACATCACCATACCTGCATTGGAATCACCAAATGCTCTTCCCCAAGCAAGCTTTACTGCTTTGCCTGGGCTATTAGCGGGCACATCGGGGTGATCGGGGTCCCAAACCCCAATATTGGTTGTACTACGCCAGCCGCTTCCAGGCACTGGTAGGTAAATTTGTTCAGAGCCGTTTTCCGTAGCCAGATCTATTTTCCCCATATATTGAGCCATTGGGCTATTCGGTATGGCTTGGCTATAAGGGAGTGTTCCTGCTTCGTGATCGCCAAAAATAATCAAGCCATCATTACTCAAAAAATGAAAGTTCTCGGTTGGATCAACTGGATTTTCTAGACTCTCAAGAACACTTACAGCATGACAAGCTGCCCACAGATGGCCGCCATTTTCGATAAACGGCAGCAAGTTTTGATGCGTCGCCCAGGCAGGATCAGCATGAGGCATGGCATAGAAATCATCACAGCTATTTAAATCAGAAGGTAAGCCCATGCGATAAGAGCTAGATGGAATTTCAGCGCTCTCATAATAAGGTACTACCAGTGATCCCCTGTCTAAATCGAGTACTGCATTGGGAAAAGATGTAATGCTGGATATAATAGGCGCTGTAAAACTGCTACTAGTCGGTGAACTAATCACCACACCTTTAGCCTGCCAGGTTGATAATATGGCGCTAGCCTCAGCAACAAAGTCCGCAGCTATGATAAATGAGCCACCCCGATAGTTGACACCATCAACGGTAAAATCAATGCCATCTTGAGCTTTAGTAGGGCTAATAGACCAATCGACCGGAATTTGCTGATTTACCGCTAACTCATAAATCAATCCATAGGGTTTCAAACCATTAGCTGCAGTTTGAGGAAGCACTCCCATGTTAATAATCACTGAGCCCGGAGGAAAAACTTTATCGGCTGCCAATACTTTAGGCAAGTATACTGAAAGTAAGACAAATAACGAAAAAGTCAGTAGCCTAATCAAATTAAGTGGGTTTGTTACGCCATTCATAGTGCATCCTACTCGTTGTTTTTTAACTTGGTTGACGGCTCTACTTTCAAATCAACCGATGAGATTTCGCTACGCTTTGATTGTTTTGGTAAAAGTATCAACTCCACTCTACGGTTACGTGCTAAGTCTTCAAGGCTGTTTCCTTTTTGAACAGGGAACAAACTACCTACGGCTTTGATATTAATTCGCTGCCTTTCGACACCAAATTCGGTTAACACCTTGGCGACACTTTCTGCTCGACGCTGAGAAAGCCGAAGATTATGACGATCTGCCCCTCTAAAATCGGCATGACCTATTAAAAGAATATTGTGGTTTGGATATAGAAGCAAGCTTTCTGCCATTCTTCTAACAATGCTTTTAGAAACATCATCAATACGGTGTTCATCAAGCGAAAAATGAACAAACTTAGGCATGTTAGGTGTTGCAATAATATCGGCTTGAACACATTGAGATTGGCTATCAAGTAACGTGCGAGCATATCGTTCGGCTTGTTGTTCCGCAGCTAAAGCGTGTCGCCAGCCCTGTTCGAAATATTCATGTCCGACCCAAACCAATTGGACCTCTAAACGCGCTAAATCGCAAGAGACACATTGATTGTCTTTTCGGTCTTGCCATTGATCCACTAACTGCCAAAGATCTTTCCTTACCTTTTGGCTAGCATTTAAAATAGGTGTTTCGTAATGACGATTTTTTGTACCTTGCTCAAGCCCTTGGATAATTTTCTCAGCTTCCTGTCTTGCTTCGATTGCGACGCCCGTCCTGTCATTATCAGTATATTCAGTGTAGGCCATATCAAGCCAAGCATTGGCTTTACAAAGTTGATAGTTATTGATTGTGGTACTTCCAATCCTTAGTCTGTGCAAACGCTCTTGTAAAGCGTGCAAGTTTTCTAGACTGTTCTGATAGGCACTGTCAGTAATCGTTACGCCTTTTTCAAATGCGATGCTTGCTGATTCATCAACCAATCTAGTAGTGTTAGAGCAACTGCTAAGCATAGACACAGCTACTGTGGCTATAAGTATCAATGCCCGTTGCTGCTGAGTTTTCTGCCAAATAAGGTAAAGTCTAGTCATCATATATTTCTCCTTGCCCATGTTTATTTAAGCCAATCAAAGGCATCTTCATCAAATTTAAATCGTAAGCGAACATAAGCTCCTGAACTGCTGTAATCACTATCGGGTAGCTCTTTGTCTTGCACTGCAAAAAAGTTATAACCTGCCGACAACCAAAGGTTAGTGGTTAATAAGTAACCCACTTCGATACCAGCCATTTTGTTTTGGTTTTTAAAACCGTCAGAAGTGATCACTCCTCCCATCACCGATACATCTACACGTTCAGTAACATCGTAAATAGCACGTAAACTCATTAAATGTGCTGTGTGATCACTGCGATAATCGATGCCTTGTTCTGTTACATATTTGCCCGCATAGCGACCACTTAAGGTCAGTGAACGACTAGGGTGCCAGTTAGCATGGGTAGTCCATATGTGTGCTTTGCGCATGGTGTTTTGGGTTTCATCATCTCTAATTTTGTATTCATAACGCCCCATACCAGATAACTCATTGGTATCTGTACTTCGATAAGCAATACCGGTACGTAAACGGTCTTCAGTCAGCTTGTCACTGGTATTTAAGTTGCGACGAATCGACAGAGTATTCTGTAATAAAGCTGACCAGCTATGATCCAATTTCATTGCCACGCCGAAGGTGTTTAATAAGCTCTCAGAAGTTTCACTGCGTCTCACCTCCATACGACCAGTACCTTTCCAGCGCTCAGAACCAGAATAATCAAGCCCCATTGTAATGGCTAAACTCTCACCTTCTTCACTTTCCTCAAGCGAACGAACCTGCTCAGAACTCAAATTTAAACTAAGACCCTCGGTTAGCTTCCATGTATTACTAATGCCTATAGCCGCCTCTGCTTCACCTCCACTAATAACATCTCGCACCCGATATTCGCTAAACACATGGCCATTATCTAGATAATCAAAATCGAGTCCAATCTGGGTGCTATTATTTCGAGCAGAAGCATCCAACCCATATTCACCACTGCTGCTTGAAATCAATTCGTGACGTGCATAAACTCGTCCTCGATTACTGACCTGATATTCACCACCCAGTTGCGCTCGATTGCTATCAGAGTCAGCCAGATCCTGCTCGTACTCTGTAAACATACTCGCCTCAGGCATAGACTCTGGTTGCCAGGTTATTTTTGCCAAGCCGCTGGTCAATGCTCTACTACTCGATTTTTCATTATCGCTCTTTGCTACCGTCGAAGATTCGACATAGCGCATACCTAATTCTAGGCTTACCGAATCTATCAATTGGCTTTGCAAAGACAGTTTGCCGCCCTGACGTTTATCCTCTGTAATTACATCTTCGGTAAAACGCAGTTCACTCTCTAAGCGATTCTTTTTATTGATTCTATAACTAAGTTGGGCACCGGCTTCATCATGACCAGAGCGAACAGATGCATTAGGATTAATAAAATCTTCTTCACTTCTTACTGCATAAATACGTGAATCTAACTTTTTACTCCTATGTTTCCATTCCAACCTAGCTGCATAACCTTCGCCTTCTATATCGGTTTTAGAATGTGCATACTCTACAATTAAGGTATCGTTATCGGTTACTTTTAGCGTTGTATTTGCACCACTTAGTTGATAGTTATTTTCAGGATTTTCATCGGTAATATGAGAAATCCCAACCTCAACTTGGTCTGTTACTTGGAATTGACCATCTGCACCATAAACCCAATGTGTTTTTTGATCGCTATCTACTTCAAAACTAACGCGGATATAGACTGGATTAAAATCCGCGTCGATACTTGCAATTGGCTGACGGAAAACTAGATCACCGCTAAAGAAATCCAAACTGTAGTCTACAAATCGGGTCAAGGTTTTAGTCGATAAAACTAACGATGGCTGCTCACGGTCACGAACCAGTATTTCCACAATTTCACTCTGACGAACCATATTACGATTATCCAGAGGGTAGGGACCGGAAATTCCCTTACCTTGGAATTCGCGAACAACCTGGCTAGTGTAGTCATACGAAGCAAATACATTAACTTCAACTTTAGAGGTTTGAAGGTGTCCCTGAAGGCCATTAAAAGTACGGTTGAAATTTGATAACCTTCTGGCTTCATTATTGGTGTTGGTACTGAAATCACCATACTGGAGGTATGAACGACCTTTATCAACGCGAACAAATAGCTTACTGGTTGACTGGGCTTCAAAGCCTTTAATTGAAGAGTCACCATACACAGGATAGAACTCATCAGGACGAATATCTCGGAAAAGTCGAGTATTCTCGTCACGATCTGAATCATAAGATAAGGTAAGTAAATGCTCACCCAGAATTTTTCCTTTCAAAAATAATGCTGCGCGCGCTCCTTTTTCGAGTTTATCTCCGCCGGAAAAGTTAAAGCTACCAATAGTTTCTTCGAAACCATCATTTTTAGAAGCAGGAGTAACTTCATCGCTACCTAATGTTCTCATTCCTACAGCACCTTCAAGGATGCCCGATACCATTAATGGGCGTAGGTCAGGTAAAAAATCCAGTTCAAATGTGGACTCCGTGATACCACTACTAACCCGTATCAGGCTTTCTCCAGGCATATCTGGCGGTAACAATTCAAACTGTGCTGTACCACCTTCAATGAAGGTCTGAATGCCAGATTCTTTAGGGTCAAGGTCTTCTACATCCCAAACTCCCAATGTACTTTCTAGTGTAACTGCCGTTCTTGCCGATACGGGTAAGTCTTTGTCATCTTTTAAAGACACGGCTAAAACAACGGGAGTATGCCCATCAGCTGGAGAACCATCAATTTCACTAGAAATAACCAGTCGGCCAAGTGAACCAGGAGCGGAAACCTGAATAATTTTTTCGCCACGTTGATTATCAAACTGATCAAGTTGAGCCAATTTCAGCTCATTTTTACCGGGCTGTAAGCGCACTGCGATATATTCCCAAGCTTCGACACCGGTACTGCTCATCACCACTTTCTGGCCAATACGGTTCGCGTCTTGAACTTCGCCGTTAACACTTAATTGTAGTGCGGCTCCAGCAACACCTTTCACTCGAATACTAAGCTGGCTGCTCGCCAAAGTATCATTGTCTTTCAAATCTATAAAACCGAGCGTTGCATCAAGTCCCTTAATTAACTCTCCAAGGTCAACCGAGTCGCCTTTTGCCGGTGCACTTGAAGGAATAAGTGACTTAGTTGGTAGTGTTGCTTTTTTGTTTAGCGACTTAAATCCTGTCATCTGACTTTCACCACTGACAATACCACTACTGGGTAAACTACGACGGTCGCTAATGGTAGTTTCTGGATCTGTCTTTAGGTTTATTTTCAGTCTTTCTTCAACTTCAGCAACACGAACAGCGCCCTGTGCTCTACGTTCTTTAACTTCGCCAAGCATAGTTTTAGTACAAGAACCTTCTGCAAAATCCGCGCGGAAGAGTTCACCTCTTTTGACGTCAACAAAATTGCTGTAAGCATCACCAGCGTTGCGGCTAGACAGATTTACCATTTCCGCATTATTTGGCAAAGTGGTTTTATCAATACTTAGCACATGAGTTTTAGCCTGTAAGCCAGCAAAGCTGTATTTTCCCTCGACGTCCGAGACAACATAACTACCATCTTGCAGATATAACCGAACGCCGGGGATGCCAAGCTCCTCGATTCCCTGCATACGGTCACGATTACAATCCATATACACTTTACCAATAATAAAGGCTTCATCACTAAACACATCATCTTCGACTTTGACTTGGGCAACGCCTACATTGGATTCAGCGTTGTCATTAATGGCGCGAACTCGATTGATGCCGTCACCTCGTAGCGCACTATTTCTTATCTGAGTGCGATAAGTGAATGTGATTGAAGTATCACGCACAAACCAACTCACATTGTATTGCATATGTGAACCATCGGTAATCGTTGGGTCTGCAATCAACTCGCCGTTTTGCAAACTCGTACCGGGCATATAAATAAACCCATCAGGGAGAAAGTCATCAATATTTACATCAAATAAATCATAGATCGTGTTATTGGTTACTTTTACGGTATAAAGCACAGTTTCGCCGACAGCCGCAACATTACGTGAAACAGATTTTTCAACGAACAATCCTGTCAATCCAGCCGGATCTAGAGGAATATCGTAATAGATAGGACCGGCTACTCCATTCATTGTAAACATACCGAAATAAGATGCATAGTCATCTATTCTGCGTTCAGGAGAAAGATCTTCAGGCATAAACGTAGACGTAAATTGATGTCCGTCAGGTGAAATAACTAATAAGCGATATTCACCTTCAGGGACTACCGGAAATTCATAATAACCATTAGCATCGGTCATAGAATAGTTGTTTATTAAATTCATTTCGCTATCAAATACTTCAGGTACATAAACGGAGCCATCAGGATTTATTCCTTGCAAAACTACCTGAGCGTTAGCCACTGGCTGATTGTTACGAGAATCAAATACGATGCCAGCTGGGTCAACTAACAATCGGGTCTCCAATAGCACACCAGGACAGGTATCCCAACGAGCGGTTAAAAAGTCATTACGAGTTACTTCAACATTAAAGTTGTTGTCTACTTGCTCATTTTCAGGCCAGGCTAATGTAGGTATTTCTTTAACCACGAAAGTACCTGTGTTTGGTCCAGTTTCGGTAATATAAAAGCCTCTTTCCAAGTCGCCTGACAGCTGGCTGCGCAAATCTATGGGGTAACTCTCAGCGACACTGGCATCAAGGTTACATGCCGCTGCTTCTACTTTTAAATACAACATATCACCAGCGTTTATAATTTCTTGTGTTCCGGTAAATGCAGAGTTCATGAAATCAATTTCAGCAGGCGCTGGTGGCTGCTCAACAACAACTTTATTACTGTCTACAACAAACGTTTCATCCAAAGTATTAAAGTAAGAAGTAGCAATATTATTGATATCATTACCACCATTTTCATTCACTTTTACGCTAAATTTGACATCAAAACTGTAGCCAGCAGGGATTTGTTGGTAAGCAAAAACAACAGCATCAATCATGCCTTTATTACTAGGTTGTTTAGTTTGATATACGTGTTCACCTGTACCAGCTAGGTGATAAAGAACTTGAGATGTGCCAGCTTCTAGAATACTTTCAAACTGGGTACTAAGTGGGATATTATCGCGAATTAATACGCGACGATCAGAACTGTCATCAATAATCACCTCAAAAGGGTCCATGCTCGCATTACCCACATTAGTACCGATTAATTGATATTCGATTATCTCGCCAGGTTTTCTTTCCTCTTGGTTACTTTTTTTAAAAAAACGTAACACAGCACCATTTTCCACCCAAACAGTATCCATTATACTCGACATCAGCTCAGTTTCTGGAATAAATGCCGCCAGATAAGCTTCTGCATACATACCTTTTGTGCTGGTTGTTGGCACTTGACCAGTCAATAATAAATCAAGACTTGCATTAGGCGACAACATGTACTGTTCGCCCACTTCATATTTAATATCTGCGCCATCAATGACGCCATTACTATTAGTGTCGATATAAATGACTAAACCTAACAAATTGTATTCATCGTTATCGCCATTTTCACAATACATCTCAAATAGAGATTCTATATTGCCGGTATTGGTCAGGCGATGACTCATTACTACCCAATTGCCTTGAGTACTATGTTGTTGTCGATCGTTTTCTAATTTGAATCCTCTTACAGGCATTACATTAACTGTCGTTGTGTTAGATGAAATTGATTCAACTCCACCCAATCTGGTGTGGTAATACCATGCTGTTGCTTGGTTAACTATAGTGCTTCCTGCCATTGGCATGTTAGACATTTTTCCAGAAGATGCCGACACTAAAGCAGAGGGAAGCAATGTTACCAAAACAATAAAAACAAATGAGCATACTAAAGCCGACAGAATTTTCTGTCTGCAAGCTTTAGTATGGTCATCTTTTACGTTGTAGTGATTCATCTTACTTTCCTTCGAATGTTTTTTGTGAGTGAGAATGCTCGCTTGCAGCTTGTTAACTGCCAAGCGAGGCTTATTCATTGTTGTTCGCAGTGGGGCGAAATCCGCCCCCAATTTACCTAGGAGTAAACTTGCTCCTTAAGGGTTATCATTTACCTGAACGGTAAACGTCAGCGAAGCATTTTCAGTAGGATTTAGCGTTGAAATAGTAGCGACTACCGTTCCAGCTGAACCATTGGTTGGCGCAGTTACATTCAATGCTCCAGTACCTGAAGAAGATACTGATGCAGGACAAGAACCAGCAGCGTCAGAACAATCTTCATAACTCGTAAAGTTAGGTGTGGAATCATTGATGTTTAAGTTTGTTACTGACTCAGAACCGCTGTTTGAAGCGATAATCTGATATGCAATACACTCACCTGGAGATGCAGCCAAGACGTTAGGGCCAAAAGAGCCTTCAACAATACCGTCACAGTTTGCGTCTAATGCTTGCTGCTTGTTCAGTACAACGTCACCCGTAATGACAGTGGTAATATCCTCTGCACTATCGGTTGGGCCACCTGAAAAAGTTGCAGTCAAAGTAGAAACATTAGTTTCACCAGGATCAGCGCCTGCTGGAGATATGACTTTAATTAATAGAGGAACACTTCCACCAGCAGCAATACCACCGAAGTCGTTAATATCATCTACAACTGTGTCAACACCTGCATCAATGACGCCATTGTTGTTCGAATCGTAGTAGATTATCGATGCCCAACCGCTGTTTGAATCAGTGTTAGTTGCCACTAAAGAACCATCAGTTTCTGCAACGTTTCCGTTGTTAACTAGTGTGTGTGGATAAACTTGAGAACCACCAGGGAAAACCTGACCAGCACCATTTATATTCAACTCAACAGAACGTAAAGTATTGGTAGTTACGGCGTCATGTTTTATGTCAAATGCACCAGATGTTGAAGACTGAGCACGAAAGTAAATATCAACTGTGCCCGGAGCCTGACCATCAGGTGTAGAAACAGTTGCTGTTATTTCAAGGTTTTCACCGGCTCTGATTACACCAGTGTTGGTGATCACATTCCCGCTAGTGTCAGTAAAAACAATTGACCAACCTTCTGGCAGTGTAGGAGTTGTAAAATCATTTGCTTCGTCAAAAGCTAGGTTATAGCTATCTGCTACAGCACTGGTATTTGCAACAAACAAAGTAAAGCTTGTTTGCTCACCTGGCTCAATAGTATTAGTGCTAACAGCAGCCGTTTCAGGGCCTACACCTTCACCTAATGCACCCGCATCACCAAATGCCGCATCATTCGTTAAATCGACTGAGCTAGCAGTAATTTCATTTAAATGATCAGTGACAAAATCAGACTGAGTTGGATCTACAGCTGAAGTAGCCGTTAGCTCAACATCATAACCAAGACCATTGTTGTTACCTGAAGCTCCAATCGGCAATGTAGCGACTAAAACTACTTCAAGTTCGTCGTCAGTGGAGACATTAGTTACATCTGAATCCAATGGACCAGTATCAGGAACACCGTCACCATTTGTATCAGTCAATGGCGTTAAGCCATCTGCTTGATAAAGCTGAAAGCTAGTTCCAACCGGAAAGGTGCTGTTTCCAACGGCCAATTCAAAGGTATCTATCCCATTACCATTGTTCATAATGATATTGGAAAATTTAATGGTGCCACCTTGATTTGCCGCATCGATTTCAGTAACTACATCGTTAGCTGAACCATCATCGTCAGAATTTGAAGCACTGTTTGTACCTTCTGAGTCAGTTGCTACAACAGCTGCTGACTGAAGTACGGTATAAGTAGCTGTATTGGTATTTACTGGAGCAAGTACCGCAGCACCATCGTAATACTCATAAGATGCTAAGTTATTGATATCGCCTGGAGACAAGTCACTATCTATGCTCACTCTGAAAGTAACTGTACCACTGCTGCCTGGTGCAACCGATGCAATAACTACTTGAATGTCTTCCCCTGCAATTGGATTAGCAACACTTTCGTACGAATAGTCGATTCCTAAAGGATCATCATTTGCACCATCAGTATCAGTTAGAACACCATTGGTAGCGCCACTCCAACTACCACTATTGTTGGCGTACATCATTCCTTCTGGCAGAATATCTTTTAACGTCACATTGGTTGCTGTTGCATTACCACTGTTGGTATACGTCAACACCACATCAAATGCAGCTAAACTTGGCGATGGACCTGATGACACGCTCATTGATTTAGTGACTTCAATAACCGCATTGTCGGAAACACTGATCGTATCTGTATTGAAATCAAGAATGGTTGGTTCAAACTGACTTTTTGCTTCAATTGTGAGTGTTTCAACATCGGCTGAAGTTACTGTTGAAGGAACCTGAGCAGCAACTACAATCCCATATTTTTCACCGGCCAGCATTGCTGGGGTGACGCTTATAGGATTAAAGTCATCTGGAATACCATCTAAATCAGCATCCGCATAAACTTCAAGACTGTTGAAGGTGATAGTACCGGTATTAGCATCCAGATCTGTTAGGTCATAAATGTCATTACCATTACCGGTGTTGGTTATTGTATGAGGGAAGTATACCGTGCCCCCAACAGCAACCAATTTGCTAGTGTCAGCTTCAATATCAACACCGGCAACTTGCTTAACGATTGTTTCAACCAGGTTAGATGTCGCTGTGCGTGTCTCGTTAGTGCCATCAGTATAGGTAGCTGTTGCTTGGTTACCGACCACAGCGCCAGCTGCAGGTGCAGCCGCCATAGCAGTAGTGGACATGCAAAGCGATGCCCCTGCAGCGAGAATACCTGTTGTCAGGGCACTCCGCTTGAATGTATTGTGATAATTATATTTTCTCATTTTGTTACCTCTTTCTGTTTTTAACAGTTCGTTTATTGGCTAGGTTTTGTACTTACTAAATTATTTATTCCATGACACTTAAAGATCTAAATTGCCCTTTACGCGCACTCGGTATGTGTATTGAAAAGAGTCATCGGGTTTTAATTCGTCAAAAGAACTCCAACGAATTTGGTGATACTGAGAAGGAGGAACAACTTCCTGAACCTCTTTACCATTTGCATCTAATGCGGTGCGATACAAAGGTTCAGAACTCCAAGTGATCCCCATATCAATTGAGGCTTCGAGTTCTGCATTTGATGCTGAAGAAGCACTCATAGCTACATACTCAACCTCTTCAGGTATAGGTCCCAAAACTTTCAGGTTATTGATTACTTCATCACCTTCATTTGAATAGAGCAGTCGATATTCAATAACTTGTCCTGGGAGAACTGCCTCGGCAGCACGAAAAGATTCCTTTCCGTTTTCATCTGCAACCACTAGAAGGGCTTCGAGGTTTCCCTGAAGTTTAGGTGCCGCTACAACGTTACCGACCCAAGCCATTAACACCACGGTTAATAAAGCGTTTGCCCACTTTCCTGAAGTGGCATATTTGATTTTTCTTACAAATTGCTGATTGTCATTTATATTCACAATAAGACTCCTAAATTTTGTTTTGATCTGATGTTGTGTATTTCGATTTATGCTTAGTAACTTTTTTGCATCTACACCTACTACTACCCAACTACCGTGCCAGTTAACAAAAATGGTTAATCAGAGCTTTTTTTATCAGGCTTATCTATATGAATAGAAAGGATTTAAATTATTTTTATGAGGGATCGAAAAAATAGCAGCCAACTTGAACAGGAGCTTGATTGAAGATTATGATTCGCATTTTGCGATTCAAAATGGAAAGCGAATTTGAAAAATTAATTTCGGATGCATAATGAGAATGAATGATTTTTAGACGTTACGAGTATTATTAAATGCAGATATATTTGCTGAGGATAAGATAGGAGACTTAAGTACACTTTAGATAAGTTGATGGCGACAGTAGTCGACACATTAAGTTGGCTGACATCAGATCTAATACATCAGCTACTTTTTTATTTTGGGGTGCCCGGCGGCTTAGTGATTCTTTCTTTTGACTCGATTAGGTTGCTAAACTATGTAGATCTTCATCTGAAGCTCTTAATCAAAAATATTTAGCTATACGAACTAACTCAGCATACTAAAGTGCGTTAATCGTTTGTCTTTACATAGATCTAATTGTTTAGCACGTAGTGTTCCAAACCATAACGTCCAGTGCTTAACGGTGACAGGGTTTTACATTCTGATAATTAAAAAAAAAGCGACCACTCAAAAAGAGTAGGTCGCTTTCATTATCAATTAGGAATTTCTACTTTATTTAAGAAGTTCCAATATTATTTAGAAACCACAACTTTATGTGATTAATGTATCAAGTTACTCAACCGTGACACTTTTCGCTAAGTTACGTGGTTGGTCAACATCGGTACCTTTAATTATGGCAACGTAGTAAGACAATAACTGTAACGGTAATGTATATACGATAGGAGCAATTAAATCATCACATACGGGGACGTTAATAACCTTCATGGTGTCATCGCTACTAAAGTTAGCACTGGCATCAGCAAACACATACATTAAACCACCGCGAGCACGTACTTCTTCAACATTAGATTTTAATTTTTCAATTAAATCGTTTTTAGGTGCCACAACTATAACCGGCATTTCTGCGTCAATTAACGCTAATGGTCCATGTTTAAGTTCGCCTGCTGCGTAAGCTTCAGCATGAATATATGAAATTTCTTTTAACTTCAGTGCACCTTCCATCGCGATTGGGTATTGGTCGCCACGACCTAAAAATAATGCATGATGCTTATCAGCAAAATCTTCAGCTAAGTCTTCAATTGAACCCGCTAGTGCTAATACTTCTTCAAGCTTATTCGGTAATGTCATTAATGATTGAGCAATTTCATTTTGCTTCTCTTGTGACATGCCGTGGTGCTGACCAATAGCGAGGGTCATCATTAATAAACCCACAAGTTGGGTAGTGAAAGCTTTGGTAGAAGCTACACCTATTTCAGCACCTGCTTTAGTCATAAAGGCTAAATCAGATTCACGCACTAATGAAGAACCAGCAACATTACATATAGTTAAACTAGCGCGATAACCTATTTGTTTGGCTAAACGAAGAGCCGCTAAGGTGTCCGCTGTTTCGCCCGACTGTGAAATAGTTACTAATAATGCATTTTTCGGTACATGTGATTGGCGATATCTAAATTCGCTGGCAATTTCGATATTACATGAAACACCGGCTAAGGCTTCTAGCCAGTAGCGCGCCACCATACCTGAATGATAACTGGTACCACAGGCAATAATTTGTACGTGCTCAATTTCTTGAAAAATAGCATCAGCACCCTCACCAAAGGTTTGGATATCTAGCACATTGCCCATTAAGCGACCTTCTAAAGTATTGCGAATCGCTGTTGGTTGCTCGTAGGTTTCTTTAAGCATGTAGTGACGGTATTCGCCTTTATCGCCAGAATCGTGACTGACTTCAGACTCTTTCGCTTCACGTTCAACTGGCTTGCCGTCAGTATCAAAAATATTAACTTCAAAACGTGTAACTTCGGCAACGTCACCTTCTTCTAGAAACGAAAATTTACGAGTAACGGGTAATAATGCCAACATATCTGAGGCGATAAAGTTTTCACCGACACCGTAACCAATAACTAATGGGCTACCTGAACGCGCCACTACAACACGGTCTTTATCGCGCGTGTCTACAACAACAGTGCCGTATGCACCTTCTAATTGTTTTACCGTAACTTGCACTGCACTTAACAAACTATCAGCAGTTTTTAATTCATGGTGAACTAAATGTGCAATAACTTCAGTGTCGGTTTCTGAAGTAAAAACATAACCTAAACCTTGTAAGCGCGTGCGTAAACTATCATGATTTTCGATAATGCCATTGTGCACAACAGCAATAGTTTCAGACGAAACATGTGGATGAGCATTAATTTCACTTGGGGCACCATGAGTTGCCCAACGTGTATGCGCAATACCTGTACCGCCAGCAATTGGATTAGCATGTAATGCATCGGCAAGCTCTTGCACTTTACCTAAACGACGAGCGCGCATAAGGTTGTTATTGTTATCAATTATGGCAACACCTGCAGAATCGTATCCGCGATATTCTAATCGCTTTAAGCCTTCTACTAAAATGTCTGCTACATCACGCTGTGCGACAGCACCTACAATTCCACACATATTCTTTGTCCTTTTAACTGGCGATAACGAGGTTAACGCCTTGTTTAATTATTTCACTTCTCACGTCTTCAGGCATATCTGCATCTGTAATCAACGTGTGAATCTTTTCCCAAGGTAATTCTAAATTGGGAATTTTTCGATTAAGTTTTTCTGAATCTAACATAACAATAACTTCACGAGATACTTCCGCCATCACGCGACTTAAGCCTAAAAGCTCATTGAATGTTGTTGTGCCACGGGCTAAATCGATACCATCAGCACCAATAAATAACTGATCAAAATCATAAGAGCGCAATACACTTTCGGCCACTTGACCTTGGAATGATTCAGAATGCGGGTCCCAAGTTCCACCGGTCATCAATAATGTTGGTTCATTTTCAAGCGCATGTAAATCAGACGCAATAGCCAATGAGTTAGTCATAACCACTAAACCTTGTTTAGCACTTAACTCACGCACAAGCGCTGATGTTGTACTACCGCTATCTAAAATAATGCGGTTATGATCACGAATAAGCGATGCCGCTGTTTTTGCTATTATTATCTTTCGTTTCGAAAGCTTTTCAGTTTTAGGTTCGGTAATTTCATGCGGTAAAGGCACAGCTCCGCCGTATCGGCGTAGTAGCAAACCGCTATTTTCTAAAACAGCTAAGTCTTTACGAATAGTAACTTCTGAGGTATCAAACATTTTTGCAAGGCTATCAACACTTACTTCACCTAAATTGCTTAACTCTGCAATTATGGTATGACGACGCTGTTGGGTATTTCGTTTTGACATTGCTTTCGTTTACACTCTTAAAAGTTTCGATTTAAAACTTAGCTATTAGAACAAAAGCTGAAAATAAAAACAATATTTATCTAAGATCTAATCCTCTATCAAAGCTTTATAAGCCAAATAATATTGATAACCGGGATCTGTAAGTAACTTACCAGCAGCCAATTTAAGTTTTTCTAACATGCCACTTTCTGTATTTATATTCGCAGCAATATAACTCTCTCGACGTGTTTCTGGTAAAACGTGAACAGAAATTAACGCTTCAGCGTTTTGTTGTTGCTCGGCAAAAAAATCGATTAAAACATTAGGGTCGGTAAAAATTAAATCGACTTTACCTGATAAGAATAGTGCGATCCCATGCTTTAAAGATGACACAACATAAAGATTAGTTTTTTCGCTAAAGCCTAAGTTCACTAATGAGTGATAACCATAACTGTCTCGTATAACAATGATGGTTTTGGATCTTGCTTCACTCAAGGTTTCAATTCGGTTTTCAGGTCTACTTTTCAATGAGACAAAGCCACGCTCAAGTTCGCTAACTTTAATCAGCCAATGAAACTTATCTTCTCGCGCTTGTGTTCGTACCATACTAACAACTAAAGTATTTTCCCGATTTAATACCGTTTGATATGCTCTAGACCAAGGCAATAGTTCAAGCGGGGCTTGCAGTTGACTATGTTGTAATAGTAATTTGAGGATTTCTGCGCTTGGACCTTTTACTTCATTATTTTCGTGATATTGCAGCATAGGATGTTCGGCTGCAACAGCCATTAAAGCTGAATCAGCTCGAACACAATTCATAAACAAAAGATTTATGAAAACCAACTTTAACAAAAATAGAGTTATAAAAGATCCTTTCATGCTTTGTTTTATTTCTTAGTAGGTCGCTTCCAACCGGCAATATTACGCTGCTTGCCACGGGCTACACTTAATTCGTTATCATCAACATTTTTAACAATAACCGAACCTGCCGCTGTTGTTGCCATTTTACCAATAGTAACAGGGGCTACTAACGAAGCATTTGAGCCGATAAATGCACCAGCACCAATAATAGTTTTAGCTTTATTTACACCATCGTAATTACAGGTAATAGTACCAGCACCAATATTAGCCTGAGCGCCAATTTCAGCATCACCTAAATAGCTTAAATGACCGGCTTTTGCTCCTTCGCCTAAGCGAGTTTTTTTCATCTCAACAAAGTTACCAATGTGAGAGTCACGCATTAATTCAGAGCCTGGACGTATACGAGCAAATGGACCTACTGAAGCTAGATCACCAATTATAGCTCCATCAACCATTGAATTAGGTTTAATTTCAGCACCTTGTCCGATACTGCAATCTTTCAATATACAATTTGCGCCAATAATCGCATTATCAGCAATATCAACATTACCTTCGAAAATACAGTTAACGTCAATCACCACTTCTTGACCAACGGTAACATTGCCTCGAATATCAATGCGATTAGGATCACGTAAACTTGCGCCGGCAATCATTAACTCTTCAGCTTTTCTGAGTTGATAAGCTCTTTCTAAACCCGCTAATTGCACACGATTATTTGCGCCTTCTACTTCAATTTCGCTATCAGGATGAGCCGTAGCAATAAGCTTACCTTCTTGATGACAAGCGGCAATAATGTCAGTTAAGTAATATTCACCTTGTGCATTGTCGCTTGATAAATTCGCTAACCAGCGTTTTAAATCGCCACCATTAGCCAGTAATATTCCAGTATTCGCTTCATTGACTAATAGTTGCTCAGCGCTTGCATCTTTTTGTTCAACAATACCCACTACAGTGCCTGAACTATCGCGCATAATTCGACCGTAGCCAGTTGGGTTTGCTAAATGCACGGTCAATAGCGCCATACCCTGATCAGGTTTAGCAGCGATTAAACGTTGCAGCGTACTAACTTTGGTTAAAGGTACGTCTCCGTAGAGTACCAGCACATTTTCATCGTCAGATAAAAATGGTGATGCCATATCAACAGCATGACCTGTACCTAATTGCTCTTTTTGTTCAACAAAGGTTAAATCATCACCCGTGACTTTCGCTTTAAGCACATCGCCACCAAAGCCATAAACTAAATAGATATTTTCACTATCTACTTGGCGCGCTGCGTCAATTACATGAGACACCATAGGCTTTTCAGCTACGGGATGAAGAACTTTAGGTAAGGCAGAACGCATGCGAGTGCCTTTACCTGCCGCTAAGATAACAACAGAGAGAGCCATAATTAATCCGATTAAATTTATAAAGTTACTTATATCAAGTTGATGAGTAAGCATAAACTCATCAGTTTTTGATAATGTATAGCAACATTGTAACGTTAAATTACCTGCTTCTCTATTAAAAATAATATTAACAACTTGTTGGGAGTTATGACTTTTTATCCTCCTGAAAAAACCTCTTAAGGTGTATCGCACCTCACAAGTAATTGAGTGTATAATGAAGCCAACAAAACTAAGACCTTTATAGATTTAGGATCCCATATAAATGATGCCCATTGCTGAGCAAATTGCCACAGAACTTGATGTAAAAACCAGCCAAATAAATGCTGCTATAAACTTATTAGATGAAGGCGCGACAGTGCCTTTTATTGCTCGTTATAGAAAAGAAGTTACCCAAGGACTTGATGACAATCATTTGCGCCATCTTGCGCAACGCTTAGTTTATTTACGTGATTTGGCTGATCGCAGAAAAGTTATTATCAATAACATTGAGCAGCAAGGTAAGTTAACCCCAGCATTAGCCAATGAGCTTAATAATGCTGACAACAAAACACGTTTAGAAGACCTTTATTTACCTTATAAGCCTAAAAGAAAAACTAAAGGGCAAATTGCCATAAACGCAGGCTTAGAGCCTTTAGCCAATAAGATTTATAACAACTGGCAACTAGACCCAACACAAGAAGCAAAGGCTTTCATTAATAAAGAGCAAGGCTTTAATGATGAAGTTTCTGTACTTGAAGGGGCTCATTTCATCTTGGTTGAGCGTTTTGCTGAAGATGCCAATTTAATCCAAAAATTACGCCGTCACTTACTTAAGCAAGCTCACTTGTGTAGTAAATTGATAAAGGGCAAAGAAAAAGAAGCAGCAAAGTATCGCGATTATTTTGAACATTCAGAATTATTAAAATCGGTACCGTCACACCGCATGTTAGCCATGTTACGTGGTCGTAATGAAAAACTTTTATCATTAAATATTGATACAGACCCAGGGCAAGAAGGGGCATTTTCAAGCGCACAACAAATAATTACTGAACATTTCAATCTACGCTTAACGGGCCAAGCTGCAGCAGAGTTTTTAACAAAAGTGGTACAAACTACGTGGAAAGTAAAACTTAGCCAAAGTTTAGAAACAGAATTATTAGGACAATTACGAGAACAAGCTGAAGTAGAAGCGATTAAGGTTTTTTCACGTAACTTAAACGACTTAATGATGGCAGCACCCGCAGGTGCGAAAGTAACTTTAGGCTTAGATCCTGGGCTTCGAACTGGCTGTAAATTAGCTATCGTCGATGCTACCGGTAAATTATTGCAAACCGCCACCATATTCCCACATGCCCCGCAAAATCATTGGGATAAGTCAGTTCGTACTTTAGTTAACTTATGTCAGCAACATAAAGTAGAATTAGTTGCCATAGGTAACGGTACTGCTTCACGCGAAAGTGACAAACTGATTGCTGATGTTATAACTAAACTAGAAAACAACAAACCAACCAAAGTAATTGTCAGTGAAGCTGGCGCTTCGGTTTATTCAGCATCTGAATTTGCCGCCAAAGAATTTCCAGATTTAGATGTGTCTATTCGTGGTGCTGTTTCTATTGCTCGACGCTTGCAAGACCCTCTAGCAGAGTTAGTTAAAATAGATCCCAAAGCGATTGGTGTAGGACAATATCAACATGATGTTAGTCAAAGCCAGCTCAGCCAAACCTTAGACAACGTTATTGAAGACTGTGTTAACGCGGTGGGTGTTGACCTAAACAGCGCTTCTGCAGCGTTATTAATGCGTGTGTCCGGTTTAAACAAAACCATGGCAAATAACGTAGTAAGTTTTCGCGATGAGCACGGTCGATTCAACAACCGTAATGAATTAAAAAAAGTCGCACGTTTAGGGCCGAAAGCTTTCGAACAAGCTGCAGGGTTTTTACGCATAAATAATGGTAATAATCCGTTAGATTTCTCAGGTGTTCACCCTGAAACCTATAGTTTAGTTGAGCAACTATTAAAACAACTTAACACCGACATCAATAATGTTATAGGCAATAAAGCAACGTTAGAAAAAATTAATGTTGAAAGCTTAGTAAGTGATGCTTTTGGTGAAGTTACGGTTAAAGACATTATTAGTGAGTTAGAAAAACCGGGGCGTGATCCGCGACCAGAGTTTAAAACGGCAACGTTTCAAGAAGGTGTTAATACCATTAACGACTTGAAGGTTGGCATGATACTCGAAGGCATTATTTCAAATGTGGCTAATTTTGGTGCTTTTGTCGATATTGGTGTCCATCAAGACGGCTTAGTACATATTTCATCGCTGACCGATAAATTTGTTAGTGATCCGCATGAAATTGTCAAAGCGGGTGAAGTGGTTAAAGTTAAAGTCATGGAAGTTGATCCACAACGTAAGCGCATTAGTTTAACCATGCGTTTAGATGAAGCGACACCTCAAGTGAAAAGTCAGCCGACTGAGAAGTCGCAAAAAGCGCCTCATAATGACAAAAATACTAAGCCAAATCATCACAAAAATAAAGTCAGAACACAGCAGCCAAAAGTAGATAATAATGCTGCCATGGGTAATGCTTTTGCCGACGCTTTTGCTAAGTTGAAGAAATAGCTTTGAGATTTAAGTTACAGCATTATTAGCTTTTACCTAACAATGCTGTAGCCATTATCAAGATGGCTTAGAGCGGCCTGAGCATCGTCACTTTTTCATATCCATGTGACTATGACATACCGTTCATCCTGAACATCGTCACTCTTTCACATCCGTGTGATCGTGACATACCGTTCATCCTGAACATAAAAAAGGGGAAGCAAAAGCTTCCCCATAAATAACCTCGGTTGGGAGGTTAACTAACGCAAGATAGTAAACTAAAGCACGTACTTAGCTGAAAATTGTACATAGTCAGAATCGGCATTTTGATCTGCTGATTCAAAATTACCTACTTCAAAACCAAATGATAATTCTTTAGTATAGTTTTTAAAGATATTCACACCCCAATGTCTTCTGTCGGCATCTGAAACTTCTGTTGTCGTTTTACCGAAGAATGCTGTACTGCGAATGTCGTCACTCCAGAAATGGCGGTAAGCGACCATAAATGAGGTTGTTTCTTCGACTTCTTCACCAACTAAATCACGAGCAGCTACCACGCCTACATAACGTCCGGTTTCACCGCCATGTAATTGGAAACGTATATCATCTTTACCAAAGGTTTTTACATTACCCGCAATACCGTAACCAAATGCTGACTCAGAATTACCACCGAGCGTATTTAATTGTCGAGCTAAACCCGCAACAGAAACGTTACCCCAATCACCTTTAAAGGTATATTTAGCAATAACATCTGGCAATTTATCTTGGGTTGGATCACCTTTATCTGACTCAGGGTTTTCTATCGAAACTTGGAAATTTCCTTGGGTATAGCGAACTTGGCCTTGACGAATAAACGCGGCGGCATTTAGTGGACCAGCAAAATCAGCTGCTTCTGCTAAAGCACTTGTATTGACAAAAGTTGACCACGTTTGACCAACTAAAATGTTTTTATATTTAATAAATGCATGACGTAATCTTGGACTAGCCGAGTTCGATACAATTTCGTTACCACCGCCGCCATGAAAATCAAGTTCAATAAAACCAGTGATATCACCATGAACATATTTAGTGTTAAAACGAGACTCGGTTGCACGAAAGCTAGTGCGAGAAATATCACCTACATTACCAGCACCAACCCAATAATCGTTAGTAATACTGTTAATGTTACCGTCAACATAACGCGTATCTAATTTTATATAGCCACCAAAGGTAATGGTGTCATTATCAGATAACTTAATTTCATAACCAGCGCTTGCGCTGCCAGCCATAGCTAAAAGACCTGTTGCTAATAAAAGCTTTTTCTTATTAAACATTTTTACTTTCCCCGTGTGTTATTAACCTTAGAGCAACAACAGCTAAGCTCTGGCGGTGTTTTTATCGATTAAGTTTTCAATAACGTATTTATTATCTGTAGTTTTAATAAACCGTTATCATTATTTTTATATTTTTTTATGCTGCATATTTCACTGTAATACACTGTGATTTAAGTGTTTTTCTAGAAATTCTTTTATTTTGATCAACAGGAAGCTTTTCTACGAATGTTATAACATCAGCACGTGCAAATTCACCTACACCACCAGCAAGCTTGGCATTAATAGCATTCGATAAAGTCGTTTTTTCAATACCCGAATGAGTCAATTCAATATAGACATGAAGCGCATTTCCTTTGTGCTCATGAGGCACACCAAAAACAATCGCTTGTTCAACGCCAGCTAGTTGTTCAATAAAATTTTCCATTGTCTGGTTAGCGATACGATAACCACTGACTTTATGGCTAGTGATAGCTTGAGAAACTAACCAAATATAATCTTGTGTAAAAACAGAAGAGGAACTTTCATCAACTAAAACTTTATCAACAAAATACTGCCATTCACCACTATTAGACTGCAACCATGACAACGGTGCGGATTCGACACTTTGATTTAGTAAGTTAGACATATCACTCTCTGTTTAATATCTTTAATCAAATTTCAATCAAAGCTATATATGATGTTATTACACTAGAGAATCAGCGGTGATTTATAAATTAGACCTAAGTCTAAAATAAGCAATAAATGCGGTAGACTTTAGTCTATATGCAATGAAATCGGCGAGTGGATAACACTTTAATGGTTGATTATCGCAAAGAATATTGTGCTGAACGATTATTTTGAAAGCCAAGTTATTAGAAGTGGTAGAATGATTTTAGTTTTATTTTATAACTATTCAATAAAAGGTTATTCATGATTTCAAAGATAAAAATAGGCTATTCAAATGTGGTTATAACGTGTTTGGCATTAAATGCTAGCGCCGAATCTCTCAACATTGAAAAATACCAACAAGCTGAACACCAATTATCAAAACACACTGAAAAGTTAGTTTTTGGTACCGTTGAGAACCCCAGTTGGACTGACAATACTAAACTCATTTACCAGAGCCAAACAAAAAATGGTAAGCAGTTTTATCTCATTGACGCTAAAACAAAAGCCAAAAAATTAGCCTTTAATCATCAAAAAATTGCTCGTGCACTAGCACGTATCAGCGAACAAGAAGTTAACCAGAAAGCGTTACCATTTGATCGTGTTGATTTCATCACAGATAAACTTATCTCGCTTAAAATCAATAGCGTCTCTTACCAGTGTAATATTCAAAACTACTTATGTAAGTTGAATAAAAAAGCTATTAACAGTAATGAACTTATTGCTCCCAATGGCAAGCAAGCTGTTTTTATTCGCGAGCATAATTTGTGGCTACGAAACCTTAGCGATAATAGTGAAAAACAACTAACCAATGATGGTATTGAAAACTTTGGTTATGCAACAAATAATGCCGGGTGGGTTCGCGGTAAAAAGCCGGTAGTAAAATGGTCTCCCGATTCAAAAAAATTAACCACCTTTAAACATGATGGTCGCAACGTGGGTGAAATGGGCATAGTTTCAACCGCTGTAGGTCATCCAACTATCGATGTTTGGAAATATCCTTTACCAGGTGACAAAAATATTTTCAAAATTCATCGTGTTGTAATCGATATTGAGCAAGCCAGTGTTGTTAAGCTTGATATGCCTGCAGATGATCACAGATCGACCATAACTGACCATGTTGCCGCTCGCGATGGTAGTTTATTAGATATTGATTGGTCGAGCGATAGCAGTCATTTCGCCTTTATTTCATCAACGCGTGATCACAAAACGGCAACACTAAAGATAGCTGATGCTACGACAGGCAAGGTACGTACAATTTTTACTGAAACAGCAACGAGCTTTTTCGAGTCAGGTGTCAGTTCTATTAGCTGGAAATATCTAGATAAAAGTAATGAATTTATTTGGTTTTCACAACGTACAAATTGGGGACATTTATACTTAGTTGATGCAGAAACTGGCAAGATTAAAAATCAAATAACACAAGGCAATTGGACCGTATTAGCATTATTGAATATTGATCAAGAAACAGGGAAGCTAATTTTTTCTGGTGCGGGTAAAGAGGGTGGAGATCCCTATTTTCATTATCTATACAGCATTAATAAAGACGGTTCAGACTTAACCTTATTAACACCAGAGAAAAAACATCATCGAATTACTTTAAGTAAGAATGCAGATTACTTTTTAGACCGTGTTTCAACGCCAAATGAAGCAGAAACTAGCTTTATTCGCAGTACTCATAGTAAATCTGGCTTTATTGTTGAACAAATGAATATTAACAAGCTAACTGATACAGGATGGCAAGCACCAACGCCTTTCATCGTAAAAGATAGAAATAGCGAACAAAATATTTATGGTTTGATGTATAAGCCAAGCGATTTTGACGCTAACAAATCATACCCTGTGGTAAATTATTTATACCCAGGTCCACAAGTGGGCAGTATTCGTGGTCGCCACTTCAGATCAGCAAGAGGTGATAATCAAGCCATTGCCGAATTGGGATTTATCGTTATCGAAATTGACGCTTTAGGTACCCCTGGTCGCTCAAAGAGTTTCCATGAATTTTACTATCAAAATATGGGCGATAGCGGGATACCTGACCAAGTAGCTGCGATTAAACAACTCGCCGAGAAATATAGCTGGATAGACAGCACTCGCGTTGGTATTTGGGGACATTCCGGTGGTGGATTTGCTTCAACTCGTGCCCTGTTAACTTATCCAGACTTTTATTCAGTGGCGGTTTCTCAAGCAGGTAATCATGACAATAGAAATTATGCCGATGAATGGGGTGAAAAATATCATGGCGTTTTAGTAAAAAATGAAGATGGCACCACAAACTACGACAGCCAAGCAAATCAATTAATTGTTGATAACCTTAAAGGTAAGTTGCTTATTGCTCATGGAACAACAGATACCAATGTACCGCCATATAACACCTTAATCGTTGCAGAAGCATTAATAGCCGCGAATAAAGACTTTGATATGCTAATGCTACCTAATCGTGGTCATGGCTTTGCTAGAGAGCATTACATGATGCGAAAGCGCTGGGATTACTTTGTTCAGCACTTAATGGGGTTAACACCACCAAAAGAGTTTAGTTTTAGCAAATAACTCATCTGTTACTAGCACGTTTTATTAAAAAACCGATATGTTAATGATATCGGTTTTTTAATTATATAAATGCTATCCCTGAATATAATAAAAACCACTTATAATCACCACAAGATTACAGCGGTATTCAGAGAATTTACCAGTAATACCCCAAACTCAACATAGTTTCGTGATTACTTAAAATTAGTCTAAAATCAAGGTGCTCGTTGTTTAGTTTGACCCTGTAACGAGTTTCAGCTTTAACGCTAAATTTTGCGACCTGTTCGTTTTCCAAATATTTTCTAGCCTCAAGATCAATAAAAAAGTTCCAGTCGTTATTAATTGATTGATTTAACGTTAAATTACTCGAAATATACACTCTACCTCTATCTAAGTAATTTTCAACAACAGCCCCTCCGATATATCCACCTATTGTTGTATTATCGAGTATTGGAATTGATAGACCTTTATTAGCTTTAAAAGTAAAGTCTGCACAGTTTGTACAATCATCATCTTGTTTTTTTAAGCCTAAATATAGCTTCCATGAGTCATAACCATCTTGTGGTAAACCCGTTGCCTGGTTTGACACGCTAACCACTTCAAATATTGATAAGCTTCTAATAGCGAGAGTAGAGTTTATATACTCAAGATCTAGCTCGCCCATTTTTAGCGCACCGTTTCTAACGTGACCACTTTCAGCATCTAACTGATCATAATAAGCAGGCCTTAGTTTTATCGCCACACCATTGCCAAGCTTTTGATTATGGATAAAACCTAATTGTAAGTAACTTGATGGTCGTGCTAAATGAGGAGACTTAGGTGCTTTATCTTCAAATTTTACTTTTCCTGCAGCGAGGTTATATCTGTAAGCTAAAATTTGAGTGTATGATTTTTTATGTCGCTTAATATTTTCTTTGTCGACGGAAATTAAATACTGATAGTAATCAAGCAAGGTGCTCAAAACTTTTAACTTAGTTTCTCTGAGTATTTTTTCTGAGTTTAATAAATTTAATTGTTTGGTATTTTCTACTATTTTTGCAATTAACAGCTTTTCATTTGATGTTAATTGCCAATATTTATTATAAAAGCTGGATTGTCTGGACGGTATATATTTAATTTTAGTAACAAGTGGCTTATCTTTATAAGTAGCCGAATTAATTGCTCTTATAACTTCTTGCGGGATCACCCAAGGTGCTTTTATTGATGGTAATTCGATATCGTCAAATAACGTAAAAAGTTCATACATTCTATAGACACAGTTTTCATCAAAGAAATAGTAAACATAGTCTTGTTCAATTAACTCCCAAATATGAGCAACCAAAAAATAATAATCGTCTTGAGATAAGTTTAATTTATATTCCCAAAGATCACGCAATTCATTTTCAAGATAATTTTGTGTATGGAAGTAATAATTTGAATGCGAAAAACTTCCATCGTATCCGCCAACAACCCCTTTTAACATATAACTTATTGGATCTTCGTTTTTAGGAACTTTCGCACCAAAGTTTACACTCGTTTCTAATAAATTAAGTTTTTGGCTTTTATTCGTGTTTAATTTTAATAACGTATGCCCGTAATAAGAAGCTGGGTTTCCCAGATAGCCAGTAGCAAAAATCAGGCTCAATGATTGTGTTGAGGATAACTTTGACCAAGCAAGAAAGTCATCACAAACGACGGCTTTAACATTAGATAAATCAAATTTCTTTTTCAGCCAATGATACCTTGCAGGGAATCTACATTGAGGGTTTTCTGCAATCGTTTTTTCATTTCCAGCCAACGTAAATGCGTTAAGCGTATTTATTAACTCTTTTTTAGCTGTTAATGAGGAAAGTTCACTAAAATAAAAACGTTGTGAATGAATAACAAAATTACTATTTTCACTGTCAGAGCTAGGCGTTAATTTAATAAGCTTTTGCCATTTTTCTGATGTAGATATAGATTCTATTAGTTCGTTAGAGTAGGCGGGTATACTGTTATTTTGTGCATATATTTTGAAAATACAGCAATAACTCGTAACAACTAATATTATAATTCTTAGTAGCATAAGGTTTTATTCAGACATAAAAATAGCTGCTTAAGAAGCAGCTATTTATTAGAGGTAAAAACTACATTAAATTACTGCGCAGTTTCCAACAACAGTTGAGTTGTTAACTATGCTGTAAAGTGCAGAAGATTTTTGAACCAAGTTTTGTTCTTGGTAATCGGCTTGATTAATGGCTTGAACCATACCATTACGAATATTGGCAGTAACTTCAGTTTGTACACTATCGTCACAGCCAAGAACACCATACATAGATGCTAAATGATCACCTGAACCTTCAGCAATTTCTTCTACGATATTATCATAATTATCAATAATAAATTTTGCAGCAATAACATTTGCACCAGTACATGTTTCTGGACTTGCTGTAGCAGAAGTAACAGCTGTTGTACCAATATCCCAAATTACATTAGATGTAACCGCAGCCCATTTTGTATCTTTAAATAGAGCAGCACCAATACCACAGTCTGAGAATGGATTTGGACCAGAGCCAGGGGTTTTATCAGCGGCTAATACATTTAAAGAAGATGCACAGAAAGCTATAGCTATAGAACTTATTAATATTTTAGTTTTATTCATGATATATCCATATTTTATTATTATTAAGGCGATTTATAAAAGCCAAAACATAATACAAATAAATACCATATAAATCAATAGATTAATCCTTTTATTACCATTGATATCTTGCAGTACTATATTTTTTTGAATTTTACGCATTAAAAAAGGGCGTTAAGCCCTTTTGTTAATCAGAACAAAATTCTATTGGCGAATGCCTTCAATATGGAGAATTAAATCAACTTTACCAAAATCTTTTTTAAAGCCAAATTCAGCCATTGCAATAGTAGCCGTACCGCTAAATCCTGCACGGTAACCGCCCCATGGATCATTACCTTCACCTATTCTTACTGCGTCAATAACTAATGGTTTAGAAACACCATGCATTGTAAATGTGCCTGCAATGGCCAATTTACCTTCGCCTTTATCTACCACTTTGTTACTTACAAATGTAGCTTCTGCATATTTGCTAACATCTAAAAAGTCGTCTGAGCGAACATGCTTATCACGTTTTGCATGATTTGAGTCAAAACTTGATGTATCAATAGTAACCGTTATTTTTGACGCTGATATATTTTCTTTATCATAAGAGAAGTTGCCTGAAAAATCGTTAAAACGGCCAGCAAGCACACTAAAGCCCATATGGCTTGCTTCGAAATTTATTGAGGCATGTGCACCGTCAGTATCGATAATATAATCAGCTGCAAAAGCTGGCATTAAAGTGCTTGTGGCTAATAAAGCGCTCGCAAGTATAATTTTTTTCATCTTCATTCCTTTAATTGTTTATGAGTGTGTGTACTAAGACTTCGTCATTCGTTTAAGCGTGTTATCTTTATCAAAAAAGTG
Organism: Colwellia sp. Arc7-D; assembly: GCF_003061515.1. NCBI lineage: Bacteria > Pseudomonadati > Pseudomonadota > Gammaproteobacteria > Alteromonadales > Colwelliaceae > Colwellia > Colwellia sp. Arc7-D. The sequence continues at coordinate 4,286,220 of NZ_CP028924.1, forward strand.
ATGTTTTAAAGCTGCAGCTGCATGCAGTACTGCTAATACAATTATCCCGTATGCTACGTAATAATGTACTAAGCCGGCAATATCTTCTTGATTTTTTATCGCTAACACTAAAGGAGATACGTTAAACCAATCAAAAACAGCTATCGCTTTATCATTAGCACTGGTAATCAAAAAACCAGAAATTAATACAGAAAATAGAGCAGCATATAATAGAAAAATCATTAAAGCTGAAGCTTTCTTTTCAATTTTACTGTGACTGACTATTGAACTAGGTGAACCTGCAATTCGTCGCCAAAATAGTCTAAATAATGTTAATCCGATTAAAAGGATTCCGACACTTTCATGCCAATGGGGTGCACGTATATACCATTGACTACTGTAATCTAACTCAACCATCCAATAACCCGAAGCAAATAAAGTAATGACACTTAATGCTGAAATCCAGTGTAATAATTTGCTCAATACACCGTATTGCTGTGAATTATTTCTCCACAATAATTTATTACTATTCATTTTTACTTCTTATGGATATCTGTTTTATTTAGTTTAGCTATCAACATTTAATATATCTATTAATTTGGGCGCGTAAAATGGCGCTTTATCGCATATTTTGCTCATTTAAAGATGACGTAAATATTTTACTTAGTTCTGAGCTTACTATATTGATAAAGTTTAATTGTAAATTATTGTAGTCGTTTAAAAATAATGCTTTGAAGGGATTTATCTATACTGAACTAAGTGCTAGAAGATATAAGTGACTCAGTTACTTTAGACTAGTCGTATAAATCAGCTATTTTCATTATATATAACAAAAATATGCCGTTAATTTGTAGTATAAATTTAAATTTTAAGTAATAAAAAAGCGACTATTTACCGAAGTAAAAGTCGCTTTATGAGTCACTAAAACTTAGTGTTAGCTATTTTTTGCTTGTAGCTTGTATAACACGTAATTGTGCGACAGCACGAGCTAATTCAGTAGCAGCTTCAGCATAATCGACGTCGCCGCCATGATCATTTAAGTGCTTCTCTGCGCGTTCTTTAGCTTCAAGTGCTTGTTGCTCATCCAAGTCATCAACGCGTATTGCTACATCAGCTAACACGGTAACGTTATTTGGTTGAACTTCAAGCATGCCACCAGAAAGATAGATAATTTCTTCTACGCCATCTTCCTTAACAATTCTTGCCATACCTGGTTTTAGTGAGGTCAGTAAAGGTGCATGACCAGGCATAATGCCTAGCTCACCTTCACTACCTGTGATCTGTAATGATGAAATGCTACCAGAGAATAATTCCTCTTCAGCACTTACTACATTCAGATTAACAGTTGGTATTGCCATTTTGACCTCCTAATTGGTGACTGCAAACTTTAATAGCCTTTAGTCACCAGCCTTCATTACATGTTTTTAGCTTTTTCAGCTGCTTCTTCAATAGAACCAACCATGTAGAAAGCTTGCTCAGGTAAATCATCGTACTCACCTGCAAGTAAACCTTTAAAGCCACTGATAGTGTCTTTAAGTGATACATACTTACCAGGAGAACCGGTGAATACTTCAGCAACGAAGAACGGTTGAGATAAGAAACGTTGAATCTTACGTGCGCGATTCACTGCTAATTTATCTTCTTCAGATAACTCATCCATACCTAAGATGGCGATGATATCTTTAAGTTCTTTGTAACGTTGTAATGTTGATTGAACACCACGGGCAGTTTCATAATGCTCTGTACCAACTACTAATGGATCAAGTTGACGAGATGTAGAATCTAGTGGGTCAATGGCAGGGTATATACCTTGCGAAGCAATATCACGACTCAATACAACAGTTGCATCTAAGTGAGCAAAGGTTGTTGCTGGAGATGGATCGGTCAAATCATCTGCTGGTACGTATACCGCTTGGATTGAAGTGATTGAACCTTTCTTCGTTGACGTAATACGTTCTTGAAGAACACCCATTTCCTCAGCTAGTGTTGGTTGGTAACCAACGGCTGATGGCATACGGCCTAACAATGCAGATACTTCAGTACCAGCAAGTGTATAACGGTAGATGTTATCTACGAAAAATAATACGTCACGACCTTCGTCACGGAATTTTTCAGCCATAGTCAAACCAGTAAACGCTACGCGTAAACGGTTTCCTGGAGGCTCGTTCATTTGACCGTAAACTAACGATACTTTATCAAGTACATTAGAGTCGTTCATTTCATGGTAGAAATCGTTACCTTCACGAGTACGCTCACCTACACCAGCAAATACTGAGTAGCCGCTATGCTCGATCGCGATGTTACGAATAAGTTCCATCATGTTAACGGTTTTACCAACACCAGCACCACCGAATAAACCAACTTTACCACCCTTAGCGAATGGACATACTAAATCGATTACTTTGATACCAGTTTCAAGTAGTTCATTAGACATCGCTTGGTCAGCATAAGCTGGGGCTGCGCGGTGAATTGACCATTTTTCTTCTTCGCCGATTGGGCCAGCTTCATCGATAGGCTCACCCAATACGTTCATAATGCGACCCAACGTACATGTACCTACTGGTACTTGGATGTTATTACCTGTGTTTTCTACGTTCAGACCACGACGCAAACCGTCTGATGAACCCATAGCGATAGCACGAACTACACCACCACCTAATTGCTGTTGTACTTCTAGTACTAAGCCTGAAAGGTCACCTTCAGTTATGTTTAACGCGTCATATACCTGAGGTACAGCATCTTGTGGAAATTCAACATCCACAACTGCGCCAATGATTTGGACGACTTTACCTGTACTCATGTTTAATCCTCTAATCTTGTGCTCTTATTTACTAAAAAATAAACAAAGAACCTTTGCTTATACCGCTGCTGCACCTGCACAAATTTCACCCAATTCTTGAGTAATACTTGCTTGACGAGCTTTGTTGTATACCAATTGTAAATCATCAATTAAGTCACCCGCGTTATCAGTTGCAGATTTCATTGCAACCATACGAGCGGCTTGTTCACATGCGAGGTTTTCAACCACACCTTGATATACTTGAGATTCTGTATAACGAACCAATAAATGTTCAAGTATTGCTTGAGCATCAGGTTCGTAAATGTAATCCCAGCGATGCTTAATAGCGTCATCATCTGACTTAGGCAAAGGTAAAAGTTGATCGATTGTCGGTTTTTGCGTCATCGTATTAACAAATTTGTTATATACGATGAACAATCTATCTATCTCACCATTGTCATAGGCATTTAACATCACCTTTACACTACCAACTAAGTCAGTAAGTGAAGGGTTGTCACCTAATCCCGAAATTTGTGAAACGACTTTAGCGCCCATATTGTTGAAAAATGAAGTAGCTTTAGAACCCACTACGGCAAATTCAACTTCGGCGCCTGCTGATTGCTGTTTACCAGCATCAGCAAGTACTTGCTTAAACAAGTTAATGTTTAAACCACCACACAAACCACGGTCTGTTGAGACTACGATATAACCTACACGCTTGGCTTCACGTTCTTCCATATATGGATGACGATATTCTAGATTACCAAGCGCGATGTGACCGATCACATTTCGCATATTTTCAGCGTATGGACGTGATGCAGCCATGCTATCTTGCGCTTTACGCATTTTGCTAGCTGCAACCATTTCCATCGCGCTGGTGATCTTCTGTGTATTTTTTACACTTCCGATCTTCGATTTTATCTCTTTACCACCGGCCATGACTATTCTCCGAAAAGGTTAACTAAATTACCAAGTTTGAGTAGCTTTGAAAGCTTCAATCGCTTTCGCTAAACCAGACTCGATATCTTTGTTATAGTCGCCTTTTTCATTGATTGTAGCCATCAACTCAGCGTGTTCATTGTTTACGTATGAACGTAGTGCGTCTTCAAAATCAACAACTTTGTTGATTGCGATATCATTTAAAAAGCCTTTTTCTGCGGCAAATAAAGATACAGCTGTTTCAGCAACTGACAATGGGCTGTATTGCTTTTGCTTCATTAATTCAGTAACACGTTGACCATGCTCTAATTGAGCACGTGTAGCGTCATCTAAATCTGAGGCAAACTGAGCAAACGCAGCTAACTCGGCATATTGTGCTAATGCTAAACGTATACCACCACCTAACTTCTTGATGATTTTAGTTTGAGCAGCACCACCAACACGTGATACAGAAATACCAGCGTTAACAGCAGGACGAATACCTGAGTTAAATAGGTTAGATTCTAAGAAAATCTGACCATCGGTAATTGATATTACGTTAGTTGGTACGAATGCAGATACATCACCCGCTTGCGTTTCAATGATAGGTAAGGCAGTTAAAGAACCTGTTTTACCTTTTACTTCACCTTTTGTAAAACGTTCAACGTATGCTTCGTTTACACGAGCAGCACGTTCAAGTAAACGACTGTGAAGATAGAAAACGTCACCTGGGTATGCTTCACGACCTGGCGGACGACGTAAAAGTAATGAAATTTGACGGTAAGCAACTGCTTGCTTAGACAAATCATCATATACGATTAATGCATCTTCACCACGATCACGGAAGTATTCACCCATAGTACAGCCAGAATATGCTGACAAGTACTGTAGTGCAGCTGCTTCAGAAGCACCAGCAACAACAACGATAGTATTAGCTAACGCGCCGTGCTCTTCTAGAGAGCGAACTAAGTTAGCAACGGTAGAGGCTTTTTGGCCAATAGCTACGTATACACACTTAATACCGGTGTTTTTCTGATTGATGATTGCATCTAATGCGATAGCAGATTTACCAATTTGACGGTCACCAATGATAAGCTCACGTTGACCACGTCCGATTGGAATCATTGCATCGATTGATTTAATACCTGTTTGAACAGGCTCATCAACAGACTTACGATCGATTACGCCTGGTGCCATCATTTCAACTGGAGCAAAACCATCGTTATCGATAGGTCCTTTACCGTCAATTGGTTCACCAAGTGTATTAACAACGCGGCCTAATAAGCCACGTCCTACTGGTACTTCTAAAATACGACCAGTACATTTTACTTTAACGCCTTCAGCTAGATCCGCGTAAGGACCCATAACTACCGCACCGACCGAATCACGGTCAAGGTTTAACGCGATAGCAAAGCGATTGCCAGGAAGTTCAATCATCTCACCTTGCATTACATCTGCAAGGCCATGAATACGAATGATACCGTCAGTTACAGAAACGATAGTACCTTCATTTCGAGCTTCACTAACTACGTCAAACTGTTCAATACGACTCTTGATCAGTTCAGCGATTTCAGTGGAATTCAGTTGCATACTCTGTTCCCCGTTAGGATTGCATTATTGTTGCTAAGCGGCTCAATTTACCTCGTACTGAACCATCTATTACCATGTCACCAGCTTTTATTACTAAGCCAGAGACGACGTTTGCATCAATTTTACAAGTAAGTTTTACTTTTCGAGCCAAACGCTTTTCAAGCGCAGCGCATAATGTAGTTTCTTGTTCAGCTGTTAATTCAACAGCTGAAGTTACATCCACAGAAAGTGTTTTCTCATGTTCAGCTTTTAATTCGCGAAACTGAGCAACAACCTGTGGTAGCACCAATAAACGTTTATTTTCAGCCATAACTTTAATTAAGTTTTGGCCATTGCTATCAAGTTGAACATCACAGACTTTCAAAAATATGTCTTGTGATTGTTCTACTGACGCGCCACCAGAAAGATATTCTTTAATGGTGTCATCGTTAGCAACTTCTGCAGCGAAAACTAGCATTTCTAACCAGCTTTCAATTGCATTTGCCTCGACAGCAAAATCAAACGCCGCTTTAGCGTAGGGACGAGCGATGGTTGTCAATTCAGACATAAGCTCATTTCCCTCTAAAGTTCAGCTACAAGTTTATCTAAAATGTCGCTATGTGCAGCGGCATCAATTGAACGCTCAAGAATTTTCTCGGCACCAGCAACAGCAAGAATAGCTACTTGTTGACGTAGTTCTTCTTTTGCTTGGTTACGTTCAGTATCAATTTCTGCATGACCAGAAGCTAAGATTTTATCTTTCTCAGCATGTGCCTTAACTGCAGCTTCTTCAATTATTTGAGCTTCACGCTTTTTAGCAGCTTCTACAATGCCAGCTGCTTGCGCTTTAGCGTCTTTTAATTGTGCTGAAGCTTTCTCTTGAGCAAGCTCAAGATCTTTAGCGGCACGGTCAGAAGCAGCAAGACCATCAGCAATAATTGCTTGACGAGCTTCTATGGCACCAATAATTGGTGGCCATACATACTTCATACAAAAAATTACAAATACGATAAATGCGATTAATTCACCAAGTAAGGTTATATTAAGATTCATTTATGTATCTCCTATTCAAATTCGCGTTTAAATTAAGCTGGAACACCAACTGCGAATAATAGGTATAAGCCAATAGCAACACCGATCATTGCGATAGCATCGATAAGACCTGCTACGATGAACATTTTAACTTGAAGTTGAGGTGCTAATTCAGGTTGACGCGCAGCAGACTCTAAGAATTTGCCACCAAGTAAACCAAAACCAATCGCAGTACCAAGAGCACCTAGACCGATTAATAAAGCAACAGCGATATATAACATATTTATCTCCGATTATTTAAGTAAAGTTATAAAGTTAAAAAACTAAGGTTGAAACTGTTATTTATGTCCTTGTTACCTTTTGAGTAACAAGGGCAAAAAATTTAATAATTCAGGCATCCTGCCTTACACCCCAAAGGGCCGAATAAATTCGTGCTAACTTGTTTCCTACAAATTAGTGATCTTCGTGCGCTAGACTCAAATATAGAATCGTTAGCATCATGAAGATAAACGCTTGTAATGGGATAACTAATAAATGGAAAGCTGCCCATAAAAAGTGTACTGGCAATTGGAATAAACCAATTGTAGCAATTAACAAGAATATTAATTCACCAGCGTACAAGTTACCAAACAAACGAAGTGCTAATGATAACGGACGAGCCAGTAAAGTAACCATCTCTAAAATAAAGTTAACCGGGTAAAGAGACCAATGACCGAAAGGCTGAGTCGTTAGTTCTTTAATGAATCCGCCAATACCTTTTACTTTAATTGAATAGTAAATGATAAGAACAAATACACCCAATGCTAAAGCAAAGGTCATGTTTGGATCTGTTGTAGGTACGGCTTTCATGTAATGAACACCGAACATTTCAAAAATACGCGGTATTAAATCTACCGGTACCCAATCCATAGAGTTCATCAACAATACCCAAACAAAAATGGTTAATGCTAATGGTGCGATGACAGGGTTATTACCATGAAAGGTACTTTTAACACTATCATCAACAAATTCTACAATCATTTCAACAGCACATTGCAACTTTCCAGGGACACCTGTACTTGCTTTTTTTGCAACTGAACGAAACAACATGATAAATACCAAACCTAAAAACACCGACCAACCAAGTGTATCTATGTGAACGGTCATGAAACCTTCACCGACAGATAAATTGGTTAAATGGTGTTTAATATATTCTTGGCTGGTAATTCCCGCACTTGAAGACATATTAATTATCCCAATGATTAAAGTTTAAACAAAAATGGTGTTAATAACGGCAAAGCCACTACTAAACAAAAACTGCTGAAAAAAGCTATTGGCTCTATCGCTAAAAATTTGAAGGCTAGCGCAAACAAAACGGCCGTTAATACAATTTTCAATTTTTCGCCACTGTAAAAAGAATCTAAGACCTTTTCTGACGATCTTGCTCCTGCATACTTAAATGCTTTATGAGCGAAGACAAAATTAGGAATTATACTTATTGCGCCACCAGTTAATACTGAGTGAGCATAGAATAATCCCCAAATAAAATATGTTGCTACACTGCAAATCAAAACAATGATTATCGTTACAAAAATTTGCATAAAGGCAAATTTTCTTCCTGGTTTAGCTAACGTATTGTGAATAAATAAACTCACCAGAAACTCCGTACGATTTTTTTCGTAATGCTTTCAGTTTTTTAAAGTTGATATTACATCCTTAAAAAGCCGTGCAAGTATACTTAATTACAGATTGAATGCAACATAATAGGGCATGCTTTGCCCACATATTCTGCTATTTAGTCCTGCTAAATGAATAAATTACTACTAAGGTATTATACAATATAGAAACTTCAGCTTTGAATAGCTTAATTCCTAATACAACAGCCAATATATTGTCTTTTTTAAATTATTAATTTGTCATTACAGCTATTAATATATTATGAATCTTCCCAATTCATAATATATTTTCTAAAAAGAATTAAAACGAGAAACTATCCCATCAAGTTCAGATAAGTCACTGTATGAAATAACTAATTTACCTTTGCCTTTTTTATTATGATTTATCATAACGGCTGAACCTAGTTTTTCTGATAAACTTTGTTCAAGCGCTTTAGTATTAGGATCTACAGGCTTTTCTTCTACTTCTTTAGCAGGTTGTTGCACTTTCTTAATTAATGCTTCAGTTTCACGAACGTTTAACTCTTTAGCTACAACAATACGTGCAGTGTTAGTTTGAATATCATTATCTAATGCTAACAGTGCTCGTGCGTGGCCCATTTCAATATCACCATGTTCGAGTAACGTTTTTACTTCACTGTTTAGATTGTTTAAACGTAATAAATTCGTAACCGCAGTTCTTGATTTTCCAACAGCGTCTGCAACTTCTTGGTGCGTTAACTCAAATTCAATTAATAAACGCTCTAATGCAATCGCTTCTTCCATTGCATTTAAATCTTCTCGTTGAATATTTTCAATAAGCGCTATTGCCACTGCTGCTTCATCAGGCACATGTTTAATCAAACAAGGTACAGTATCTAATTCTGCTAACTGTGCAGCTCGCCAGCGTCTTTCACCAGCAATAATCTCATAGCTATGTTCACTAACAGGGCGCACAACAATCGGCTGAATAATACCTTGTGCTTTAATTGAGTTAGCCAAATCGTCTAATGCTTCTGCAGACATGTCTTTACGTGGCTGATACTTACCAGGATGCAATTGCTCTATGGGAAGATTTTGTAATTCTGCATTTTTATTTGCTGATTCTGTTTTTTCATTGGCATTTACAGATGAATCTTCAGATGGTTTAGTTAGTAATGCATCAAGACCGCGACCTAGACCTCTACGTTTTGTTTGACTCATGATATTCCTTATTTCTACTCAGTAGTTGCTTGCGGTATAGGTTGTTTTTTTTGTTCAGCACGTCTTAAAATTTCACCTGCTAACGCCAGATAAGCTTTTGCACCAGTAGATGACTTATCGTAATACATAACGGGCGCGCCAAAACTTGGAGCTTCTGCCAATCGAACATTACGTGGAATAACCGTACGATAGACTTTATCACCAAAGTGACGCTTTAATTGTTCAGAAACATCGTTAGCTAATCGATTACGTGGGTCGTACATTGTACGTAATATACCTTCAATATGAAGCTTACCATTAACCACTGTTGTTAATTGTGAAATAGTATCCATTAATGCTGTTAGACCTTCTAAAGCATAATATTCACATTGCATTGGTACTAAAACAGAATCTGCTGCGGTCATTGCGTTAACCGTCAACATATTTAAAGAGGGTGGACAATCTATGATGATATAGTCGTAATCTTTTCTTACTTTTGATAACGCATTCTTTAAACGATGTTCTCTAGAATACACTTCCATCAACTTTATTTCTGCAGCAGTTACATCACTGTTAGCAGCAATAAGATCATAAACACCTGCGGTGTTTCTACAAACGACTTCATCGAATGGACGTTCCTCAATGAGTAATTCATAACAAGTCGCCGGTACTTCATATTTATCTATACCGCTACCCATAGTAGCGTTACCTTGTGGATCTAAATCAACCAGTAAAACTTTCCGTTTAGTTGCCGCTAGAGAAGCAGCAAGATTGACCGAGGTTGTCGTTTTACCAACACCACCTTTTTGATTTGCAACCGCGATTATTTTTCCCACAGGAACCTCAATTACTTTCTGATCAAAAGTTTATTATTATTTATGATTTAACCAATTCAATCAAATGGCGTTCGCCTTCTAACTGAGGAACAACAATAGTATAACTATTTTCAAGCTTTATATTACTAGGTAAAACGGATATTTCTTCATGAGGATAAATACCTTTCAATGCTAAAAATCGCCCATGATTATCACCCACTAAATGTTCACACCAAGTTACCATATCTATTAAAGATGAAAATGCTCGGCTAAGTACACCATCAAAAGGTTGTTCTGGATGATATTCTTCAACTCTTGATTTAACCGGTGTTACATTCTGCAGTTTTAATTGAAAAACAACTTGTCTTAAAAAGGTAATTCTTTTCCCTAAACTATCTAATAATACGAATTTTCGATCAGGATATAATATAGCGAGTGGAATTCCTGGTAAACCAGGACCTGTGCCTACATCTATGAAAGATTGACCTTTAAGCAGCGGCCCAACCATTAAGCTGTCCATAATATGTTTTATAATCATATCTTTTGGATCACGCACTGAGGTTAAGTTATAAGCCTTATTCCATTTATTTAATAATTCAACATATTGGATAAGTAAAGAAACTTGCTCTGTAGAAACCTCAAGTGAGGTTTCTTTAATTAGAGCAACGAGTTGTTCAGACAATGTCATAAGGCGAAATCTTTCTTTTAAGCTGACTATTTAAGCACTTTTGCGTAATAAGCCATGTTTTTTAAGATAAACCAATAATAACGAAATTGCTGCTGGAGTAATACCAGAAATGCGTGAAGCTTTGCCAATAGTTTCTGGACAAGCATCTGAAAGCTTTGCAACAACCTCATTTGATAAGCCCGATATTTGGGTAAAATCAAAATCTAGTGGGATCAAAGTATTCTCATGGCGTTTCTTTTTTGCTATTTCGTCAAGCTGTCGATCAATATAACCCGCATACTTTATTTGAATTTCGATTTGCTCTGATGCTTGTTTATCTGCAATTGCCGGTCCTAAACCTTCAATTGAAACTAAATCTTCATATCTAACTTCAGGACGTCGTACAAGATCTTCTAAAGAATTTTCACGACTTAACGGTGTTTTCAGTAATTTATTTACTTGTTCTACAGCCGGGTGATCTTTTTGTAACCAAGTTGAACGTAAACGTTGACGCTCTAGTTCAACATTTTCCATTTTTTCATTAAATCGTTGCCAACGTAAATCATCCACTAGACCTAACGATCGTCCTTTTTCGGTTAAGCGAATGTCTGCATTGTCTTCGCGGAGTAATAAACGATATTCCGCACGAGAGGTAAACATACGATAAGGTTCTTTAGTACCTAAGGTCGCTAGGTCATCAATAAGAACGCCCATGTAAGCTTGATCTCTAGTTAATACCAGCTCTTCTTTACCTTGTACCCTTGCAGCAGCATTGGTGGCTGCTACTAATCCTTGGGCACCCGCTTCTTCATATCCTGTAGTACCATTAATTTGACCAGCAAAATATAGGTTTTCAACAAATTTACTTTCCAAAGTCTGTTTCAAATCACGTGGATCGAAGAAGTCATACTCGATAGCATAACCTGGTCGGGTTATGTGAGCATTTTCAAAACCTTTGATTGATCTAACAAGATCCATTTGTACGTCAAAAGGTAAGCTTGTTGATATACCATTAGGATAAATCTCGTGAGTGTTTAACCCTTCTGGTTCAACAAATATTTGATGGCTATCTTTTTCTGCAAAGCGATGTATTTTATCTTCAATTGATGGACAGTAGCGTGGACCTATACCTTCAATAACACCTGTGTACATAGGTGATCTATCTAAACCAGATTTTATTATTTCATGGGTTTTAGCATTGGTATGCGTTATAAAACATGAAACTTGTTCAGGATGATCGTTACCCGATCCCATATATGAAAATACAGGACGTGGATCATCACCTGGTTGCTCGGCCATTACTGAAAAATCTAATGATCTAGCGTCTAATCGTGGTGGTGTTCCAGTTTTTAAACGATCAATTCGAAATGGCATATCACGTAAGCGTGCTGCAAGGTTAACACTTGCTGGGTCACCAGCTCTGCCGCCTTGGTAATTGTTTAAGCCAATGTGTATCTGTCCTGCAAGGAAAGTACCTACCGTTAGCACAACGCTTTTAGCTTTAAATTTCAAGCCCATTTGCGTTGATACACCTACGATCTTATTATTTTCTAAAATCAGATCATCACAAGGTTGTTGAAATATGGTTAAATTTTCTTGGTTTTCTAAATAATTACGAACAAAATTTCGGTATAAATTTCGATCCGCTTGGATGCGAGTTGCTCGAACAGCAGGGCCTTTGCTAGCATTTAAGGTTCTAAATTGGATCGCTGCGTGATCTGCTGCAGTGGCCATTAGTCCGCCAAGTGCATCAATTTCTTTAACGAGATGACCTTTACCAATGCCGCCAATCGCTGGGTTACAAGACATTTGGCCAAGCGTATCAATGTTGTGGGTTAACAATAATGTTTTACATCCCATGCGTGCAGCTGCAAGTGACGCTTCAGTTCCAGCATGACCTCCACCAACAACAATTACGTCATAAGACTCTTGATACCACATAAATTAATGACCTTAGATTATTCTATTTAAAAATTAAGAGCGATATTTTAGCGCTTTTTTCGCCTAAGGGGAATGATCTAATTTACGAAAAGATCTAAGCTTGATCGTTAAATAATATATAAAGATCTATTTAAAGATCTTATTATTATTACTTATTAGGATCCTTGTTTTCTGTTGATAAGTGCTTTTTATTGATTAAAAACAGTTAACTAACTACCACTAATAGTTGTGATCAAACCTTGATCAACTCATTTATAAGCTATGATCAAAACAGCTAGTTATCCACAGGGTGATTAATCTTAAATTCTATACACTGAATAATAATAGAAAATTAATAGCTTTTACCCAGACTTATACACAATACGGTTATTTACAGTAACTTATTGTTAGTAAGTTATGTGTAAGTCGATTATAAATGATCTTGGTTTTCAGATAACCAAGCTTGTGATCGCTCTTCTGGATCAATATCTTCATTCATATCTAAAGTAATTAATGGTAATAATTCTATACAACCTTTTGATAATAATAACTTATTTATATTTTTACCTGCATAACAAAAAGTATCATAGTTTGAATCACCAATAGCGATCGTGAGCAATTTAACTGAGGATAGATCTAGATCGGTATTTTCAATATCTGTAGCGAATGCTTGTATATTGTCTGGGTAATCACCAGCGCCATGAGTTGAAGTACAAATTAACCAAGTTTGATTTTTGTTTGATATTTGAGCTAAATCAGGTTGAAAATGCAATTCAACTTGATGGCCGTAACCAATTAATACTTCTTCACAAGCTTCAGCAACATATTCAGATCCGCCTAACATGCTACCAACAATGATTTGAAACGAGCTCATTTATTACCTCTATTAAGTTATTTAGTCTGGTTTATTTAAACCAATTAGTCTGTTTTAAGCACTACATTCACACAATATTACAATTTGAAAAACATAGAAACATCATGTTAGCTATTATATAGGTAATATAAAAATCAATACTGAAGACACTATGAATACAATTACTTTTAATTTTATTATATCAATGCTTTTATTATCTGTTGTTACTTTTAGTAATGCTTCTTATGCAAGTAATACCCTTGATATAAGTAGCTATAATAAAGAGCTTAAACAGGCTATTAGATTATATAAAGACAATGATTTTGAACAAGCATTACCTCAACTAGAACTTTTCGCAAAGAGAGGCGATAAAATGTCTCAATATATGGTTGGTACCATGTACCTTAATGCACAAGGTACTCAGCAAGACTTATTAAAAAGTTATGCTTGGCTAACTGTTGCTAACGAACAAAAGAGTGAGGTATGGGAAAGACCATTAATAATGTTACAAGAAAAGTTACCGAAAGATTATCTAGTTAAATTAGTAGCAGAAGGCAATGAATATTTAGCGCTTTATGGTGCTAAGAGTCAGCGTTTAAAATGCAAAAATGTAAAAGAATTAGGATCTAAAAAGCCAACTTATCGTTGTAAAAAAATGGAAGTTAAGAATGGTTACTACTTTGTTGATGATCAGCAAAGTATTACATCAATAGATTAATACGTAGACTAAGTTTGATTTTAGAACATGCAGCCATTAATACTGGTTGCATGTTCTTATATTTATAGAATTCTGCGTACTCTGATTCTACGTTTTGTACCTATTTTTTTAAGCTGAAAACTATTCATAACGCCTCTTGTTATAATAATAGAATCGCCATCTGAGAATTTTGCTCGTTTATCTCCACCTTTTTGTAACCAAATTTGACCATTTTCTAATTCAATTTCCCAATCTTTGTGCAAATTTTTACTTGCGACTTTAATGGTTGATTTAAATTCGTCAAATTCACGCTCTTTCTCTGAATACCTATGGGCCTTACCAAAAGATGAAACTAATTCTTTTTCTCCTTCTGCTTTAGTATTGATAGTTGATACTTCTAACTTACTCGTGCTATCAATTTTATTTTCTGAATTTAAAGTTGAATTTTTTGCAACGTAACTATCAAAACATTGTAATCTTTGTTGATTATTTTTCATTTCAGAACATTGAACGATTTCAACGCTTAAATTTTCTGCACTAGCCATATTGCTAATAAATACAACATAGGACGCTATCAGTAATTTGGGTAAGTTTTTCATTTTTTTCCTAGTTAAAAGCCTTTTAAATACCGCCAGTTTAATCACTAATATGGCTTTATTTAAATAGAGTGATCATTAATTTTTATGAATTTAACACATTATTGATTTTATTACTTTCCAATACAGAATGATGAGAATATCTGACTTAATAAATCATCGTTTGTGAATTCACCGGTAATTTTATTCAGTTCTTCTTGGCAAAACCGTAGTTCTTCTGCCAGTATTTCGCCCGCAACATAAGATTCTAATTGTTCTAGTCCTATTTCTAAATGTTGGTGTGCTTGTTCAAGTGCAACCAAATGACGTCGTCTTGCCATAAATCCACCCTCAGTGCTACCTTGGTAACCCATGATGTGTTTAAGGTGCTCTGTCAGCGCTGTAACCCCTTCACCCGTCTTTGCTGATAGTGTTATGGTAGGTGTAGTGTTCGCTTCACTGTAGCCAGTTTTTGCTTGGCTTATGTCAGCTTTGTTTCTAATAATAGTTAATCCGATATTTGCTGGTAGCTTTTCAAAAAATTCAGGCCAAACAGCTTTAGGATCATCCTTTTCATCTTGTGCTGAATCTATCATTAACAATACGCGATCTGCTTGTTTTATTTCTTGCCATGCTCGCTCAATTCCAATTTGTTCTACTTTATCAGCGCTCTCTCTAAGACCTGCTGTATCAATAATATGTAAGGGCATACCATCAATATGAATTTGTTCTGTCAATACGTCGCGAGTGGTGCCTTCGATATCGGTGACTATTGCACTCTCTTTACCACTTAGTGCATTAAGTAGGCTTGATTTACCAGCGTTTGGTCGACCAGCAATAACTACGCGCATTCCTTCCCTAATTATGCTGCCTTGCTGAGCTTTACTTTTTACTTCAGCTACTTGTGTAATGATCGCTTTTAAATCGTTCACAACTTTTTCATCGGCAAGAAAATCAATTTCTTCTTCTGGAAAGTCGATGGCAGCTTCAACGTACATGCGTAAATGGATCGTATCGTTAACCATTTTATGAACCAGTTTTGAAAAGTCACCTTGAAGTGAATGTAATGCGCATCTAGCAGCTTGTTCAGAGCTTGAGTTAATTAAATCGGCTATTGCTTCAGCTTGTGTTAAGTCAAGTTTGTCATTGAGAAATGCTTGTTCACTAAACTCGCCAGGACCAGCCATACGTACTTTTGGTAATGCTAATATCTCTTTTAATAACATATCTAAGATAATAGGTCCGCCATGGCCTTGTAACTCTAAAATATCTTCACCTGTGAAAGAGTTAGGGCCTTTAAAGTAGATTGCAATCCCTTGGTCTAGCGCTTCGCCTTTGCGATCTTTAAAGGTGAGATATTCAGCTTTTCTTAATTCAGGTACTTTACCTAGAATAGCTAGAGCGACATTTTTAACTTCAGGTCCAGAAACTCTGATTATGCCAACACCACCTCTGCCAGGTGCGGTGGCTTGCGCAGCTATTGTTTCTTTTTGGCTTGATGAAAAAGCAAGGTCTGACATAGGTATGTTCTCTGTTATCGATGAATACTCTTAATTGGCGACATTATAAACCGTTAACAACGCGCTTGAAATGCGTACAGTGGTTTTGTTTTTTATTTTTCACTTAAGTTTATGTATTAAGCTATGTTAACTCTTATTAGCACCAGATATTTTAGGCATAAAAAAAGGCAGCTTAAGCCACCTTTTTAGGAGATAAAAATAATGTTATTTCGCTTTGATCTTTTCTTTTTCTTTTTTCTTTTCGATGCCCGAGAATATTATTTTCATTTGAACAATTGAAATAATATTACTGACTAACCAGTAAAGTACTAGGCCTGACGGGAACCAGAAAAAGAATACAGTAAACATCACTGGCATATACTGCATTATTTTTTGTTGCATTGGATCTTGCACAGTCATTGGTTGCATTTTTTGCATAATGAACATACTAACGCCCATTAATACTGGCAATATGTAAAACGGGTCTTGTGCTGATAAATCTTGGATCCAAAGCATGAATGGTGCATGACGTAATTCAACACTTTCCAAAAATACCCAATACAATGCTAAGAAAATTGGCATTTGGACAATTAATGGTAAACAACCGCCAGCTGGATTTACTTTCTCTTTACGGTAAAGTTCCATCATAGCTTGTGACATTTTTTGTTTATCGTCACCAAAGCGTTCTTTTAGCTGTGTCATTTTAGGCTGCAAAGCACGCATTTTTGCCATTGAGGTATATTGCGCTTTCGTTAACGGGTACATACCGCCTTTAACGATCAGGGTAATGATAATTATTGCTACACCCCAGTTGGTCACAATAGATTGTATTTTAATCAGTAACCAAAATAGCGGTTGGCTGATCATAAACAAAAAACCGTAATCAATGGTTAAGTCTAAGTTTTCTTCGATTTTTTCTAATACGTCTTGGTCTTTTGGACCAACATAGAAAGTAGCTGAAGTTGTAGCTGTACTATTTGGCTCAATTGTTATTGCCGGAGCTTTAAAACCAATGACAGCATCTTTGTTACTTGAATATCTTGTATATAATTGATTATCAGCTGTTTTCTCAGGAACCCAAGAAGAAACAAAGTAGTGCTGCAACATAGCAACCCAGCCACCTTGAGTTGATACATTTAAGTCGGCTTCTTCAATATCAGAAAAGTCGTATTTTTCGTATACGTCTTCAGTTGTCGAGTAAGCAGTACCTTTGTAAGTCGGTATTAAGCCACTACCCGTGTCAATTAACGTAGTTTGTTTTAGTTGAGCATACATTTGAACACTTGCAGCATTTGAAGTGTTGTTTGCAATAATATATTCAACATTAATAGCATAGCTATCATTGTTCAGTGTAAAACGTTTAGTTACCGATAGCCCTGCGTTATCAACATAGTTTAAATCAATTACCAAAGGTTCATTGGCATTGGCTTGATATGTGGTTGCAGAAGTTTGATAAATAGGACGTCCTGGAATAACACGGTCTAAACCTTGAGCGCCTGTTAACCCACTTTGTGCAACATAACGATCTTTGTCGTTGCGCAAAATAGTAAAGGGTATGCCATTACCTTGTTCTGTATCGAACTTAAGTAATTTAGCTTCAACAATATCGCCACCATTGGTATCAATTTTAAGTGCTAAAACATCATTGGTTACTGAAATTACTGTTGCATTAACAACTTTAGTTTCATTACTTACTGACGTTGCTGTCGCTGATGATTCAGGAACAAAATCGCCATTAGTATTACTTGGCATTGTTTGTTGAGATACTGCTGGTTGCTCAATAATTGGAGCATTGTCCGTTTGCCATTGGGTAAATAGCAAATAGGTAACAACCATAAGCGCAATAAAAAGAAAACTGCGTTGGGATTCCATAATGTCTTATTTCTCTTTTTTTGATAGTGGCACGGGATCATGTCCTCCCGCATTGAGTGGATGGCATTTTAGTATACGTTTGCCTGCTAACCAACAACCTTTTATCACACCAAAGCGATTAATTGCTTCTATAGCGTAAAAAGAGCATGTTGGATCAAATCTACAATGGGGTCCGAGCAATGGGCTAAGCCAGCTCTGGTAAGCTTTTACTAGGGTAATAGCTATTTTTTGTGGCGTTGAATTACTTTGCGCCATATTTTTTCCAATTGCTGATTAATTTCTTTGTTTTCTAACTTGTCAGTGCCAGATTTCACCATAACGACTATATCTATATGGGGGAGGTTATGTTGATTTAAACGGAAGCTCTCGCGAATTTGTCGTTTAATACGATTTCGTTGTACAGCTAATTTAACCCGTTTTTTAGCAATGGCTAAACCGAGACGGTTATTATTATCAGAATTTGGAGTAACAAGAATAGTAATATGGCTAGAGCCAAAACGAAGAGGTTTGGAAAAAACAGATTGAAATTGACCGGGAGTCAACAGGCGTGACTCCCGATTAAATTCATAAGTAACCATAGCGGCTACTATTCCTTTAACTTAAATATCAAGTTAAAAGATTAAGCACTTAAGCTTGCACGGCCTTTAGCACGACGACGTGAAATTACAGCACGTCCGTTTTTTGTTGCCATACGAGCACGGAAGCCATGGTTACGCTTACGCTTTAATACACTAGGTTGAAATGTTCTTTTCATTACGCTAATCCGTCTGTTGTTGTTGCCCTGGCAAAACAGCCTTCATGAGCACACTGGGTCTAAAAATGAGGCGAAATTCTATATAGAGAAAGAGACTTTGTCAATGGTTATTCTCTAGCTTTTTTCAAAAGATCTTATGTTGATCGTCTTGATCTAAAATATATCCACAGTTTTATAACAATTATGCATTTTCAAATCAAAATTTTGCGGTTTATTGGGTAATAATTAAATAGTATATCGAAACTTTTTTAGCACTATTTTGATATTAAAAATTAGCAAGAAGCCTAATTCTATTGAGATTATTAAAAATAACTGAAAATAAAAGCTATTTATTGATTTGTCAATATTGATGTTGTGGATAACTATAGTGATAATAGGGAATTATAAAAAATCTAAATTTTTTACTGTTCTGCTTTTTATCATTTTAATTTATACGATATTAATCGCAAAAAGCAGTGTATTTATCAGGAGTCGGTTG